>DYPD01000179.1 GCA_020720115.1 Thiomargarita sp. | reverse complement strand
TTATATTCTCGAACTCCGCATTTTTACTGGATTTATGTCGCAACAAGTCTATTGTCGGCAATACGGTCTTTGATGACGATTTTTTTGTCGGCTGGGCGTTTGCCGCCGTATACCCGATAAAGTTCTTCTTTAGTAAGGGTGTGTTCAGCAAATTCTTCCCGCGCCACTTCGTAACACCAGGTGCGAAACGCGCCTTCAGTGAATTTCATGATGTTACCTTTGTGTACTATGGTGACGCTTTCTTTGCGGCTATCTAGCGCATATTGCACCGCTTTACGCATCAGACGTTTGCTGCCAAAGGCGCTGATAGGTTTGATACCTAGTTCCGGCGTGAGCAAAAAACTTCGCCCCCATTTCCTCCTTGAGAAAGGCTTCGACTTTGTCGGCTTCTGGTGAACCCGCAGCGTATTCGATACCCGCATAGACATCTTCAGTGTTTTCCCGAAAAATCACTACATCCACGCGCTCTGGGTGACGTAGCGGCGATGGCAGCCCGTCAAAATAGCGTACTGGACGCACACAAGCATATAAATCAAGGTCTTGGCGCAAGCTGACATTCAGCGAACGAAAGCCCTTGCCAACCGGAGTCGTTAGAGGTACCTTGATAGAGACTATTAGACTTGTTGCGCCTATAAAATAAGAAAAATCAATGCCTTACAAAAAGCACTTTAGCTTGATGACTACGAAAAATCAATGGGTTAGCTGAAATCCGAAAAATTTAGAGTCAGTTATATTCTCAAACTCCGCATTTTTACTGGGCTTATGCCGCAACAAGTCTATTAAATCTTTCAACGCCTGACGGGTTTCCTCTGGAAAAATAGCCCCTTGATAACGCTGTGCTGCCGCTTCTCCCATGAATAGCTCTTGCCAATAAATTTTCCGTTGTCTTGCATACACCTGCGCGACAGCACTGTCCCAGACGCGCAGACAAGCGTGCATCACGTCAGGACCAATGCCGTCTCCCTTAATGAAACCCAGAATGGGATTATCCGGGACTTGCAGTTGTCCATTTTCAATGCAGAGTTTTTCGCCCGCTGTCGGGTAATCTAAATGCGTCATAACATCTCCTTGTTATCTCTAGTATTGAAGCGGTTTTTTGCAACAACCAATGCTTGAGTTTTACGCCAGACTGCTGATAGTTGCTAAATTACAACAATCTGAAGCAAAGCTGCAAAAATTTATTTCTTTTTAGTTCAGGCTATAATTTTATTTAAGTCAGTGTATTACCTAAAAAAATAAAATATTCCTTGCCTGTTTGTCGCAAAAAAACAACTTAAATAAGTACATTAGAGGTTGCTAATATTGAATCCTTGTACTAGAATACTATCCGTTGCTTGGGTACACACCTACACCAAGCCGGTTGTTGAAATTTTCCGTAAAAAACTAAATCATCTTCATCTCTATCTAGGAGTAACACCATGAAAAATATCGCTAAAGCTATGGCTTTATCAGCAGTATTAGGCGCCGCTGTTCTGTCTGCACCTGCTCACGCTTGGTGGGGCGGCGGTCCTTGGAGCGGTTGGGGTCCTTGGAGCGGCAACGGTCTGGGCGACGGTTCTGGCGACTTCAACATGAACATGTCTGCTCGTGGCAACGCTTATGGTAATGGCAGTGGCTATGGCTACAACAACCCTTACTATGGTTATGGTCCTTATGGCTATGGCGCTCCTTACGGTGCAGCTCCTTATGGCGCTCCTTACGGTGGCGGCTATGGCGCTCCTTACGGCGCTCCTTATGCTCCTTACGGCGCAGTACCTCCTGCTGCGCCTGCTGCCAGCGAAGCTAAATAATTAAGTCTAGCTTACTAGCGCATTAAAAAAACGGAAGCCGCTAACAGCGGCTTCCGTTTTTTTGTGTCTGCAATTCAGTCCATTTTATTACTATAGATCAAACTGTTGCGTGCGTAGCATCACCAGCGTGCAGCCGCGTACTACTTCAATATGCAGGGCTTGGGCTTGGGCTTCAAGCGCATCGTTTTCTGTGCCTGGATTCATAATAATGCGTTTGGGTTTGAGCTTAAAAATGCTCTCGCTCAATTGGTCAGAGCGATCCGCACCAACGTACAGCGTGAGCGTATCTACCGGCACATCAATGGCGTCCAGGCTTTTATAGCAGGGTTGTGCATGGATTTGTGCGCTGGTTGGATGCACTGGATAAACCTTGTGCCCATGCGCAACCAGATCGCGCACTGCTTGGTTGGAATAACGCTCAGGTTTGGGCGATGCGCCCAAGACAACAACGGTTTGGCTCGTCATAAAATACGCCTTCAAAGTTGGATTCGGTTAGAAAAAAATTTGTATAGCCAGTATATGGATTTATCGAGAGCAATGTAGCAACTTTGACGCCCTCGTCAAAGCCAATTTAGGCTCTGGCTTGCCGTGAAAGCTGTCATCCAACCCGTAATTTTAATTTTGACAATTTAAAAATGCGCACTCGCATGAAATTCAATATAAAATTCTACGCTCTAGTACAACTATTAAGAACTCAAGAGCAACTGGCAGGGCTTGATTTATGGCAATGATTGATACGGAAACTGATCGCGTAGTGGTTCGCATTGTGTATGATGGCGCCCCAGGTGTGGGTAAGACAGCCAGTCTACATGCACTACAGCAAAGCTTAAAAACGCCGCAACCGGTGTTTTCTCCTGACGCAGCAGGCAGCGCAACGCAGCATTTTGATTGGTTGGACTATATTGGTGGCTTATTTGAAAATCGCCCGATTCATTGCCAAATTCTCAGCACGCCTGGCGATCCGCGCTTGTTTGCTAAGCGCGAGTATTTGTTACAAACCGCTGATGCCGTTGTATTTGTGCTGGATTCTCGCGTAGCGGCGTTGCCCTTAAGCCTAGAATATTTCCGCCGTTTGCAAAATAGCCTGAGTGCAGTTGCCGCGCCCGTACCGAAAATCTTGCTGCAAGCTAACTTCCAAGATGCCGAAGAAGCCCTAGCAGAAACCCGTTTACAGGAATTTTTTCCTGAGCATTTACGCATTTACGGCTCGATAGCAAGCACTGGCGAAAGCATCCGCGAAACCTTTGTTTTTGCCGTGCGTTTGGCGTTAGAACGTACCACTGAATTGAAAAAACGGCACGAGTTGTCCTCTGGCACGCTTGACATCAACAGCGGCGACAGCTTATTTGAATACTTTCAACAAGGTGAACAGCAAGGGCGTTGGCAAACCAGCGCTGGTGGTTTGGCGCTACACTATCTGCTTGATCCCCAAACCCCTTCGCGCTTGCCACTGACGCAAGCCGCCGACGCAGCACCAACAGCCACGTCTGGCGAACATGCCAGCGTTGCGGCTTGCCGTACCCAGCTTCCCGACCATAACACGCCGCTACACTGGCTGGCGCCGCCGCTGGCAACCCAGGCGCTCTTGCAGCCTATCAAAGCAGAAGAACTGCATTTTCACAGCCTTGATGCTGACTACTGGTGCGTTGAACACAGCGATGCCAAATGGCGCTACTTTTCCCAAGCCGATTGGCACTATCCCAGCGAAGCCGCAGCGCGTAATCAATTACACCAACAAATGCAGTGGTCGCTGACAGTCATGCAGTTGCTCCCAGAACCGCGCTATCTGGCACTGGCACAGTGTGCTGACCAGCACTTTCACCTGTGGCAAATAGTCGCTGCTCATCCATCCCTAAGCCATTACCTAGATGCCCTGATCCAAACTGGAGATGCACGCCAATTTGCTGATCAATTGCTGGAATGTGCAGAAAAATTCTCCGCTTTACAAACCAAGCTGCTAAACCTCGTCAGCCTACGCAATATCAGCCTTGACACAGTGTATTTTGCCGCCAATCGGCAATTAACCTACGCCGGTTTACTGGACATGAATAGCGCCCAAAACCCCGCCGAAGAATCAGTACATTTCATGCACATCATGAAAAGCTTTGTGCAGCCCATCACCAATGCCATGCAGTCCAGCCTAGGTATTCGTAGCGTGCTACTACGCTTAAACGAACACGAAGCCACCCATCCACAATTAGCAGAAAATTTATCCACCCTCTTCATTCAATAACTTGTGCTTTCCAACCCAGCGCCTATAACCAGGACAAGCCGCAACGTACGGCTTGTCCTGCCTGATTAGGATAAGCCACACCAGGCACTTCTTCACCGCCGTCAACCCACGGGTTTAGCCATGCTCAACTTTTTCCGCTCTCTCACCGCCAAGCACCCACCTGCAACGGCAGCAGCACCGCACAGCGGCATTCATACCACACTCGAAGAACTGCTCCTGCTACGCCTCAAAGCACAAACCCTCACCCTACCCGGTCGCAGCAAAGTCATGACCCTACTGGCAGGCGGGCGCTTATCCGGCTTTCGCGGACGCGGCATGGAATTTGTCGAAACCCGCCACTACCTGCCTGGCGACGACATCCGCAGCATAGACTGGCGCGTCACCGCCCGCAGCAACAAACCGCACACCAAAATTTTCCAAGAAGAACGCGAACGCCCCATGCTCATTCTCGCCGACTTCAGCCCCAGCCTCTACTTTGGCACACGCAAAGTCTTCAAATCCGTGCTTGCCGCCCACAGCGCCGCCCTCCTTGCCTGGGCAGCCAAAGCCCAAGGCGACCGCATCGGCGGCATCATCCTCAGCCCACAACAGCATCAAGACATACGCCCCGCCGGTGGACGACGCGGCTTACTGCGCCTCCTCAACGCCCTCGCCCAAGCCACCCAGGCCACACCCAGCGCGGACCAGCCGCGCCCCCACATCGCCCGCGCCCTGCAACAACTCCGGCGCGTTGCCCACCCCGGCAGCTTGCTGTGCGTCATCAGCGACTTCCACAGCTTTGACGCAGAAGCCGAACAACACCTCAGACGCCTAGCACAACACACAGATATTTTAGGCATTTTTATCTACGACGAACTCGAACGCCAACTCCCCCCGCCAGGACGCTACAGCGTCACCGACGGCGCACACCTACTGCAATTCAACAGCGCCAACGCCGCAACCCGCACCCGTTACCAACAGCACTTTGCCCAGCACTACGCACGCATACAACAGGTTTTCAACCACCGCAGCCTGCGCCTGTTACCGCTGGCAACCCACCAAGAAGTTGCCGAAACCCTGAGCACCGCTGGGCTATCTTCTTGGCAATGCAATGACATACAACTTAAACTGTAAAATTAAAAAAGGGATAATGGCAGTATTGCACCCTTATCCCTTTTGGCTTAAACAACTAAAACACCCTTTCTAGGTATCAATATTTTCATATTCATCCTCATTTTGCACACTACAGGAACCATCGCAAACTGGAGGACTGGCTGTCACTTTACAACCACACAAATACATTTCTTGTGTCGCCTCTTCAGATTTCTCCACAGTAAAAGCAACAGGTTTGAATTCCGATCCCTTATGCGCACCATCACAGAAAGGTTGATTAGCGGATTTACCACAACTACACCAATAATAAGTACCTGGTTCTAATTCCACTGCATAAGGTGCTCTTTTTGCACAAACTGGCTCAGCCATATTCATAACTCCCTAATAATAGACTTATTGCGATATTAAAAATCAATTAATTAGACAAGTAAAAATTCCATGGTAGTGGTCTAATGAAAGTGATTATATAGTGAAATTCCTATAAATTTGTTATGTTTATTTTAAATACTTCACTG
>DYPD01000040.1:17806-30888 GCA_020720115.1 Thiomargarita sp. | reverse complement strand
AGGGCTTCATTCTGCTAACCCCGCTTGCTAACCAAGCGGGGTTTTTTATTGCCTGTATTTTTTGCGTTCCTTTGCGTTGAGTCAAAGTTCCAATTTACTTGGATTTATCTGCAATTTCCGTAATGCACTAATGCACTTTTTTTGTGCGTTCATTGCTTTATGCGCTTAAATTGATGCTGCATAGCGGCTCACCTTTTTGCTAAACCCCTCTATTTTTCTCGCTTCCAGACATGGCGTGGATTTTGTATTTTATCCGTTGGCTATCGCCCACGCAGAACTAACGGACTTAGTGATGCGAAATACAAGACACTGGAGCCTTTTGGGCTTCTGTTTTGGTATTAGTCTATTGATTTTTCAGGAGAAAAAAATTGGAATTACTGCACTTGGCTTGGGTCATGTTATGCACTGTTTTAGTGATTTTGATGCAAGCTGGTTTTATGTGCTTGGAAAGCGGGCTAACACGCAGTAAAAATAGCATCAATGTAGCGACCAAAAATCTAGCAGATTTCGGCGTTTCGGTGTTGCTGTTTTGGTTTGCGGGGTATGCACTCATGTTTGGTGATTCCTGGCAGGGATGGCTAGGACTCAATGGTTTTTGGTTTGAGGCAGAGCAGCACTCTGCTAAAGAGATTGTGTTTTTTCTATTCCAAGCAGTTTTTTGTGGCACTGCTGTCACTATCATTTCTGGCGCAATTGCTGAACGAATGCGTTTTTATTCCTATTTGCTTATTACTGCCTTGGTTTCCGGGGTGATTTACCCGGTTTTTGGGCATTGGGCGTGGAGTGGCGCTAATCACGGTGCATTGGTAGGCTGGTTGGGCGCTTTGGGTTTTGTGGATTTTGCTGGTTCTACCGTAGTGCATAGCGTTGGTGGCTGGGTTGCGCTTGCGGCAATGTTGGTGATTGGACCTCGCGTTGGGCGCTTTCCGAAGAATCATTCGCAAGTTGTCCGCGAAATTCCAGGGCATAGTATTCCGCTGGCGATTCTTGGTGTTTGGTTACTCTGGATTGGTTGGTTTGGTTTTATAGTAGGATTACTCAATAATTATATTTTTATAATTATTAAGCATATGATTTTATATATCTTTTATTTTAAAGATTCAGTAATCCGACTATAATGGCGGCAGCTTGCTCGCTTTTGATCAAAGCGTTGGTGGCGTTTTGCTTAATACTTTGCTGGGTGGCACTGGCGGGATGCTGGCGGGGATTTTGCTCAGTTGGCGACAACAGGGTCAGGTGGATGTGCGCACCCTGCTAAATACCAGTTTGGCGGGGTTAGTTGCCATCACTGCGGGTTGCCATTTGCTGCCTTCTAGTGCGGCGCTTCTTGTAGGCGGTGTTGGCGGATTGGTTATGCAAATAAGCGAAGAGCAATTGCTACGCTGGCGTATTGACGATGCTGTAAGTGCATTCTCCGTACACACTGCTGCTGGCGTGTGGGGTACGCTGGCTGTTGCCCTATTTGCACCCGCTGATAGCTTCGCGCCAGGTGTTGGCATGATAGAGCAGTTTTTTATCCAATTGCTGGGGGCAGTGGTTTGCGGCATCTGGTCGTTTGGTGTGTCTTATGCGCTGCTTAAGCAATTGAATCGGTGGCATCCGTTGCGCATCAGTCGTAAACAAGAGCAATTGGGTTTAAATATTACCGAGCACAACGCCTCTACCGAATTTTCTGAGTTGTTGCAAACCATGAAAGTACAGGCGGCAACTGGGGATTGGAGTCAGCGAGTGTACGCCGAACCCTTCTCCGAAGTCAGCCCCATTGCACATCACTACAATCAGGTGCTAGAAAAATTGGGGCAGGAAACCGAGAACGCCCAACAAATGGCAGCAGTAGCGCAACAAGCGCGGCAGCAATTGGAAACTGCGCATCTGCATCTGCAAACCCAGTACAACGAATTGCAGACCACGCAGCAAATTGCCCATTCTCAAGCGCAACAAGTAGATGAATTACAACGCCTTAGCATCGCTTTGCAGCAGGCGAAAGAAGAGGCGGAAAAAGCCAATCTACACAAGAGCCGCTTTATTGCCAATATGAGTCACGAATTGCGCACGCCCTTGAATGCCATCATAGGTTATAGCGAAATGCTTGAAGAAGAGGCTGAAGATTTAGGTGAGCATAGCATGTTGCACGACCTGCAAAAAATTCGTGCTTCAGGCAATCATTTGCTCGGACTCATCAACGACATTCTCGATTTATCCAAGTTAGAAGCCGGCAAAGTGACGCTGTTTTTAGAATGGTTTCATGTTGAACATCTACTGCACGAAGTCAGTACCACTATCCAGCCATTGCTGGAAAAAAATGCCAATCGTTATCAGTTGCACATTGACAGCATTCCTGGACGCCTCTATTCCGATTTAACTAAAGTGCGGCAGATTTTGTTTAACTTGCTGAGTAATGCAGCGAAATTTACCGAAGAGGGGGAAATCAGCCTGCATGTTGAGCGCCGTTTGGAAAACACCACTGAATGGCTGATTTTGACAGTGACGGATAATGGGATTGGGATGAATGCAACTCAGCAAGCTGGACTATTTGAAGCTTTTACCCAGGCAGATGCCTCCACTACACGCAAATATGGCGGAACTGGTTTGGGCTTGACCATTACACAAAAATTCGTATACCTGTTGGGTGGAGAAATTTTGGTGCGTAGCACACCAGGCAAAGGCAGTTGTTTTACCGTGCGCTTGCCCGTGGAAACGCCCGCACCACCCCCTTCGGAAGCAGTCGAAGTTAAGCACCGCAGCGAAGCCGATGAAACACTGGCGTTTGCCTAATATTTTAGTTTCTTAACAACAGGTTATTGCGATGGTGGACGCAGGCAGGCTTTGAGCAAACTGCGCATCGGTTGAATTTGGAAATTATCCGCCATTTGCAGCAAATGACGACAGAACGCCTGTGTTTCTGGCTGCACTTCCTGTATATGCTGAAGCTGCTGTGTGATTGCCTCAACATCCCCCATCAGACTCAATTCATGCAAAGTGCGCAGATTGTCCTCGCTTGGCAAAGGTAGGTCAGCCGCTTCGCCCTCGGTTAAGCGCGGTTGTAGACTGTGCTCAATGTCCTCTAGTGCGCGGCTAATCGCCTCCTCGGCGCTCAAATCAGAAAAACTCAAATCTTCTGGCAAGCGCAGTTCAAACCCAAATACACTGCCTTTTCCTAGCACACTTTTAACCTGTAACTCGCCACCCATCATGCAAATGAAACGCTGGCTAAGTGCTAAACCTAAACCGCTACCGGGTGTGATGTAAGAATGTTCGCCACCTTGCTGGAAAGGTTGAAACAGCGTTTTTAACTGCTCTGTACTAATCCCCGTGCCCGTGTCTTCCACTTGGAACAGCAACAACTCTTGCCGACGTGAAATCTTCAGACTGACCTGTCCGCGTGGCGTGAACTTAATGGCATTGCTCAGTAGGTTAAACAACACTTGTCGCAAACGGTTCTCATCGCCGCTGACTAAGCCTGGCAAGGTACATTGCGGCATAAAGCGAAATTCTAAGCCTGCCTGTCCAGCTTGAAAACGTACCATTTCCAATAGCTTGCGTAAAAAACCTGGGAAAGAAAAAGTAACAGTATTAAGTACATGCTTATCTGCCTGGATTTTTGCCATATCCAAAATATCGTTAAGCAATGTGAGCAAATGTTCACCTGCTTGGCGAATGGTAGAAATGTAATCTTTTTGCGTGTAGTCGAGCTTGGGATCGCGTTCTAGCAATTGCGCAAAGCCGAGCACGCTATTGAGCGGCGTACGCAATTCGTGACTCATGCTGGCAAGAAATGCTGTTTTAGCTTGATTGGCAGTTTCTGCGGCTTCTTTGGCTAAGTTTAATTCAATTTCGCTTTGTTTGCGTTCTGTGATGTCGGTGACTGAAACTATCACACGTCCCCAATTTTTTTCATAATCAGGCACTAGGGTTGCGCGTAGCACCACAAAGCGTTTTTTACCTTGAGCAGTCAGCAACAAGGTCTCTCCGGTAAAGGCGTTGTGCCCGCTGTAGAAATGCAACAAAGTTTCTTTATAAGTGAGCAGCGTTTCTTCAGTAAAAATTCCATCCAGTTGTTCATGCAACTCAGTTTTATTCAATATTTCAAATTGCCGTAAACAGTTTTGATTGGCATCCACTATTTTAATTAATGCAGCACAATAGGCGACTACGGATAAATTGTTCTCCAAATACTGGCGCAAATTTTCAACGCCTTTATCTACGAGCGCATCAAGATAATTTTTGATAGCAGACAAATCTTCTTCTAACAGCGCAATCGGAGAATTTTCAAAGAGCGTCAGATAGCGTTGCTGGGTTGCACGCATACGCGCTTCGGTTTGTTTAGTAGCGGTTAAGTCGCGCAAAATGGCGGTATATAGGCTTTTATTGCCTTGCGTCATTTTGGAAATCGAACCTTCCGCGGGAAATTCGCTGCCATCTTTACGCAACCCCACCACATAGCTGTGCGGACACATCGGCTGGTAATGGCTATTTGGGGTTTCGGAAAAATCCAGAAAATGCAGATGATGACGTGCTGTGAGTTGCCGAGGCAGCAAAATACCCAGCGGCTGTCCCAGCACCTCTTCGCGTTGGTAGCCAAAAATTTGTTCGGCGCTACGGTTAAACAGCACAATGCGCTGTTCTGCATCGGTAGCAACTATCGCATCGTAAGCCGTTTCCAAAATGCCCGCAAAGCGGGACTCGCTTTCGCGCAAAGCGCGAGTGCGCTCTGCCACCTTGTTTTCTAATTGCTCACGATAAACCTGAAGTTGTTCCTCGGCTTGTTTCAGCGCCGTAATATCCGCGCAAGTGCTGATAAACCCCAAGGTTTTGCCTTGTTTATCAGTTTCCGGCGTGGCTTGACACAACACCCAAAGCAAGCTGCCATCGCTTTTGCGCAGGCGAAACTCAGACTGGCAGGCTTGTTTAAAGCGCACCATATCACGCCATTTTTCCGCCACCAGCGCCTGATCCTCTGGATGCACCCGATGTTGCCAGCCAGTATCTTTAAAATCCGCTTCTTTTAAGCCAGTCATTTGTTGCAAATGCGGATTGATAGCAGTGCAACGCCCTTGTGCATCAGCATAAAACAAACCGACCAGCGCCAGTTCATGCAACACGCTGTAACGCTGTTGAAAAAAGCGCCTTTGAGCCAGTTGGCGATGCGCCCAACTGAATAAGTAAAACAGCAAAATTAGGCTGGCAAGCGTATTAAAACTATAGAAACTCCACCAAGCGGGCGACCAGAGTTCAGCTTGTGGCAAGAGCGCCAGATACAACGCCATAAATAGCGCCCAAGTACCTAGCCAGAGGCGCGTATGACGTTTCAGCAACCAAGCCGTGCGCCAAAAATAGAAAGAATGCAGTGCAAAGCCAATAGCAGCCATATAAAGGCAATAGCTGATTTGCGGGATATTGAGCGGATCGCCAAACTTAAGGCACAAAGACAGACCTATGAGCGCCAACAAGGTGCTGCTTAACACGGGCGTACTGAGTGGAAGAGCACTCCACCAATGGCTTGGCAACCAAACCAAAGTCAATATCAGCGCTGCAACCAAGGCGCTACTGCCGTGATAAAACAGCAGATGACTATAATCTTGCAAGAGAGTAAGGAAAAAACCCTGGATTAGCGCGTAACTGAGCAGCGCACACGCCAACCAACATTGCCAAGAACTGGTTGAACGCAAATGATGTGGCGCATCAAAAGACAGACGCATGAGCATCAGGCTACTCAGCAAGGAAGAAATAAAGAGCGTGCCAGTCTGCAAACCCGTGTAGAGTGCTGGAAAAAACAGACGATCAGACTCGTAGTGCCAGGATAAGCCCGCGTAAAGCAGCAAGGGAAACAGGAAGAATCCCGATAAATACATCACGAAAGGAGTGAATAATGCTCTATGCGCCACGGTGGTTAGCCAACTGTTGTACAAACACTTAAATCGTTATATGGGCGGGTATCTGAACAGACCAAGAAAATACTTCAGCATCCTTGCTTTACAGTAACCAAAAATTACAATACCCATGCCATTATGCAAGACCAATAACATAATTGCATGGGTATTCCCAAAGCATAAATCTTAAGCGCCTGAGCAAGCGCATTTTTCGTGTTTAATTGTTAGCCGCTTGCGCCTGTTGGGCTTGAATTTCCTGACGCACCAAATCCATATCCAGCTCTTTGGCTTTATTGATAACCTCTTCCAACATAGGCGCCGGTAAACTACCCGCCTGAGCAAAAATAATGATTTGCTCACGGAAAATCATCAGCGTTGGAATTGAACGTATTTGAAACTGCATAGCCAATTGTTGTTCAGCTTCCGTATCTACTTTGCCAAAAACAATATCAGGATATTTATCAGAAGCAGCCTCAAAAACCGGTGCAAAAGAGCGGCAGGGACCACACCAACTTGCCCAAAAATCTACTAAAACCATATCGTTACTTTGTACGAGTTGCTCAAAATTTTGAGCGGTTATTGCAACTGTTGCCATTATTTTCTCCTAGAATAAAAGTATCCATTCATTATTTATTCTGCACAAGCTTGCTCAAATCAACACCTATTCAGCAGATGCTGAGTCCTTAAATACTACATATAAAGAACAATAGTGTGTTGGCTCAGGTGCAGAATCAAGGGAGGTGAAACAGATTCACAGCCATGAACGGGGAATATAAAGAAATGGTTTAGTGGGATTTTGCCAGACAAGCCCCCACTAAGCCTCTGAATAAAAAGAGCGAATTATACAGACAATCTGCGCACCTTGATAGCCAATGAATTTTATGGAGATACTTAAGATGGCATATCCCACCATCAGCAGCGCAATACCGCAACGTCGCTACCAATTTGGCGATTTTACCCTAGTCGTACTCAGCGACATAGAAAGCACAGACTCCGCCCACTACCACTACCTAATGGGCATTATCGCCCAAGGCAAGCAACAACCCGAACTCTTTATCAGCCTAGAAAATCAGCCCAACAGTGCGCCACAGATACAGTTGCGTGCCGAACACAACAGCCAATGTTTACCAGGCGGTGGTCCCTGGAAAAACTTAGACAGCTTTATCGAAGACGCGCTACGCATCGCAGCAAAATTGCTCAATTTGGATATGCAAGCCTATGAACCCTACCGCCTGCAATAACAAAAAGCCGCCAACTCAGTAGACAAGAACGCCGTGCTGCGTAAAAATGCCTTATAGCATTAAGCCAACAAAAATTATGTGGAGCACACGATGGACAGCAAACATGAAGAAACTGTACACATTCTGATTGTTGACGACAATAAAAATAACCTGTTTACGTTACGCAGCTTGTTACAAAATCATGTGGATGCTGTAGTGGTAGAAGCGAATTCTGGCAATGAAGCCCTACAGCTCACACTAAATCACTCAATTGATTTAATTCTATTAGATGTACAAATGCCAGTAATGGATGGATTTGAAACTGCGCAACTCCTCCGTTCCTGGAAAAAAACCCAGCATATTCCAATTGTATTTCTCACAGCAGCTTACAAATCTGAAGAATTTAAGCAAAAAGGCTTTGAAGCCGGAGCAGCAGATTATCTCACCAAGCCTATAGATACCCCACAACTGATCAGTCGCATTAAGATTTATCTGCGTTTCATTCAACAGGAACGTGCTCATCATGCCGAACTCAATGCCAGCAACCAGCGTTTGCAAAAGGAAATAGAAGAACGCAAACAAGCCGAAAAAGCCTTAGCCCGCCTCAGTCGTCAACATCAATTGATCTTAAACTCCATCGGCAGCGGTATTTGCGAAATTGATTTGCAAGGCAACATTCGCTTTGTTAATCCGGTTGCTTGCGAACTATTGGGTTATGCTGAGCCAGACTTGCTCAAGCAAAATTTTCATCAGCTTATTCAAATGTACAAAGCCGATGGCTGTCCCTATCCACAGATAGAATCTCCCATTTATCAAGCACAACAACAGTTAAAAACCTGTCATATAGAAAATGAGGTGTTTTGGCGATCTAACGGAGACTGTTTTCCAGTAGATTACATAGCCGCACCTTTAGTAGAAGAAGAAAACAGCAGCAATGGTACTGTGATTTCTTTTTATGACATCAGCTTACGCAAGCAAGCGGAAGAAGCCCAACAAAAAGCCAAAGAAGCCGCAGAACAAGCTAATTTATCCAAAAGCCAATTTCTGGCTAACATGAGCCATGAATTGCGCACACCTTTGAATGCTATTATTGGTTACAGCGAAATTTTATTAGAAGAAGCCAAAGATGAGGCGCTTGTTGCTGGGAAAAATCCATTGGAAGTAGAACATGTTTTAGACTTAAAAAGCGTTCACGATGCAGGGGTGCATTTGCTCGGCTTGATTAACAGCGTCTTAGATTTGTCCAAAATTGAAGCAGGCAAAATGGATGTGTATTGCGAAGTTTTTTATGTACCAGATTTATTGATTGAAATAGAACAAAGCACCCGCCCTTTAGTGCAAAAAAAACACAACAGCTTCAGCCTCCAATGTCCGCCAGAAATTAAAACCATGCGCACAGATTTAACCAAAATCCGGCAAATCTTGCTTAACCTCATTAGTAATGCGTGTAAGTTCACCGAAAATGGTCACATTACCTTAGCGATTGAAAGTTTTTATGATGAAGCACAAAAGCCTTGGTTGATTTTTCATGTCAGTGATACGGGCATCGGCATGACCGAACAGCAACAAACTCGCTTGTTTGACGCCTTTACCCAAGCAGATGCTTCCACAACGCGCAAATACGGCGGTACTGGTTTAGGTTTAACCATCAGCAAAAGTTTCGCTCACTTATTGGGTGGACAGATTTTTATTCAGAGCCAACCAGGGCAGGGAGCGACTTTTTCGGTCTATCTGCCTAACACTATGAATGAAGAAAACGAATTTCCCGCCCTGCTACCCACCCCGGCTGTTGCTATGGCGAGAGGGGATAGCAAGCCCGTTTTGCTGCTGATTGATGATGATCCTATGATGCACAATCTGCTACAAAAACACATTGACAACACAAATTATCGCCTGCTACATACCTATAGCGGCGAGGAAGGTTTACAGTTGGCTGAACAACAAGCGCCAGCGGCGATTTTGCTGGACATCATGATGCCGGATATGGACGGTTGGAGTCTGTTGTCACAGCTTAAAAGCCACCCAAAACTAAGCCAGATTCCAGTCATAGTATTGTCGCTATCAGAAGAACGTAGTGTCGGTTATGCGTTGGGTGCTACTGAATACCTCACAAAACCCATTGATTATGCAGCTTTGCGCAAAGTTTTAAACAAATATCGGGTGGCTAATTTAGAGGAAGCTTTAGTCATGGTTGTAGAAGATGATCTGAGTAGCCGAGAATTAATGGAGAAACTGTTGCAAAATGCCGGGTGTAGCGTAGTTTCGGCAGAAAATGGACGCATTGCTTTAGCGTTACTCCAAGGCTGTCAACCGGCTTTGATTTTGTTAGATTTAATGATGCCAGAAATGGATGGTTTTGAATTTGTGACGCGCTTGCGTGAAATGCCTAGATATGCAGAAATTCCGGTAGTGGTTTTAACTGCAAAAGAAATCAGCGCAGAAGAGCGTCAGCGTTTGGAACAACAGGTTAATAGTATCCTACAAAAAGCTGCTTATTCTTATGAACAGTTATTAGCCAAAGTGGATCAATTATTGGCAGCAGCCTGTTGAATATTGAATATTTTTTAGATGACATTCACTGTGCCTTTAGTGCTGTATTGAGTACAGTATATTTTTACGCCGTACAACCAACAGAACTATTTTATCATGTGGAATTTCATCAAAATACTGTCTACGCTGATTGCTTTGTCGGCGGCATTTTTGTTTATCGCTTTGTTTTTTTTAATCTCTAAACAATACAGCAATCTACACACGCATTTTCTGTATAGTTTAAGTTTGCCTTACCAATTAGGAGAGGTCGTTGCTTTTTTGGGATTGTTGGTTGCCAGTATTAACAAACTTATGAACCCAGCAGAAGAGCGAGGACATGTTACAAGGTTTCATCTTATTGTTATAGTTGTTTTTATGATTATGTTAAGTATTGCTTATACCGTGCGCACGCCTTTTCCCTCGGATGCTTTGAGCATTACAAATTCCGGTTATGTGTATTTATCTTTGTATGCGCAATTGAAAATGACTTATATTATTGGTATGTTGACTTCTCTGCTCAGTGTCTTGGGAATTTGGGGTATTGCATCACGTTTTAGTATTTTGTTGCTTATTGTTTATTTTATGTACTTTTGCAGCGGTATTTTTTTATTTACGCCAGAAATCTTTGATAATGTGCAGATACTTATTCCGTTATTGGTGGTTAATTCTTTTGTAGTGTTGCTGGGTATTTTAAGCCTTATGATGATTCACTCAAAAATGGAACGGTTTTATGAATTGTTTGAATACTATAAATATTTGCGTGGCGAGTTGGAAAAATACCCCTTATTCAAAGATTCGAATGAGATTTATCGTGAGGTAAAAAAAGAACCCAAGAAAAAGCCAGATACTCCAACGACGCCAACAGAGGTTGCTGAAAAGAACGCTACTTTACCTACTAAAGAAAATGAACCTCACTCATGATCTATTTTAACCCTGGTTTCCTTTATGGCTGGCTTAAAATCTCCTATGTTCATTGACCGCCTAACACAGTATTTTTACCTCACCCGTTTGCACAAACCCATAGGCATTTATTTGTTGCTCTGGCCGACCGCTTGGGCGCTGTGGCTGGCGGGGGCGGGGCGCCCGGATATGGGTATTGTGCTGATTTTTGTGCTGGGCGTGGTGCTGATGCGCTCGGCGGGTTGTGTGATCAACGATTATGCGGATCGGCATTTTGATGGGCGGGTTGAGCGTACCCGCGAACGCCCGTTGGCAACGGGTAAGGTGTCGCCTAAAGAAGCCTTATGGCTGTTTGCCGTGCTGTGTTTAGCGGCATTTGCGCTGGTGTTGTTGCTGAATGCCTTGACTATCGGGCTGTCTTTTGCGGCGCTGTTGCTGGCGACTGCTTATCCTTTCATGAAACGCTACACGCATTTTCCTCAAGTTTTTTTAGGAGCGGCTTTTTCTTGGGCGATTCCGATGGCGTTTGCGGCGCAAACGGGCGCTGTGCCGTTGTTGGCTTGGTGGTTATTTGGTACGGCGCTGCTGTGGACGGTGGCGTATGACACCCAGTATGCGATGGTGGATCGAGCAGATGATATGAAAATCGGTATTAAATCTACTGCCATTTGGTTCGGGGTGGCGGATAGATGGGCAATTGGTGCGTTGCAGGCGGCAGTATTGTTGTCTTTATGGGGCATAGGTTGGCGGCTTGGGTTCGGACTGAGTTATCACTTGGGACTGTTGGTCGCGGCTGGCTTGGCGCTGTATCAGTACTATTTGATTAAAGATCGTGAGCCTGCGCGTTGTTTTCAGGCGTTTTTGAATAATCACTGGTTGGGGCTGGCGGTTTTTGTTGGTTTGCTGCTGGAATATGGTTTGTCGCCGGGCAATACGTCTTGAGGTGTTTTTCAGGACGTCGAAAGATTACAATAGCCATTTACACTCATTCCAACAGATTAACTAAAACAAATACTTAAAGGACCTAAAAATGCCCGCAAAACCCAGTTTGTTGCTCGTTGACGATGACCCTCTGATCAGTGAATCCCTGGCTTTTGTGTTGCGTGGAGAGTTTGAAGTCAAAATCCAGCCTTCGCGTGAAGAAACCCGCCGTTTGTTGCAAAACTTGCCGGTGATGCCGAATCTGGCATTGGTGGATTTGGGACTGCCGCCTAATCCGCATACGCCTGAAGAGGGTTTTGCGATGGTGAAGGAGTTGCTGACTTTTAACCCTAAAATGAAGATTTTGGTGTTGTCGGGGCAGGATTCGCGGCAAAACGTGCAACATGCGCTGACGCTGGGCGCGGTGGATTTTATTCCCAAACCTTGCGACATTGATTTGTTGAAAACCCGCTTGTTGCATCAGGCAATGATTTTTGAAGCTGAACACCATCAAGCCAAGGCGGACGCAGCCAATGCTGAGGCTGACCTGTTGCCAGCAGCGCAGACCTTATTGATTGGGCAAAGTCCGGCGATGGAGTCCTTAAATGCGCAGGTGCGCCAATTTGCTGATTCGCCCTTTGCGGTGCTGATTACTGGAGACTCGGGGTCGGGCAAGGAATTGGTTGCGCAGGCTTTACATACGCAGAGCCGCCGCCGCGCCGCGCCTTGCTTGACGGTTAATTGCGCGGCTTTCACCGCTGAATTGCTGGATGCGCAGTTGTTTGGGCATACCAAAGGCGCTTACACGGGGGCGACAACTGCCCGTTCAGGTTTTTTTGAGGAAGCTGACGAAGGCAGTTTGATTTTGGATGAAATCGGTGAAATGCCGATGGAATTGCAGTCTAAGCTGTTGCGCGTGCTGGAAAATGGCGAATATTATCGGCTTGGAGAAACCCGTGTGCGCAAATCATCCGCCCGCATTATCGCTTCCACCAACCGCGATTTGCGTGAAGAAGTGCGTAACGGGCGTTTTCGCGGCGATCTTTATCATCGCTTAAGCATTCTCACTATGCGCGTTCCGCCTTTATGTGAGCGTGGCGAAGATAAACTTTTGTTGTTAGAACACTTTCAACAGTTTTATGCAAGCATGGGCACAACTTTCAGTTTGTCTGAAGAAGCCAAAAACCTGTGGCGTCAGTACAGCTTTCCGGGCAATGTGCGGGAGCTACGCAATGTGGTGATTCGCTTGGGCGCGAAATATCCAGGGCAGCCGATCAGTGTCGAGCAGGTTAAGGCGGAATTGGAAATGGATGTGTTTGATGCCACACAAACAGCGCCAGAAGACAACCTGGAGTTGATTATTCAGCAGCTTAACCAGGGGGGGGATTTCTCTTTGGATGCGATCTTGTTGGAATGGGAGCGGCGCTACATTAATGCGGCGTTGCAAACCAGTCAGGGCAACCTGAGCCAAGCGGCGCGGATTTTGGGCATTAACCGCACCACTTTGTACAGCAAAATGCAGCGTTTAAGCAAAAACAGCGAAGAAGAAAACGCTAATTAAATCAAAAAATGTCGTTCCCTTTGACAGACCCAGGGAACGACTTAAGCGTGGATAAAAAACTGTCATTCCCCTGCGACAAGC
>DYPD01000040.1:0-17706 GCA_020720115.1 Thiomargarita sp. | reverse complement strand
CCCTGCGACAAGCTCAGCCCTTCGACAAGCTCAGAGAACGACGGGGGCAATATTAACGACCTAGCCGTTTCGCCGCGGTGGGACGCTTAAAGCCTTGTTCTGGCTCGGCAAAAGATTCGCTGCTGCCGACGCTTTGAATCGAAGCCGCGGATAAAAAGCGCGTATTGAAGTTCACATCAAAATTCACCCCGTCAAGCTGGCGATCTACTTTCAAACGCGCCGGACGCGACAGTAGCGGATAAGCCCCGCAGGACTCGCCCGCGTCGCAAATAAAGCCATCATTGTCATTATCGCTGCCGGTAATCAGCAAGTATTCGCCTGGCGGCACATTATAAAACCGGTAGCTATAAGTGCCATTGAGCGGCTTCAGACGATCTTCAAGCACGCTGTCTAGGGTATCAGGATTGACCAACAGCACATACTGATAGCCCGCGTTGCCGCTCAAGGTGCTTTGTGTCACTTGCCAAATCACTGGCACATCCACGGTGTTGACCGTGCTGATAAAACGCAAGGTGGCGGAATAAGAACCCGGCTCTTGCGCGGTGGCGCTCAGAGTCAGCGCGTAAGACCCTAAACCGTTGGCATCGGTGGCAACAGCTTTGAGCGCCAAATGCCCGCCGCTGTCTTCTTGAATTTGCGTCAGTTTGACTGTGCCTCCACCCACATTGCTAATGTTTAACAAGAGGTTACGCTGGTCTTGACGGGTTGCCGAGCCAAAATTCAGCGCCCCTGGCAACACTTGCAGTTGCGCCGCAGGCGCGGGCACAGCGCCGTTGCCGCCCTGCAACTCGCCCGCCGCTACCACAGACGCATAAGCATCCAGCAGACCGTAGCCAAAGCTGCTGTCTTTGCCTTGCGTACCCAAGTCTTGCGTCATGCGTCCGTTGCTCAATAAATAATCCACCTGTACCGGTGTCAAGCTGGGGTTGACCGCTTTCATCAGCGACAACACGCCCGCCACATGCGGCGTTGCCATTGAAGTGCCGAACGAAGGCGCAAACACGTTGCGGATTGAACCGCTGCTGTCGTCGCCGATGGTGCTGACTACCGCATCAATCACCCCGTCGCCATTCACATCCTGGTTATTGCCGCCGGGGGCGGTAATGTCTACTGTATTGTTTTGATTAGAATAACTGGCGCGTTGCCGATTAATACCCACCGCCGCCACAGAAATTACCCCCTCCAGCCCACCAGGATAGTTCACCGTGCTATTGCCGTCGTTACCCGCCGCTGCGACTATGAAACAGCCTTGCTGCCGTGCTTGTGTGAGCACGCCCTGAAAACTTGCAATAACGCTGGGACCGCCCAAACTTAAATTAAGAATATCAGCGCGTTGCTTAGGCACAGTACCCGAATCATTGCGCAAACCGGCAGCGAAGCGCACTGCCTGCTCAATGTCATAATCCGATCCATTGCCCCCCTTACCCAACACCCGCAATGGCATGATTTGAGTGTTCCAGCCAATGCCCGCCACGCCGTCACGGTTATTGGTCAAAGCGCCAATAGTGCCCGCCACATGCGTACCGTGAAAACTACTGCCATTCGCCATCCCTGGCGCATCGCCTGGATCATCGGGATTGGCATCAATGCCGTCGCCATCCAGTGCCACAGCGCGATCCCGAATAAAATCATAACCGCTGACCAATTTCCCTTGTAAATCAGGATGTCCCAACAACACACCGGTATCAATCACCGCCACAATCACATTACTGCTGCCCGGCGTAATATCCCACGCCTGTGGTAGCTTAATTTGCGGATAATGCCACTGATAGCGGTACAGCGGATCGTTTGGCACCGCAGTGGCGCTGAGAATAAAATTCGGCGCGGCGCTTTCCACATCAGCGCGTTCCTGCAACGCCTTTACTGCCAGCAAAGTGGCGTACTTGCGTTTTTGTTCTGCATCTTGAAACTGCATCGTTTGTGCATCCAAATCAAATGCACTAAAAGCCTGTAATTCATTGAGTTTAAACAACATCCGTCGTTCCGGTTCGCCGGCCACCTGCATCATACCTAAGGCAGACAAAGCCGACAGCGCCTGGCTAGAAAAAATGCCCTGCTTAAAATTCACCGTTATTTCACCCGGCACAAAAGCATCACTCAAATGCACACCCGCCGACTGTAAACGACTGGCTTGCCCAATACTCAACACATAATTAGACGCGCCCTTAACCGCTTGAATTTGCACGACATAACGCCCGTTTGCCGGCGCAACCAAAGACTCTATCTGGCTACGATTCGTCGCGGTGTTCACGAGTTGCCCATTGGTATTTAACAACAACAAATCCAAGTCATTGTTATTCAAATCAGTTTCCGCCATAAACAACAACACTTGCTCACCCGTGCGCAAATCCACCTGATAAGAATCCACCGCATCGCCCGCCAGCGCCGAACGCCCAGCTCTGCCCTGATTCGGCTGATTCACATAACCGCCCACTAACACCGGATTGGCAATCGCCTGCGTCTGGCGATCATTCGCCACAAAAGTCGCCTCGGTATTATTCACATCCGTATCTGTCGCCGTATTCGCAGGCACAAAAACACTGCCACTGACCTGAAAGCCATTGACCGGAACCCCCAGCGGCGTACTAGCGCCATCGCCACTGCACCCCGCCACCGTCAACAGCAGCACACCACAGCCAAACAAGCGTTGTTTAAACATAGATAAAAACTCCAAGAAAATTGCCCAATTCAGCGGATTTATACGGGATTTTACGCAAAAAGGCTACAAGTTGACGTGTTGAACGCCCGCTACAAAACCCGCGTTGCCCTGTTCAAAACGTCATTGCCATTCAGTTAAGCGTTGTTAGCCGCACCATAGGTATGGTTAAGCGGCAAATGTTGATGGCGAAGTGCTAAACTGCTGTAGATAAACAACAGCATAAGGACAATGCCATGTACATCCAAATCACCCTTGACGATCAACTTTTGCAACAAGCGGTTAATTTAACGGGTTTAGCAGATAAACAAGCGTTGTTAGAAGAAAGTTTGCGGGTGTTGATTCAAAACCATACAAAAGCAGCGCAACCGACTCACTTTTGGGATGCTTTGCAACATTTCAGGGCTACCACGGACTTGACGGAGTTAGGCGACATAGATGAGATTTTCGCCGATGTCCGTGACAAAGACCTGGGGCGACGGGTGGAGCTATGAGTGCGCGTTATTTGTTGGACACCAACATTCTGTCGGAGGCGATCAAACCACAACCGTCGCAAGCCGTTATCACGAGACTGACGCAACACAAAGCACATTTGGCAACCGCCAGCCTGGTGGTTCACGAAATCTTGTTCGGATGCCTGAAAATACCCCCGTCAAAACGCCGCACCGCCATTCAAAACTACCTCGTAAAATCGGTATTGACAGGTTTACCGATTTTTCCCTACAACAAATCCGCCGCCATCTGGCACGCCGAGCAACGTGCTTACTTAAGCGCGCAAGGCAAAACACCCAGCTTCAGCGACGGTCAAATCGCCGCTATCGCTAAAACTAATGATTTAACCCTGGTCACCCGCAATGTCAAAGATTTTGACGGTTTTGCCGATGTGCTTATAGAAAATTGGTTTGAAAAATAAATTCTATACATGAGGAAGCACAATAGAAAACAGCAAATAGAGCGGGACATAGATTGATGCGTTTGTAGTATTTGCTGGATACCAAATACTCTTTATGCAAGAGGCTTTTCCACAACCCGCCGTATCCATTCGCCTTGCACATAATGTTCTAGCGGTTGGTAGTTGATTTTGTAGTGCATTTTCGGGCTGTTTTTGATCCAGTATCCTAAATACAACCAGTTTAATTCTAAGCGCCGTGCTTCTTGAATTTCAAATAACACGGCATAGCTGCCCAGGCTGCGACTGGCATAGTGGGCACTGGGATCAAAAAAGCTATAGACGGCGGATAAACCTTGATTAAAGAGATCAACGACAGCGACCATAAGCAGCTTGCCGTCTAAACGAAATTCGTAAAAGCAGGTTTCTGACCAATGGCTGGTGAGGAATTGCATGTAGGCATCGGGCGTGGGATCGTCCATGCCGCCGCCGCGATGACGTTCAGCAATATAGCGGCAGTAGAGTTGGAAGTGCTCACTACGGTATACGGGAGCGCAGGCGCGTATGCTTAAGTCGCTGTTTTTGTTGTAAATACGTTTTTGTACGCGGCGTAATTGAAATTCCCAAACGGGTATGCGCACGGATTCGCAGGCAAGGCAATGCTGGCAATGCGGGCGATACAGGTGTTCTCCGCTGCGGCGAAAACCTTGTGCAGACAGACGGTTATACAGGGGTTGATCTTTGCGCAGATGCGGGTCGAGGAGTAGGGTGGTGGCTTGCGTGCCAGGGATGTAGCTGCATTCGTGCGGCGGGGTGGCGTAGAGGTTGAGCGGTTGGTGTTGGAGAAAAGGGCGCATGGGTTTTATAGCTCGCAAGGCGGGTCTGGCATGGGCGCCAGTGGATAGCAGGCAGTGTCTAAGCATTGCTTAAAAGTGCTGCGGGGAATCAGGTTGGCGCCGAGACTGGCGAGGTGTTCGCTGTGGACTTGGCAGTCAATCAGCGCGTAATGTTGCGTGCGAAGGTATTCGACAAATTTGACGAAAGCGACTTTGGAGGCATTGCTCATGAGGCTAAACATGGATTCGCCAAAAAAGATTTTGCCGATGCCGACGCCATACAAGCCGCCGACGAGTTGATTTTGATACCAGCATTCGACCGAGTGTGCAAAGCCCTGCTCGTGCAGTTGGGTGTAAGCGGCTTGAATATCGGTGGTGATCCAGGTGCCATCTTGATCCGCTCGCGGGATGCGGGCGCAGGCAAACAATACGGCGCTAAAGGCTTGATTGACAGTGACACTAAAACCGCTATTGCGCAGGTTTTTGTGCAGGCTACGGGAGACTTTGAGCTGGTTTGGGAACAACACCATGCGCGGATTGGGCGACCACCACAGAATCGGTTGATCATCGCTAAACCAGGGAAAAATCCCGCGTGGATAAGCGGCTAACAGACGCGCACTGCTGAGATCGCCACCAATTGCCAGCAAACCGTCAGGGTGTTCTAGGGCATGTTCTAGCGGCGGAAAATCATCAGCAGGAGCATTGTAGGGAATCCAATAAGGACGGCGCATACGGGGTGGTTTGAGCGGAGGTTTTTTATTTAAAGGGCGCATGTGCTTGCAACTCTTGCATATAGTCGTGCATCGCCAGCGTTTCTTGCTGTAAAAAGCCCTGAATCTGACGCGAAAAATGCGCATCACAGAGCCAATGCGCAGACCAGGTTGGCGTTGGCAGAAAGCCGCGACTGAGCTTGTGCTCACCCTGAGCGCCTGCTTCAAAACGCTGTAATCCTTGCGTCATACAATACGCTAAAGTCTGGTAATAGCAAACTTCAAAATGCAGGTGGCGGTAGTGCTCACTACAGCCATAATGCCGTCCGTAGAGAGTATCGCTGCCGCGCAGATTAAAAGCCCCTGCTACATAGCCCTGCGCATCCCGCGCCATGACCAACACAATCGCTTCCGGCATGGTGCGCGCAAGTGCCTGAAAAAACGCTAAAGAGAGCGTAGGAACGCCAGATTTACGTTCAAAAGTGGAACTGTAAAATTGGTGAAAAACGCGCCAATGCGCCTCGCTGGCACTCTGCCCATCAAGGATTTCGATAGTCACCCCGCAACCCTGAGCATCACGGCGCTCGCGCTTGATTTGCTTACGTTTTTTAGAAGAAAAACGCTCTAAGTAATCAGCAAAATCCCGATACCCTTGATTTTGCCAATGAAACTGGCAACCCAAGCGCAACAGCCAACCCTGGGCTTGCAAAAACTCAGTATCCGCTTGATCAGTAAACAAAAAATGCAAAGAAGAAAGATTCGCGTTTTGAGCAAACTGTAGAGCCGCTTGCAACAATAGCTTTTTTACCGCCGCTTGATCCGCCCCTGGCGCTACCAATAAGCGCGGACCAGTCGCTGGCGTATAGGGCACAGCGGCAACCAGCTTGGGGTAATAAGCCCCGCCGCCACGCTCATACGCCGAAGCCCACGCCCAATCAAACACAAACTCGCCATAAGAATTGCTTTTTGCGTACAAAGGCAGAGCACCGACCAACACATCCGCCTCATGCACTAACAAATGTAGCGGTTGCCAACCAAAAGGACGCAGGCAATTGTGCTCTTCCAGCGCCGCTAAAAACTCATAGCGCACAAAAGGATTTTGCTTACTGCTTAATTGATTCCAAGCATCAGCCGCAATAGATTTCAGGCTATTAACTTGAGACAGTTGTAGCGGCGCATTCATGAGCATTCAAACATGAAATCACATTAATACCAAAAACAAAACACCCAATACAATGCGATAAATACCAAAAGGAATAAAACCTATTTTAGCAATTAAATAAAAAAAGCTCTTGATTGCAATCATGGCAAACACAAATGCCATGATAAAACCCACTGCCAACAAAGTGAGATTATCAAGATTGAGCACTGCATAGTTTTTATAAATATCATAGCTGCTGGCAATGAACATAGTGGGTACTGCCAATAAGAAACTGAATTTCGCCGCAGTTCTTTTATCGAGTCCCAAGAGCAAGCTGCCAACAATGGTTGCACCGCTACGCGAAGTGCCAGGCACCATAGACAAGCTCTGGAAAAAACCAATCGCCAATGCCTTGCTATAAGTCAGGTCATCTAATTCAGTGGTTTGATGGGTTTTGTTTTTATACAGAAGTTCAATAACAATTAAAATCACACCGCCGATAATCAACATATAAGCCACAGTATGAATATCAAAAAGATTTTTAATGTGTTTATAGAGCAATAAGCCAGCTATGCCAGTGGGAATAAATGCTACCGCCAGTTTTAATACCAATGGTTTATTGAGGAAATCTCGCCAGAATAATGCGACTACTGCCAAAATAGAACCCAATTGAATAACGATTTCAAAACTCTTGTGCGCATCGGTTTGTTCAATGCCTAAGAGATGCGAGGCTAAAATTAAATGCCCGGTAGATGAAATAGGTAAAAACTCAGTTAAACCTTCTAGTATGCCCAAGAGCACTGCTTCAAAAATATTCAATGTCAACTCCTTGCAGTAACATAACTCAATACCAGAAATAGAAAAAACTATTCAATAGTGCGTTTTATCAGCTTTCTGCACCAGCCGCGCCACCTTTACGCATGACTTTACCTTCAGCGGCTTTTTGTTTGCGCACTGCTTTAGGATCAGCAATCAATTCTCGGTAAATTTCCACTCTATCACCCGCTCGCAATGGGTCATCAAGTTTCTTTACTTTACTAAACACGCCCACTTTATTTTTGCTTAAGTCAATTTCTGCAAAGCGTTCTAACATGCCCGACTGTTCTATCGCCGCTTGTATGCTGATGGAAGTATTGACGGAGAGTGGAATTATGACTTGTTCTTCTGTTGTAGCATAAGCCACTTCAATAATAAATGTTTCTGTGGTTTTAACGGCTACCATACAAATCTCCTGCACGACGAATAAACGCATCAGTTAAGGTATTAATGACATGAGTAAAGATAGGACCTAGGGTAACGCGCAGTAAAGGATTTTTAATTTCAAACTGCATGTGCAAACAGACTTTACAACCAGCATTCCCCAATGACTGAAATTCCCAGTATCCGTTTAATTGCTTAAAGGGACCCTCTAGCAAGTGCATTTCAATACTCTTGTGGGGTGTAATCAAGTTGTGCGTGGTAAAACTTTTTTCAATGCCTTTAGTGGCTAAGGTTAAACGCGCCTCTATTTGATTGTTTTCTCGTTTTAATATGTTGGCGGCTTTACACCAAGGTAGAAACTCTGGATAGCGTTCAAAATCATTCACCAGATTAAACATTTCTTCTGCTTGGTAAGGCACCAACGCGGTTTTATGAATTTTCTGCATAATAGATCAGGGTTGCCATGCGTCCGGTGATTGTGTCCCGACGATAAGAAAAAAAGGTCTGCGGATTTTGCAAAGTGCAAAACCCACCGCCGAAAATCTGTGTGACGCCCGCGTGTTGCAAGCGTTGCCGTGCTAATAAATACAAATCGGCCAACCAATGCCCAGGTTTATCTAAAACTGGCTGAAAAGCCTGCGCCGCCACTGGCAAGTGGGCAACAAAAGCCTCGCGCACTTCTTCGCCCACTTCAAAGGCTTGTGCGCCAATCGCAGGACCCAGCCAGACCGAGGTGTGCGCCGGAATAAACTGTGCCGCTGACAGGGTGTTTTCCAACACACCGCCCGCCAAGCCGCGCCAACCCGCGTGTGCTGCCGCTACGCAAGTGCCAGACGCATTGCAAAACAGCACCGGCATACAATCGGCAGTTAAAACCGCGCACACTGTGTTTGCTTGATGCGTGTAAGCTGCGTCAGCTTGTGGGGTGGGCAGCGCAGGTAATTCTACTGGTGTGCCGCTATGAATTTGTTGCAGCCACGCGGGTTCGCTGGGTAATTGTAATGCCTGTTGCAACAACTGGCGATTATGCGCCACTGCTTGCGGGTCGTCACCCGTGTGTGCGCCCAAATTCAGGCTGTCGTAAGGCGGCAAGCTCACACCGCCCCAGCGCGTGGTGCTGTAGGCTTTGACCTGCGGCGGCACTGTCCAGTCGGGCATAATGCAGGCATTTACCAACGCCTGCTGGAGTGGCAAATTAGTCTGATTTGGCATGAGATTCAAGGATTTGCCGTTCAGTATCTAAATCCCGTTGCACGGCTTGCGCAGTGGCGAATTTTTCTGGGTAACGGGCGCGCAATTTAGCAATATTGGCAGCTTTGGCAGCTTCCGGCGTGCGTCCCAAAGCGCGATACAGCATTGCCAGATACCATTCAGCGTCACCACATTCTTCAAAAGCATTGACCGTATCAAACGGCTGTCCTTGCAGGGTTGCTAAACAGGCTTCCAACAATTCGGTCGCTTCCGTGTACAAGCCCAGCGCCGCATGGAGCACGTCAGGATTTAAGCGTTGCACCTGCACTTGGGTATCCTGCCCTTGTGCCGTTTGAATAGGATGATTGGCAGGCAAGGCTTTACCATAAAACAGGGTTTTTTTCACCGCATCTACCTGTTCTCCAGTCGCTATTGCGTGGCGCAAAGTAGTTTCTAGCATTGCCGCATCTACTAATTCTGCATGAAATTGCGCAGAGGCGGTGCGGGCTGATTCTTGGAGGTAAGTAGTGGAATCCATGAATTAACATCCTTATTGAGTAGAAAATTGGGTCATTCCGTGAGCGCTTTAAATATCAGATAGTAAGTATTGAAAACAACCTAGCAATAATTCTAGTTCATTAATGAAATATTTGTTGTCATCAATAGCTAGCTGTGTACTATTCAAACGCATAAATTGCCAAGTTTCTCCGGTAGTCACACAGCCATAAATGGTTTCTATAGAGGCTTGTTCCTGCTGATTAAATAACTGGGCTGCAATCATTTCTGCAACACATTGACCCATACCTTCATCTACATCATTTTTCTTTGCCTCGACCAGCATTAAAACCGGTGCTTGCACTGTTGGCAAAGCGGGGGAGCGAGAGAGAATGAAATCACATATTCCATATAAACCCTGTTCCTGATTCACATCAAAACGCACGCCTGAATAAACACTACATTGGGGCATCAGTGAATCACTGACAAACAATAGAATAGGCGCAACAATAAATTCTGAGCGGGCTTTTTCACTGGTTAAAGCAAGATGAGTGCTACGTTGCAAAATTTCTTGTAACCAGTGTGCAGGCAAAACGGGTTTTATGTTCTCAAACAACTTCTGTCGCGTGATTTGTAAAGCAAAAGCCTTGCGCACTGTATCCAGCGACCAGTCGCTATAACTTGATTGACGTTTTTTGCTCATAGGCTTTCTGTTTGGTGAAAAGAAAAAATTAAAATACCCGGCGCATGAGCAATACGCCGAGCATGAGAAATAATAATGCGGGTAATACTGCACTAAGAATTGGAGGCATACCATAGAGCAAACTGAAATAGCCTAACATTTGATTAAGCACATAAAAACCAATACCGAGCAACGCCCCTACAAGAATACGTTGTCCAATAGCAACAGTACGCAAAGAACCAAATACCAGGGGGGCGGCAAGGAAAATCATGATTAAAGTAAGGAAGGGATAAATCAGACGTTGCCAAAGCGTCAATTCATAGGGTGCGGAGTGTAATGAATTATCTTTCAAATAACCTATGTAATGATAGAGTTCCCAAGTGGATAGACGTGAAGGCTCTAAAATCAATACGCTAATGAGTTCTGGACTCAGTAAGGATTGCCATTCAATCCAAGTCAGGTTTTCGGCTTGAGTACCAGTGTCGGTAAAGCGCGTTTGTGCCAGTCCTTCTAATACCCAGTCTTTGCCTTGATAAAAGCCTTCGTCAGCATGGGCAAGTTTTTCTAGGCGGTATTGGGAATCAAATTCAAACAGGGTTAAGTCTTTAATATGACCACCAGGTTCGATGCTTTTGATGCGTACAAAGTGGCGTCCATCACGCGCCCAAAGTCCTTTGCCAGCTTGCACCGAGTTTTGTCCTGATTGCGCGAAAGAACGCATATTTCGCGCATATTGTTCGGTTTGCGGCGCTACTACTTCGCCTAATGTAATGACGATCAGCATCAGCAGTACACCCATTTTCATTGCTGCCAGAAGAATACGGGCAGTGGACACGCCAGCCGCTCGCATGACGGTGAGTTCATTGTTATTTGCTAATACACCTAAGCCTAACAAAGTGCCGAGCATGGCGGCTATTGGGAAAAATTCATATACCCGGCGCGGTGCAACCAGTAAAACAAATTGTGCAGCCATTAGAGTGTCGTAGCTGCCTTTACCAACGTCTTGCACTTCTTCAATGAAAGTGAAAAACAAAAACAACCCAACCAGCACTAATAGCACCAGCAGAGTGGTTATAAAAACAGCGTGTGCGATGTAACGATCCAGTTGTTGCATGGGCGCATTATGCCATTGAGCAAAAGAATTTCTTGCTGGTTTTGCTTAAAGTAGGGGAAATGTCTACAAGAGAAATTACAGGTAATTTGAATAGGCGTATCAATGCAAAGGCTTTAGTTTAACTAATAGCACTGGCAACAGGGTTAAATTTGCCACTAAAGCCACCAACATAGCCAGTCCGGTAAACAAACCAAAATAAATGGTTGGGATGAAATTGGAGAGCGCCAGAATAGAAAAACCTAAAGTAATGGTGATTGCTGTGTAATAAATCGCCCGTCCAACACTGCGGTGACAGCGTTTTACCGTTGCCCAATAGTTGCGGTCTACGCCATATTCTTCTTTAAAACGATGAATATAATGAATGGTGTTATCTACACCGATACCTATGGTAATGGCGGCAATGGTGATAGTCATGATGTCTAAAGGAATTGATAACCAACCCATTAAACCGAGAATTAAACTCGCGGCAATGACGGTGGGGATGACGCCGATGATAGCCAGGAATAAAGAGTTGAATAACACCCAAAGCATTAGCATAATAGCAAGAAACACGGCGCTTAAAGTTAGAATTTGTGATTTAAATAAACTTTGTAGTACATTGTTGTATAAAACTAACATGCCGGACAAATGTACCTGTTGTTCTTCTAAACCTAATTTTTGTACTAAGTCTGCATGAATCTTTTTGAGTAATTCATTACGCAATAGATTTTTGTCTGAATCAATCACCCGTACCGAAAAACGTACTTGGTTACCGTCTTCTGACATATAAGGATTGAATAATACGCTTTTAATGTCTGGCGGTAATTTTTCATACATGACGGCTAAAGAAAAGTTATCTATTTCTTTGCCGTCATTGAGTTGGGTAATCATGTCAATGGTGGTTGCCATTGAGAGGACTTTGCCAGTTTCTGGCAGAGCATCCAGATACGCATGGACTTTTTTCACGGTTTCTAGTTGAAATATATTGTACCAATAGCTACTACCGCTTAAGCCGCCAGATTGAGAATAATTGGAATTATCAGTCAGTAAATCAGCAAAGGCATCTTCTTCGTCGGTAGTGGTGGAGGGGGCGGCAGCGGTTTGTCTGGACGTGAGAAAACCTTGACTGGGTTCTAATACTACGTCTAATGAAGTAGTGCCGCCTAATTGTTGATCTATGCGCAGCATTCCCTGGTAAATTTCGGTGGATGATTTAAAGTAATCAATAAAACGATTTTCTACTGTTAGGCGCGAGATGCCGGTAATGCTGAAGGCAATCAGTAGTAAGTAGAAAATCAATGTAGGTGTATTGAAGCGTTCAATTAGATTTGCCAAGCTTGCAGTAATGGTGGCAGTGATGTCGTGGTGACGAAACACGGGTTTGCCTGGTGAGAAGCGTACCAGTAGAACTGGCATCAGTAGGAAGGTCAACGCGAAAGCAAAACCAACCCCAACAACCATCATCCAACCAAAATCAATGACTGGACGAATACCACTGATGATTAAGGAAGCAAAAGCCACCATTGTGGTGATGGTTGCGTAATAAGAGGGGGCAAGCTTGCTGCTTAAAGTTTCTTTTAACATACTGGCTTGTTGGGCATTCGGGTTTTCGGCGTGGAGTTCTTGATGCCTGACAATGAGATGCACCGCTAAGGAGAGGGTGATGATTAAGAGTAAGGAAATGAAATTGGAAGAAACTATGGTGACCTTCCATTCCATCATGCCTAAAAAGCCGACTGTAGTAATCACGGTTGCAGTACAAATGAGCAAGGGGACTAATACCCAGCGTATGCGCTGAAATGCCAGCGCTAAGAGTGCAACTATAAAGAGTGTGACGCCAATGCCGAAGGTGTTGATGTCGCTACGAATGAAATCAATCATATCGGCGGCAACCATAGGTACGCCGCCTAGATGTATGTCGGCTTTCTCTCTATAGGGTTGTAACAGGGTGCGCACTTGCGCAATGTTGCCTTGTACTTGGGCTTGTAATCGGGTATTGAAATGTTTGATGCGTTGTGAGAGTTGTGCAATTTGTGCTAGTTCTGTTTCGGTTAATGCGGCTTGTAGGTTCTTTTCCCAAAGTGCGTCACGTTGTTTTAACAAGGATTGATATTCTGCATCCTGTTGGAAATACACGAGCAAGGCGGTTGTGCGTCCGTCTGGACTGGTAAGCAAGCTGCGATACAGCGGGCTGTTGGTAAATTCTTGACGTGCCAGTTCTAAATCGGTGTCGGGCATTTCTAAAGTGCGGATGCCTGCTTGAATTTGCGCTAAATTCATGCGCGGACTGTCAATCAGTGGAACTTCAAGAATGGAAGTGACGGATTTGACATCTGCCAGGTTTTTCAGTTCTGTGCGCAGGCGTTTGAGGTCGTCGATCACGGGTTTGGAAAATAGCGCCTCGTGGGGGGTGTAGGTAATGACGAGAAAGTCGTCTGAGCCATAGTGCGCATGTAAGGCACGGTAATAACGCAGGTCTTTATCATTTTCCAAAACCAGCGAATCAGCGGAAGCGTCCAGTTCAAAATTTTGTGCGAAATAGACTGCGCCTATGATAAACAGCAACACCAGCACGCCAGTCAAGAGCGGGCGTTGTAGCGTCAGGCGGTAGTAAAGAGCAGAAAAAAAATCTTGCATGAGTAATAGTTCCAAGGCAATTTTGAATGGGGCGCGATTTTAACAGAATTTGTTGCTAAGCTTTTAGGCGATTGGTGAGCATGCAGGGTAAACGCATTAAAATATAGCCAAAAACAGTCTGTTAGGAGATGTTTAAGGGAGCATTTCACATTTAGTCTTTCGAAAGAGAATAAGTTTAATGGAGTAACTCATTCAATTGATTTGTGTTCCCTAGATATTAGGTATCCTAATAATCGTGTGAATGGAGTGCTAAGCTGTAGCCTGGCACTCCGTCCACACGATCAGGATGCCTATAGAATGCGGATTTCTGCAAGCGGAAAAAATGTAAACCATTGATTTTCAGTAATACATCGCATGGAACGACAGCTATCAGGCTGCTTTTGTAAAGGATTTTTAATGCGTTTGTCCTGGAAATATTCCAGCTTATAAGTCACCCAATCGGACAACAGCTTAACCCTTATCCCGTCAAAGTCTCCAGTTTTTGCACAAAGTAATAGGGTGAGGTAAATCAGGAAAAACAGCACAAGCAAGTCTTGGCATAGAAATGCCCTTGCAAAGACGCACGAAAAAGGGGAGCGTTTTTTGTTTTTTCCGCTCCCCTTTTCCTCCCTTCCCTCATGAGGAAAGCACTGCCTGTTTAGCACTACCGAAAAATATACAGCGGTTGGCGGTCGCCGTTAGGATAAACAATCTCAAAATCATCAATGCCATCAGCATTCATGTCAGCCGTAGGATAAAACTCCAACCGACCACTTGCCGACACAAAAGAGCCGCTTAATACACCGTATCCCAGCAATCCTTGGTAAAACTCGTCATTCCAGGTAAAAGACAAGGTTCCATTGGGATAGACCTCAAAACCAAGTGCGGTTTGAGACAGCAGCAAGTCAGGATAAGCCGCACGGGAATAGACGCGCTGCCGATGTTTATGACCGTGTTCATCCTTAAACACCAGCGTGACTAACATCTGATTGCCCGTTGGGAAGAAAGTGGAGTCTTCTGAAATCAGCCCTAATGGATCAGCGTCATTGGCCTCTTCTGCAGACAAGTCTGCCATGCCAACATAGTACATTCCCGAATCATTATGAGTAGGTTTAGCCGTCATTTGACCTTGCTCATCCATTTCCAATCCATCCAGTTGTATGCCGGAAAGTCCTTGGATGAAATCGGCTAGATTTTGCATGGCAGGTACGGTTTCTACTTCCTGCCCCGCCTCGGTCACAATAGACACCACACCCCGCGCCCGCACATGCACGCCAGGGCGCTTGTCCTTATCCGCATGTCGCACCCGCACTGGGCGAAGAATGTAAGTGATAGTGTTTTGGACAATCACCAAATTGCCATGACTCGACACTTGTTGAATGGGCAAACCATTCAGCACGACTTGTATTGACTGAATCAGCGGCGGCGCGTCATCGGCTACGTTGCGCGACAAATCAATTGCGGGTACCACTTTGTGACCATGACCCGCATGCGCTTCAATCTGACGGAAACCGCCGCTCACATCCAAACCATGCGGAATATCATGCACATGCTTGAAGCGTACCCCTGCGCCGACAATAAGCCGTGCGCCCAAATGAATATTCAGCTTGCCAATCACCACATGACTCAAACGCACCTGTCCCGTGACTTCGCGGTCGCCAAGGTCGGGGGGATTCTGTACATCGCCGATCAGATCAACATCATCCAGTGACTCACCCACAGGCGGTGCCTCCGTTATCACGGGCACGCTCAACTTCATATTAGAGCCATACACCACGCTGGAAAGGGCTTCATTATTTGCCTGCGTGCCTGGGAAGCTACTCAACAATTGCCCAGTACCGCTAAACACGCGGATTTTCTGCCCACCCTTTTGGCCCACGATAATATCAGTCGTACCATCCTGATTAAAATCGCCTCCCGTCAGCAACAATCCATCGGCTAATGGACAGCTTGTAGTGGTACTTGGCGAGTTTTCATCACTCTGGTTTTCTCCTGTAATGGGAGCAGGGCAATCGCCCAAGGTATCGCCATGACTCTGATGCGCGGGCCAAGCATTCTCGGAAATATTCACGCTATGACCATTATGGCAAACCGTCAGCTTACTGGTACGGCGAGCATCCGGCGTACTCGCATCAAATGCTTTGAAGCGTTTGACCAATGTCCCATCAGCTTGATAAATGCCCACTTCAAAGTCCTGGCCTTCTGCATTAGCCACCACAATTTCTGCCTTACCGTCACCGTTCGTATCCAACACCGTGACCACTAAACCAGGCGTCTTGTTACCATCACCAGCCAATGCGGAAAAATATCTCAGCAGATTACCCTGATTGTCGAATATTCCGACATTGGGCTTATCGGTTTTGCTTGCCAGTACCAACACCAGTTCATCTTCACCGTCACCGTCTAAATCCCCCGCGCTGATATTGAACGCCGAAGGATTGCCCAATAATTTCAACAACTCAACCGGCTGACCAATCCGCCACAAAGACACCGTATCTTCCTTATCCTGCGCGGCAGATAAAGCCAACATGGCGTCGCTTAACCGGGCAAACGCCAAGTTCACGCCTTGATCCAAGGTAGAAACCGCTAAAGTGCCCAAGGACTGCCCCAAGAAACTGAATACCGTCACCCCATTGCCTTTCCGCAAAGTGCTGGCTAACAAGAAATCAGTGGTTTTCTCGCTGTCGTTATCCCAATTGGTGGTAAACAAACGAATGCCTTTGCCAGCCATACCCGAATCAAAACTGTGTACAGGCTGCGCAGATTTATCAAATAGCACCACTTGACTGTTAGCATTGCCGCTACAAGCCTGCGTTGCCACCGCCAGTTGTGCCACCGCCAATTGACCGGATTCCGTGCCAACAAGTCTGATGTCTGGGTTAGGATTGTCCGCACTCAAGGTAATTTGCGTCGGCGCAAAGCTGTAACCGTCTTTGCTGGCAGTCAAATCATACGTTCCTGCCGCTAAACCGCTGAGGGTATACCGCCCGTTCGCATCGGTGACGGCGGTTTTGCCGTCAATCGTTACCGTGACACCGGCAAGGGGCTTGCCATCGGCATCCAGCAAAATACCGGAAACGGCGTAACCCGAATTACTTTGCTTCAACAGTACATACATACTTTCTCCGGCAACATGCCCCTTGCCGTCTGCCAATTGCACACCCAATCGAAGAGTGTTATCAGCTTCAATGTAATCCGGCGCGGTAAACGTAGCGGTCAAAGCTGTTGCATCTGCCGCTGACAATTTCCCGTTTTGCGTACACCAGAAGGCATTCGGGGTACCGCTCGGATCAATCGTGTAATCAAGGCTCAAGTTCAAAGTCTCGCCAGCTCGCAGTATCGGAGTTTGTGTTGTCACGATACGCACACTCGGCAGTACGTTGACTTCGACTTCCTGGCCTTGGGGGTAAAAGCGACCTACACAGGATTCCTGGGCACTCACGGCAAAAGGCGCGGCGAGAGCAATAACACAGGCTTGAACTAACAGTTTTTTCGTCCACATGGTCATGCTCTCCCCTTATTTCACGTTGACAGTGAAGTTATACAGCGCGTTGCCGCTAGTGCCTGACTGATCTTTGACTAAACCAGCCTTTACACCCGTGGTATGACTCGGAGTACAGTTGAAGGTACGATATTCAGCCAGACCACCAGTCATGGTAATGCCTTCGCATTCGCCAATCCAAAAAGCGGTACTATCGCTGAGGCTAGTGCCTTCCACTTTGAATTCGGTTACTTGACCTAAGGTCGCACTTGTCGGTGTTACAGAGGTTACTGTAGGCGTACCTAACCGCACATCCATATTGAAGTGAAACAATGGCGTACCGTTGAGTTTGTCTTTCACTACGCCGTCAGTCTTAAGCTCCGGGGTATACATAGGCGTGCAGCGGAACTGTTTTTGAGTTTCCGTTCCACCCAGACTTTGGATTCCCACGCATTCCTCAAAGAAAAACGCAGTAGTATCCGGCAGACAGGAACCGGTCACGGTAAATACCGTAGATTTGTCAATGATTGCACTTAACGGCAAAACTGAAGCGACTTGCGGATCACAGGGTGGCGGCGGTGGTGTATCCATAAACTCAATGCTTGCGGTTTTCAACAGCGTGCCGCCGGGAACATCCTTGACCTCAAAAGTATGCGAACCAGTCTTGTAGCTCGGCGTACACGCGAAGCTGCGTTGCGTGGCACTGCCGCCCGTCT
>DYPD01000178.1 GCA_020720115.1 Thiomargarita sp. | reverse complement strand
CCTTGATTTTTATTCATATTATACCACCTTTTTTCTTAACTTAATGCCATTGAGGTCTAAGGGTGGATACAGCCTCTTTGATTTCCGTATGATGATAGCTAATCATCATGGGGGGAAGATACAAGGCGGGTCTTTCTTGCACTGCTCGTGCTGAGCGTAGTCGAAGCAAGCCTAGTCAAAGTGTTGCGCCGCCATCCGCCATTTCGGAGCTTCCGAATGTCACCAAGCTCAACGCACACGAGGAGAAACCAATGTTGGGGTTGCTACAATTGCTTAAACCGGCTGGGCGGGGGCTAGTTGCTCGGCGTATTCGGTTAATTGTTGCAGGGTTTGTTGCTGGCGGGCGTTGCGTGGTTGCGTTGTTTGCAATTCGCGTAGGCGTAGCAAGTAGTCTGGATACGCCAGTCCGTTGTCGCTGCTGTTGAGGCGCTGCCAGCGGTGCGTTGTCCAGCGTTGTTGTTCGGCGGCACTGAGGCTGTGTGGGTAGTTTCTTGCCCGATAGCGAAATAGTAATTCGGGTAGGCGTGGGTCTTCAAAATCCAGCTTAAGCTGGCTCAGTGTTTCTGGCGCTTGGCGGCGCACCTGTTCCATTTTGCGTTTGTCTTTGTCGTTGAAAAAACCGACATAGAGCATTTGATCCACATCTTCGTGTGCAAATGTCTTGGGGCTGAATACTGCTTGTAGTTTGCTGCTTAGGTCTGCGCTGTGGCGTTTTATCTCTGCTCGGTGTTTTAAGCATTTTTCTACATCTAATTCAATGCGTTGTGCGTCTTCTTCGCGTACCGTACTGAGCGGTGCGAGCACTGGACATTTGTTGATGTGGATGGTTTTCAGCGGAATGCGTTCGATGTCTTCGGGTAATTCGTCGGTGCGCGTGAACAGGCGTTCGCGGATGCTGTCGGCGTCTAAAGTGAGCAAGGGTTGCGGGTCGCTACGCAGGTCGTACACAATGATTTCGTTTTTGTTGGTGGGGTGTTGCGCTAAGGGCATGATCAGGCTGGTGCAGCCCCAATGCGCGGAGTACATGCGCGAGGTGTGAACTAGCGCGGGACGGCTGAGCAGGTCGAGTTGTTCGGCGATTTTGTGTTTGTTGCGCTGTTGATACAGGTAATCGTATAGACGTGGCTGTTGCCGTTTGACCAGTCGCGCTAAGTTGAGCGTGGCGTATACGTCTGTCAGCGCGTCATGAGCGCCCTGGTGTTCAATGCCGTTGGCAACGGTCAGGTCTTCCAGCTTAAAGCTGGGGCTGCCGTCATCATGTACGGGCCATTGAATGCCTTCGGGACGTAGTGCGTAACAGAGGCGCACCATGTCTATGATGTCCCAGCGGCTATTGCCTTGTTTCCATTCGCGTTCGTAAGGATCGAAAAAGTTGCGATAGAGTGCGTAGCGGGTAAATTCGTCGTCAAAACGCAGGTTGTTGTAGCCCAGGGTGCAGGTGTGAGGGTGTGCCATTTCTGCGTGAATGCGTTGGATAAACTCGGCTTCGCATAGCCCATGCGCTAAGGCTATTTGCGGTGTGATGCCGGTCAGTAGGCAGGCGTCAGGATCAGGTAAAAAGTCGTTGCTGGGTTTGCAATACAATTGCAACGGCTCACCGATGATCTTGAGTTGTTCATCGGTGCGTAGCCCGCCAAACTGCGCGATGCGGTCGCGGGCGGGGCTGATGCCGAAGGTTTCGTAGTCGTACCAGAAAAGTGTGGCTGTGGTGGGCATGGCAGGCGTTGTTACTCGGTTGTGGAACACAGCCGCAACTCTATAACATCTGCTTTAGATTGCCAAATCTGTGACTGGTGCGGGTGTCAGTAAGGCGTCTGTGTTGAGCGGGGCGACGTAGCCGAAATCAGGCGGCGCATTGTCGGTTGTGCTGCTGGCAGGCGTCTGCGTAGTGGTCGGTGTGCTGAAAAGGGTTGACTCGTCGCTATCGCTCAAGACGGAGGCTAAAGTCAGGGTTTCAGCGGTTTGCGTTGTTGTTGCTGTTGTATCACTGGCAGCTTCGCTGGCGCTGGTGTCTGTATCCACACGAGCAACGGCGGGCAGGGCTGATTCGGTTGCGCTACTGTCGGGTAATTCAGCCGGGCTTGGCTCTGGTTCTGGGTTTGGTGTTACATTTGGAACAGCCGCTGGAGCTTCTCCAGTCTCGGCTGGCGTTACTGGTAAGCCCCCATCTGCTGCTGGCGGCGTCATGGGCGCTGGTTCAACCGGATCGCTGGACTGGATTGTCGGTTCTGGCGCAATCTGCGTATTTTCCGCGCCTGACTGCTCAGTGCTTGGCTGAAAATGGCTGGATTCACTGTCAGATGCTGTTGGCTCAACTCTGATAGTGATTAGCCCTCGGGTGGTTTCGCCATTGAGATTAAGCTCGTATTCAAAATTGGCGGCACCGACAAAATCCTGATCAGGCACAAAGAGGATGTAGCCATCTTGGGACAGCACTTGACCATGTTGACCATTACCGACTTTGATGTCCAAGCTGTCGTGGTCGGGCAATAGCAAGGACAAGGGCACGCTTAACGGCTGATTGACGCCGATGCGCACCATTTCATCCCCTGTTGGAGTAGCAGTCGAGTTGGAAGCAGAAGCATCTGACTGCTGGGCATGAGCATTGCTCAAGGACGCTGTTCCTGCCTCAGTTGCGGTGTCCACAGGTGTGCTAGGTTGTGGCTCACTGTCATGGCTGCTAGGCAACAAAGTACGCCGATGCGCGGTTGGTTGTTGCTCTGTCAGCAACGTGCTATCCGTATCAAGCAACGCCACCTGTTGCCCACTGGTTTTATCGCTGGGCGTTGCATTGCTTGGTGTTTGTTGTGCGCTACTGGTGTTATTTGCCTGGCTGCTGGTTGTGGGCCGGACAGGTTGCACAACGGGCGCAGAAACAACGGCAGTGGCGACTGGCGTTGATACGCTGACTTGAGCGGTTGCTGGGTTTTCGGTGCTGTGATTGGCGCTAGCGACAACAGGAGACGTGGCGGGTGCAGACTGAGTTGCGTCCCGGCTTTGTTGCGCTGCCTCGGTATGCGCTGGCGCGGTGGGGATGCTGGCTACCTCGGCAACGGGCATTGCTTTAACCACTTCGGTTGTCTGGCTTGCCTCAGTCGCAGTGCTGGTCAGGGGCGCAGGCTGATTCGTCATCGTATGCAGCGCCGAGACTTGCTCACGAAACACCACTTCCGTTGCGGGGGGCGCTATCTGTATCGTCGCCTGAGTTGCTGAAATAGAGAGCACCAAACCCGCTTGCGAGGGTTGCAGGCTATCGCTTTGATGCACTGTGGTAATGTCCACAAACCCCGTGCGGTGCAGCAGGGTTGTAGAACCATCGGACTCTACCCGTCCCTCAATTTCACTGTTGTACAGATTGAGGTGAGCGACCGGGGTTTTGATGAGATGAAGCGAATGATTGTCTTCCGTGCTGCTGTTTTGTGTAAAGCTAAACAAGCCCTTGTGTACACTGGCGGTAAACTCGCTACCATGTGTAGAGGAATCTTGATGCAAGACAAATAATTCCAAAGTGGCGCGAGACTCGGGACCTAGCTGAAACAAGGTGCCATCTTGCAGGGTAATTTTGACGTAGCTGCCCGCACTGGTCATGATGGTATCGTTGAGATAAATTGCCGCGCCCTTGTACAGAGGGCGCACCAGATCGCCATTTTGCGCAATGACAGGTCCCTTCACCAGCATAGTCACCAGCCCGATCTGCGGTGTAGAAATCCCCGCCGCAGAAGGGGTATTGACCGCTGGTAAAGCCGTATTTGCCGCCACCTGAAGCGGCGCATTACCTGCTGGTGCGGGCAATTGGGCAGGCGTTGGTAAAAACAACGCAGGTACATCTGGCGCACTCTGAGCGACAGCGACAGGCAGCCTGTCTGCCACTTCAGACGATTGCAAATCAGCCATAGATGCAGAAAAATGAGTAGGAAAAGGCTTATTCAACAAAATTGGCTGAGAAACAGTAAACCTATACATGTGCTATACCCTGCAAATTGCAAAAAACAACGGCATCAGATGAGCATTGAAAGCCGGATTTGAACGCGGTACAAGGCGCTTATACGCCTTTTCCTATAAGCTCCGAAGTGTACATTATGGCACACAGAAACTCACAGAGTCACTCAAGAGTTTCATGAAAGTTTAATGTAATTAAGTATTTATTCTGATTAATGGTAACAAGAGCGGGATTAGTGGCAAGCGGCTTGTATCCACCTTTTAACCGATTGATGAGGTCATAATGAACTATTGTAGCGAATGCGGCTCGGCAAAAATTGTCCACAAAATCCCCGATGGCGATCACTTACCGCGTGACATCTGCGCAAGCTGCGGCGCTATTCACTACCAAAACCCCAAAATTATCGCTGGCTGCATTGTTGAATGGGCAGATCAAATCCTCCTCTGCCGCCGCGCTATTGAACCCCGCTACGGCTTATGGACACTGCCCGCCGGCTTTATGGAAAACCGCGAAACACTGCAACAAGCCGCTGAACGAGAAACCTGGGAAGAAGCCCAAGCAAAAGTCACCATAGTACAGCTCTATGCAGTATTCAGCATTCCCCACATTAGCCAAGTATACATGCTGTTTCGCGGACAATTACAAAGCTTGGAATTTGCCCCAGGCGTCGAAAGCCTAGAAGTAAAATTATTCCGCCAAACCGAAATTCCCTGGCAAACAATTGCCTTTCAGGTTGTAAGCCGTGCGCTACAGCATTATTTTGCGGATTGTCGCAATGGACACTTTAACCTGCATGTCGAAGAAATACGCCCGCAGGCGAAAGAAGAAAAAGTGGATTAGCTTTGACTGTTAAGAAATTTGCGCACAAAGGACAAAGTTAAACGCCGCTTATTCGCCAGTGAAGCATAATCCAATCGTTCCACCCAGTGAATCAAGATGTTTAAGTTAGCAGGACGCTGTTTTAACAAATAGATAGCAACGGATTCCGATAAATCCATCCCACGCTCAGCAGAATAATGCTGTAAAATCCGTATCTTAGTATCATCTGCGGGCGACTCCAGCATGAATACGCCATCCCACGCCAAGCGCGAACTTAAATCAGCCAACTGCAAACCCAAGGCTTGCGGTGCGACAACGGCACTGATTAACAACAAAGTACGGGTTTCGCGCAAGCGATTGAACAGAACAAACAAAGCGTGCTCCCACTGCTCCAACCCCGCAATCAAATGAATATCATCAATGCACACCAGATCAAGTTCCTCAATCCCCTCCAACACTTCTGGCGAATAAGCACGCAATTCAGAAAACGGCAAGTAAGCCGGCGTTGCGCCCTGTTGAGAAGCATATTTACAAGCGGCTTGCAATAAGTGCGTTTTCCCAGTACCCGCACTTCCCCACAGAAACAAGCACTGCCCATTCTCACCTTGCAGAAATTGTAATAAAGACTGATACGCGAATTGATTAGATTCTGCCTCGTAATTACTGAAAGAATAGATTGGCACTTGCCAATTAAAAGATAAGGGTAATTGCGTGGGCATAAGGATTTTCCACCTTCTTCAGCAACAAGAACAAAAAGAGTTTGTTTTAGGACACACACTTGACAAAAATCAGGGCTTCTAAAGCTTTTCTGAATTTTGCCTGAAACCTACATGTTTTGCAAAAGAGTCAAGGCAATCCAAAAAAACCGCTGTCCTGTATAGGCACAAAAATCAATTGTACTTAGGCATTACGCAGTTGGTTGCAACAAGTACAAAGGTTTTGCAAGATAAGCCCTTATAGC
>DYPD01000177.1 GCA_020720115.1 Thiomargarita sp. | reverse complement strand
TTGATTATAAAAATAGGACTTATTTTACAGTAAATTACTCACCTTAACAGGGCTGGTGACAGAAGCGAGGAAAGCGCGAAGAAGTTGTGGCGTTCATTACCTGCTGTGTATCGTCAATGTGCGGTTGTGTATACTGATGCTTCGACTTTGCTTGCTTCGGCTCCGCTCAGCACAAGCAGCACAGGTTTTTGGGGAGCTTATCTTTTTCAAAGCTTGTGCTGCTTGTGCTGAATAAGCGCGTTGCCCTGAGCGTAGTCGAAGGGTAGCCGAAGTAAGCAAAGTCGAAGTAAAAATAGAGAATCACATGGGTGCTATCTGGTATTTTATTCACCATTATAATTTAAATATCGCTCCAAAACTGGCTGGGTTAGGTTGAGTTGTGGATACGCTCATTTTTATAAAACCACTACCGTTTTCTTATTTTTTCAATAGTCTTGTGCTGCCTGGCTTGGATTTCGGCTTGTTGGGATTCGGTTATCATATTCAGGTATGTCCCTATGTTTTTGGCGTAAATCCATTATCTGTAAGACCAATATACTTAAGCAATAATCTCCCCAAGCTTGTCAGTTCATAGCCTTTAACCTTAAATTGTCCATCTCTATCAATCTTCAATAATCCTGTTTTTCTATCAATCTCATGCTTTATTTCTAATAGCCCAAGCTGGGCAAGATGCTCTTTATAACTCCATTGTAGCGGTGCTTTTTCTAGTTCTGGAGCATCTTTATCAAGCCCCAAATACACCAAAATAGGTTCTAGTATTTTAGAATGAGCTTCTCTAAATTCAGTATCCCCATTAAGTTCTTCTACCATGTAAAATCTTAGCCAGATAACTTCAATATCATTTATTTCACCAAGAATCCTAAGAAGCTGTTTTATCTCAAAAAAGTCTATTTTATCTGACGCAATTCCATTCGCTACAATTGAAGCAATATACTCTTTTCTTTCATCGCTTGTTGATTTTGCTGATTGCCTTAGTCCATCCTCAAGTAAATCAGTAAAATTTTCATTATTTAGCTGTAATCGTAAGCTATCGTAAGATAGGTGTGAAATTTTTGAGTTTAGAATTTGTGCATATTTTTCTATTCTATCAAGTCTTTGGCCAGGAATTATCTCGCGTACTACTTCGGCTATAATCGGACCAACAACAGGGGCTATTGCTGCCAATGTAGTAGTTAAATAATCAATGCACTTATTTCCAAGCTCAGGTAGGTTTTCACTCATCATTTAATCCCTTTCCGCTTAATCATAAATTGGCTATTTGTAAGAAGCTCGCGTAGGTCGCATTAAGCGATAGCGTCACTTGTGCTGAGCTTGCCGAAGTATGCGACATTTGGAGGCTCTGAAATGGCGGATGGCGGCGCAAAAAGACGCGCCTTATCCGCCTACGGGTTAAAATACATATCGCCAAACGGATATTCGCGCCCAGCGACAAACAGACTATCGCGCACCCCTTCAGACCAGGGATGAAACCAGCGCGGCTCGTAATGAATGCCATCGCCCGGCAAAAAACGCTTGGCAACAAAACCCGCGATTTGCCCATTGACCAGCAAACAAGCGCAGTTATACACGCGGTTTTGATGCAGCACCGGCAGCCCGACTGCGACGATAATGCCCAAGGTGTGCGGCACAACCTCTTGCAACACACGCAACGCCTGTTGCAAGGGACCCGTACCCAAAAACGCATCCTCGCAACCGTAGCCGCTAATGCAGAGTTCCGGCAGGCACAAAATATCTACCTGTTGCTGCTTAGCAGCGGCTATCGCCGCCAGGATATGGCGCTGGTTGCCGTCCCAGTTCAGCGGAGTTTGATGAGTTTCATAAGGCGCTCCTGTGGATGGATGCGTGGATATTACGCAAAACCTCAACACGGCTCAAACTGAATAATCAACTGCCAACAAGCCAAACCAAAGTGCAAATACTAGCCCAATGATTTTATTAAAAAATCAAATAATTTTGCCAATAAGTTGCTAGTATTGTTAGAGGCTATAAGCTAAATACAGTTGACAGCCACAGAAATTCAACATACAAACAGCAGGTGCTAACAACAGCACCAGCGCATATAAAAACCATTGATGAGCCAAGCAATTCATTACAGTTTGTACCTAGCCTATGCTTCATCAATCCATAGCAACTTGTGTATTTTTGGTTTTCTGTTGTTTAATAAACAAGATAAGCAGAAAACCCCAGTATCAGACTAATACAATCTATCATTTTCCTAGGAGGAACTCGCAGTGACTACTCAATTCGTTTATTCATTCAACAACGGTGACGGCAAAAATAAACATCTGTTAGGCGGCAAGGGCGCAAACCTGTGCGAAATGACACAAATCGGCTTAAATGTTCCGCCCGGTTTTGTCATTACCACTGCCACCTGCTTAACTTATTTAGATACTCCTGATCATTCATTACCTGCTGGCGTCATGGAACAAGTGCGAGAGCACATGGCAGAAGTCGAAAAATCCACCGGCAAAGGTTTTGGTAATGCCGACAATCCTTTATTAGTGTCGGTGCGCTCTGGTTCTGCGATGTCCATGCCGGGCATGATGGATACCATTTTGAACCTGGGCTTGAATAAAAACACCTTGCAAGGGTTGATTAAACAAACCAAAAATGAACGCTTTGGCTACGATGCTTATCGTCGCTTTATTCAACTGTTTGGCAAAGTCGCTTTAGGCATTCCCGACAAAGCCTTTGACGAACCCTTTGACGCAGCCAAAAAACGTGCGGGTGTCAGTGCGGATGTGGGTTTAAGTGCAGAAGACTTGAAAAGCATCAGCGAAGCTTTTCTTATTGTCGTTAAAGAAAACACTGGACGCGACTTCCCTGAAGATGTGTTTGAACAACTGGAAATCGCCATCAAAGCCGTGTTTAATTCTTGGGGCGGCAAACGCGCCGTAGATTATCGCCGCGAGTTCAATATCACGCCAGACATGGCAAACGGCACAGCGGTGAATGTCGTCTCAATGGTATTTGGCAACATGGGCAATGATTCTGCCACCGGCGTAGGCTTCACCCGCGACCCGGGCACCGGTGAAAATGTCATGTACGGCGAATACTTAACTAATGCACAAGGGGAAGATGTGGTTGCCGGTATCCGCACGCCTAAACCCGTTGCCGAATTAGAAAAAGAAATGCCAGAAATGTACAAACAACTGGTAGAACTGCGTAACAAATTAGAAAACCATTACAAAGAAGTACAAGACTACGAATACACCATAGAAAAAGGTGTATTGTATTGCTTACAAACACGCAACGGTAAAATGAATGCTGCGGCAATGGTGCGTACTTCAGTAGAAATGATCGCAGAAGGTTTATTGACGAAAGAGCAAGCCATTATGCGCGTTAAACCCGAGTTGCTTGAACAACTACTGCATCCGCGTTTATCGCCCAAAGCCGAAGACAAACCCATCGCTATTGGCTTAGCCGCCTCGCCTGGTGCGGCAGCGGGCAAATGCGTATTCGACGCCGACCGTGCTGAACTCATGGGACGTGCCGGCGAAAAAGTCATTTTGGTGCGCGAAGAAACCCGCCCCGAAGACATTCACGGCTTTTTTGCTTCACAAGGCATCCTCACCAGTCGCGGTGGCAAAACCTCCCACGCCGCAGTAGTCGCACGCGGCATGGGCAAAGCCTGTGTCGCGGGTGCGGAAGGCATCCAAGTTGACGTACAAAAACGCCTCGCCAAAATCGGCAACATGGTCATCAAAGAAGGCGAATTTATCACCATCAACGGCGGTACGGGCGAGGTTTACCTGGGTGCAATTGAAACCGTCCCACCGGATTTCTCCAAAGAATTGCGCACCCTACTGTCTTGGGCAGACGAAATAGCCGAACTCAAAGTCATGGCAAACGCCGACACCCCAGATGCAGCGCTCCAAGCCCGCAACTACGGCGCAATGGGCATCGGCTTATGCCGCACCGAACGCATGTTCAACGACAGCGACCGCCTGCCCTACATGATCGGCATGATCCTCGCCGACAACCTTGCTGAGCGCGAAGAAACGCTGGATCGCCTACGCAAAATGCAACGCGCCGACTTCAAATCCCTGTTCAAAACCATGTCACCCAACCCCGTCACGGTGCGCCTGCTCGACCCACCAATCCACGAATTTCTGCCCACCGAGCGCCAACTTGAAGAAGACATCACCGACCTCCAACAACTGCGCAAAGACATACACGGGGTAGACGTCCTCTACAACGCCCTACGCATCCTGCGCCCCAACGACGCCAACCTGCCCGCGCATCCCGACACCCCGTTCAACCCCGACGGCGAACAGCTAGTGGAAGAAGCCATCGCCAAAAAACAACACATGCTCAACAAGGTACGAGAACTGTTTGAAGTCAACCCCATGCTCGGACATCGCGGTGTGCGGCTTGCCATTACCTACCCCGAAATCTACACCATGCAGATTCAAGCCGTATTAGAAGCTGAAGCCGAATGTATTAAAGAAGGCGTCAATGCACAAGTAGAAATCATGGTGCCACAAGTCTGTACCTTAGAAGAACTACGCTTTGTTAAAATCCGCGTAGATCAACTCAAAGCCCAAGTAGAAAATGAATACGGGGTTAAACTCGAATTCAAATTCGGCACCATGATTGAAGTAGTGCGTGCTTGTATGCGTGCCGGACATCTCGCCAAAGAAGCAGATTTCTTCTCCTTCGGCACCAATGACCTCACCCAAGCCACCTTCTCCTTCTCACGCGAAGACGCAGAAAACAAATTCCTCCCGCTTTACACCGAAAAAGGCATTCTCCACGACAATCCCTTTGAAGTGCTAGATGTCAAAGGCGTCGGGCAACTCATGGGCTTAAGCGTCAACTGGGGTCGCCAAACCAAACCCGGCTTAAAAGTCGGCATCTGCGGCGAACAAGGCGGACACCCGCAATCCATCCGCTTCTGTCACCACATCAAACTCAACTACGTCTCCTGCTCCGCTCCGCGTGTGCCTATCGCACGCCTAGCCGCAGCACAAGCCAAGTTGACTGAGGGAGATTATCAGGTGACAGAGATGATACAGGCGGTGTAGAATGAAACCTTCTCCGCTTTTGGGCGGAGAAAGTTTTAGATGTGCACAATGTAGCGCATCTTTTCTTTATTGAATGATGCGCTTCCTACTCGTCAGCGCATCCTACCTTGCTCATTGCACCACTACCGTTTTTTTAATTAAAAATTAAGGAGTAATTTATGAAGCTTTCAATTATTGCAATTATTGTATTAGTTTTGATTTAAAGTGGCTGTGCTATATTTAGAATAGATGCTAAAGATTTACCTACTGTATCTGATAAAGTCTTAATGACAGGGTTAAGAGCTGAAAACTTTGTCTATCGAACAAATGAAATGTTCCAAGAGGCTAAAAAGCGTGGTTTGCTTACAGAGCAAGAAATACAGTTAATTAAAGAAAGACAAATAAAAATAGGCATGTCTGAGGGCGCTTTGATTGCTTCATGGGGCAGTCCTAGGAAAAAAAATAGAACTGTTAATCAATATGGTGTTCGCGAACAATATGTCTACGGAACGCTAAATAAATACTCTAAACCAACATATGTCTATTTAGAAAATGGCAAGGTAGTAAGCTGGCAAGATTAGCCGTGTAGATACCGTCTCTCAAGTCAAGCATATTTTTACAGGGAAAATTTAATTTTACGCCACTTGAGGCGAATATTCAGTTTGGTGCTTTAACCCGGTCGAGTAGCCCAATGGCATTAAGTTAAGAAAAAAGGTGGTATAATATGAATAAAAATCAAGGAGA
>DYPD01000176.1:3180-5771 GCA_020720115.1 Thiomargarita sp. | reverse complement strand
TCCGGGTAAAAAGGAAATTCGCCGCCGGACAAACGCATATTTTTAGTTTGGCAAGTTATATTTTTTCTATTTTCAGACTTTACCAAGTTATTCATAACAAGCGATGTAACATTTTTAGCCATAACACGATAGCCTGTGAGTTTCCCTCCGGCGATTGAAATCAGTCCGGATTTGGATACAAAAATTTCGTCCTTGCGAGAAAGTTCGGAAGGAGCCTTCCCGTCTTCATGAATAAGCGGACGTAAACCTGCCCAAGCCGATTTTACATCGGAAAGCTCTAAACTTACGGTCGGTGCGATTCGATTTACGGCTGCAAGAATGTATTGAACATCAGCACGAGTAACTGCAGGATTTTCAAGTTGGTCTGTATAATCGGTGTCTGTTGTGCCGATGTACACAATATTTTGGCGCGGCACCGCAAAAATCATACGCTTGTCGCCGTTGTCGAAATACATGGCGTGGTTCAGCGGAAACCGCGCTTTGCTTACCACGATATGGACACCTTTTGTGTGATGTATGCGCTTGCCTTTTAGCGAGTTATCTTTATCGCGCAAGCTGTCCACCCATGGACCGGTGGCGTTTACAATATTTTTTGCAAAAAGTTTATGTTTTTCGTTCGTGCGCAAATCGACCGCATTAACGCCGATTACGTTCCAGTTTTCGTAGATAAAACTTTCGGCTTTAAAATAATTTAGCGCAAAAGCACCGTATTCTCGAGCTTTTTTCAAAACTTCAATGGTTAAACGCGAGTCATCGGTTTTATATTCATAATACAACGCGCCTGATTTTAGTAACGGACTGTCAATGAGCGGTATTTTTGCAAGAGTTTCTTCACGTGTGAGCATTTTTCTGTGCTCTTCTTTCTTCACATCTGCCAAGAAATCATATAAAAATAATGCAACGGAAGTTGTAAATTCGCCCAGATTTCCGCCGTCGATAATCGGTAAAATCATTTTTTCGGGTATCACAATATGGGCGGCATTTGTGTGGACAATTTCACGTTCCAAACCGACTTCGCGCACAAGACCGAGTTCGAGTTGTTCGAGATAGCGCAAACCGCCGTGCACCAATTTTGTCGAACGGCTGCTTGTGCCTTGCGCGAAGTCCTGCATTTCGAGAACAGCGCAACTTATCCCGCGTGAAGCAGCATCCAGCGCGATGCCTGCGCCTGTAATACCGCCGCCGATAATGAGCAGGTCAAGTTTCGTTTCAGAAATTTGTCGAATCGTTTCGGGTCTGTCGAGTGCCGAAAATCGTTTGTTTGTATTTTGCATGAAATTGTCTAAAAAAATCGTTGCAAAATTACAAATTCTTGTCGGTTTTAGCCTATTTTTGCTAAATGTTTCAAGATATTTTTGTCATACGTTTGTGATAAGATACAATTTATCGTTTCGTCTTACTTTTTCTGAAATTGGGATAGAAATAAGGTCGCCTTTTTTAACGCTCGGAACCGGATTCAAGTCGAGGCGCAACTCTGAAACGTGTGTTTGAATCACGCCGGTTGTGGTTCCGGTTATCAAAATTTCGTCGCCGACATTAAGTTCGGCGGCAAGCATTTTGAATTCCGCCACGCCGATTTTTGCAAAATAATTAGAACACACGCCAATATATGTTTTTTGTTTTGTAGCTTTGGAGCCATAATCTTTGCTCCATTCGCCGAGTTTTCTGCCAAGATAATAACCGTCCCAAAATCCGCGATTATACACTGTGCTAAGGCGTTCTATCCAATTTGCAATTTTATCTTCACTGAAAGTTCCGTCGAAAATTGCTTCAACAGCTTCGCGATAGCAACTTACAACTGTATAAACGTACTCTGCCGGGCGTGCGCGTCCTTCGATTTTAAGAACAGTTACGCCGGCGTCCAAAACTTTGTCTAAAAAGTTTATGGTCATCAAATCTTTGGGCGACATGATGTATTCATTGTCGATTTCCAACTCGTAACCGGTTTCTTTGTTTGTAACCAGATACGGTTTTCGACAGGTTTGCAAACATGCGCCGCGATTTGCCGACGAGTTTTCTTCGTGTAAACTCAGGTAACATTTTCCGGATACAGCCATGCAGAGTGCGCCGTGTGCAAACATCTCAATTTGAATGAGTTCGCCCTTTGGTCCGCGCACATCTTCGTCCTTAATTTGTTGCGAAATATGCGAAACTTGCTTCATGCTAAGCTCGCGCGCCAACACCACAACATCGCAAAACATGGAATAAAACTTCAATGTTTCAATATTACTGATATTTAATTGTGTAGAAGCATGAATTTCAACACCTTGTGTGCGTGCGTAATGAATAACGGATTGGTCGGAAGCAATGAGCGCAGTAATTCCGCTTGCTTTGGCGATATCCACGATTTGTTTCATCAACCGAATATCGTGGTCGTAGATAATCGTATTAATTGTCAGATAACTTTTCATGCCCGCTTCGTTGCAAATGCGCACAATTTCTTTCAAATCGTCGGTTGTAAAATTATTTGACGATTTTGCCCGCATATTTAGTTGTTCGATACCGAAATAAACCGAATTAGCACCCGCTTGAATAGCAGCGCGTAACGATTCCCACGAACCTACGGGCGCCATGATTTCTATATTATGTTT
>DYPD01000176.1:2007-3080 GCA_020720115.1 Thiomargarita sp. | reverse complement strand
AGTGCATATTTGGTGTGTTTAATTCCGACAGAACCAAAATAAACTGCCAATATATAAAAAGTAGTATCCGCCGAACCTTGTATGACCGAAGACACACGCCCAACGAATGAATCGGCTCCGTGCGTTTTCATGGTTTCAATCATCATGCCGCGTGCGCCGCTGCCGCTGAGTGGTTTCATCAGCGCAGTCGGCAAGGCTTCAAACCATGCGGTATCAATTCCGACCAAAGAAAACAGCCAAGCTATGCCTTGCACCAGCCAATCCATTGCTCCGGAAGTGCGAAACACGCCGACTGCAACCAAAATTGCAATCAAATACGGAATGATTTTTACAGCAATGTTGAACCCGTCTTTTGCGCCGTCGATAAAGGCTTCGTAGGCGTTAATTTTTTTTATGGCTGCATTTATGATAAAAAAACTGATGATTGAAAACAGAATCACATTGCTCGCAACCGATGAAACGATTTGAATTTCGTCTTTAGATAAACTTGATAAATACCAAATAATTCCGGCAATAATGAGCGACAAGCCTCCGAGATAAGTCAAAATAACTTTATCAAACAAGTTGATTTTCTGAAAGATAGAAACTGTGATTAAACCTGCAATTGTAGAAAAAAACGTTGCCAACAAAATCGGAATAAACACATCCGAAGGGTCGGCGGCACCGAGTTGAGCGCGGTACACCATAATGCTTATCGGAATAATCGTCAAGCCGGAAGCATTGAGAACCAAGAACATAATCATCGGATTCGATGCTGTGTCTTTTTTCGGATTGACCTCCTGCAATTCTTGCATGGCTTTGAGCCCGGCGGGTGTGGCGGCGTTGTCCAAACCGAGCATGTTGGCGGCAAAATTCATCAGCATACTGCCGTGTGCGGGATGATTTTTTGGCAAATCAGGAAACAATCGACTAAAAAACGGATTGACTAACTTTGAAAACATCCGAATCACGCCGCCGTTTTCGCCGATGCGCATGAGTCCCATCCAAAGCGTAAGCATTCCGGTAAGTCCGAGAGAAATTTCAAAACCGGTTTTTGCCATGTCAAATGTATTGCTGACCATTGCCGGGAAAAT
>DYPD01000176.1:0-1907 GCA_020720115.1 Thiomargarita sp. | reverse complement strand
TTTTATCATCAATTCTATAAATTTCTTACTGATTATTTCGTTGATATGTAATAGTATAAGATGTTCGGTATCTCTTTTTATGACTTGAACTTCTTTTTTATTTAAAGCGCCAAAAAGAAGCTCGCCAGCGGTTATCGGACTGATTGCTATATTTTGTGTACCGATTTTTTCTAATTCTTCAATAATTGTTACATTTTTTTTGTAAAATTCTATCAGAATATTTGTATCACAAAGAATTAGACCTTTTTCCATGCTTTATATCTTAAATCTTCTTGCGATATTTTCCTGTCTTTCCACAAACCGGCTGATTTAAAAAAATCATATTCCGTATTTTTTCTTTTTTTGGTTGTAACGGTAGGCATTACAACGAAATCAAGGTGTTGTAAAAATTGATATAAAAAATCAATATGTGCTTTATCCTTTACATATATTGTTAAACTTTCCATGACTGTTTTTATGGTTACAAAATTACAAAAAAAGCCCGAAATATACAACGGGCTTTCTTTAAGTGTTCCTGTTTCATGACTTTTACCGTCGAAACATTTTTATTTGAATAAACTCTCAAAAATAGATTCCTTCCGAATAAGCAGAAATATCTATTTTGTAATAGCCTGTTAGTAAGGACCTTGTGCTGTGCCTCCCGAAATTATCGTTACGCTTGAACCTGCTCCGATACGATTTGCTCCGGCATTAATTAGCGCAACCGCTTGGTTGAAATCTTTGATTCCGCCGCTGGCTTTTACGCCGATATTCGGACCGACAACGCGTCGCATTAATGTGATATCCGCAACGGTTGCGCCGCCGGGCGTAAATCCTGTGCTCGTTTTTACAAAGTCGGCATCGGCTTTTTTAGAGATTTCGCAAGCCAAAACTTTTTCTTCTTCCGTGAGAAGCGATGTTTCGATAATCACTTTCAGGATTGTATTTTGCCGACAAGCGCGTTTTATTGCCCTGATATCTTCTTCAACGTATTTTAAATCTTTCGATTTTAATTTGCCGATATTTATGACCATGTCGAGTTCGTGCGCGCCGTTGTCTATGGCATTGCGAGCTTCAAAAGCCTTGCTTTGGCTGTCCATTTCGCCTAACGGAAATCCGATAACGCAACATACTTTTACGCCGGTTCCGCGAAGTTTTTTGGCAACATACGAAACCCACGATGAATTTACACAAACCGAAAAAAAGTTGTATTTTTTAGCTTCTTCGCAGAGGTTATCGAACTGACTTTGAACAGCTTCGGGTTTCAGTAACGTGTGGTCAATATAGCGTGCCAATTTTGCGGCGGTAAATCCGTGATTTGCAACGGTCGAGTCTTGTTTTGTTGAAACTTGATTTTTCATCTTTTCGTTAATACGACTCATTACTTCTTTCGTAATTTTGTCAACTAATTCGTTTTGTTCCATTTATTTTGATTTAAAAATTTCTTTATATTGAAAATGAGCTGTTTAAAATGAGTATTTAATTTGTTTTTTCAACAGCCATCATCTTGTTTATTCTTGTCCAATGGCGTTCGCCTTCAAATTTTGTTTCGAGCCAAAGTTTTGCAAAAAAACACATGTCGTTGATTGAATGTTGTAAAGTACCCATTGTCAATACGTTGGCGTTGTTGTGTAAGCGACTGTTCAGAATCGTTTTTTCGCTCCAACAGAGTGCCGCTCGGATGCCTTTTACTTTATTGCAAACCATGGACGAACCGATTCCTGCAGCGTCGAGCATAATGCCGCGTTCGCAATCGCCGGATTTTACTTTTCGTGAAACGGCAACTGCAAAATCGGGATAATCAACTTTTTCGGTGCTGTTTTTGGTTCCGCAATCCACAACCGTATAGCCGACTGTTTGAAGATATTGTTTGATAGCTTCTTTTGCGTCATACGCGCCGTGGTCGGCTCCGATTGCAACTCTTTTAA
>DYPD01000039.1 GCA_020720115.1 Thiomargarita sp. | reverse complement strand
CGCATCGCAGACGTCATGAGGGATAAAATGACGCGGGCTTAAGTTGATGCGTATGCCGCGACATTTTGCCCACCCTACCGGGCTAAGTCCATTATGCTCAGATTCTAAAGTAAAAACCACTTCAAGCAATTGCGGTCTAGACAGAGACTTAAGAACATTAAGTAACCCAATTCTATTCATTGGAATTTCTCTTTTTTCAACCTAACTTTGAATTCGACCACATTTGCGGTCTATAAATTTCTAAAAATTCCCTGCATCAACATAAACTCCATTAAATACAGGTTATTGCCACTATAACAAAATTTTTTACGTTTGCAATAACCCGTATAGGTCGCATAAGCGATAGCGTCATGGGACATAAGGAAAAAGGCAACGCGGAGGGATGCGTCTCCTTGCTTTTGCTTTTATTCCAATAACGGCACGTAGTCGGCGTAGTAGGTGCCGCCTTGGTCAAAGGGTCGGTTTTCGTCAATGAGGGTTTTGTCTATGCCGTAGCCGTAGGTGAAGCGGGTCGGTTCGGTGTCAATCGGGCGGTCGGTGATGATTTCGCCGAGTTGGTAGGCGCGTCCGTCTTGGTGGCTGAACGCTTCTGGCGAGCGGCGGTAGTAGCGGAGGGTGAAGGGGGTGTCGGGAAATACGTCTTTGCCGAGGTCGTAGCGTTGTGTGACGACGACTTGGCGGTAGCGTGCCGCACCGTCAAGGCTGGCGCGTTGCGGCGGGTAGAGGAGTGCCGCTTGGATGTGTCCTTGGGTATCTAGGTAGTCGCCGCCTTGGGTCAGTTCTCGTATCAGGCGTAGGCGTTGTTGTTGGCTGGCAAGTAGGCTTTCTGCGCTGCGGGTGTCTAGCGGCAACCAGTGGGTGCTGTAACCTTTCGCCGTTTGAATCTGTGCGGCTAAAAAGGTTTCCATTGCGTCGGGCATGTCGCCGTATAAGCTCGCGCCGACGACGTGATCGAGGAAGAATTTGAATTCGCCTTGTCGGTGTCCGCGATTGATGGGATCGCCGGTTCTGGTTGCCGCGCCAGGCGTGTTATCGGCGCTGGCTTGGCGGTCGGCGCGATAGCCAAAATAGTTCATTTCCGCCCAGCCGCCGTCACGCCATTGGCGCGGGAAGCTCCAGGTGCTGTCTATGGTGTTGCCGGTGCCGGAGTTCATCGGTGCGTGGATTGCGCCTGCTTGGTACACGTTGCCGCTGTGACAGCCGACGCATTGGGTCAGTTCACTGGGCGTTTGGGGGCGTAACGCGCCGTCGGCGGCTTCGATGTAGCCCGCGAGATACCAGCCTGCGCCGTTGTCTATCCAACCTTGTTGGCGGTGGGCGTAAATCGGTGCGGTTTCGCTTTTGTTGCCGGGTGCAACGGCGGTGGGGTCGTAGGCTTGGTATTTGTACATGTAGCGGATTTCTTTGACGCGCCGCGAGCGGGTGCCGGGGAAGGGGCTGATGTTGGGGTCTGTACCGTCGGCGGCGACATCTACATAGTGCAGCGGGTGGGCAATCTCAGTGCCGAGCGGGTATAAGCCGCGTTGTACGGTTATTTTAGTCGCCGCGCCTTGGTAGGTTTTGTCGTCGTCACGCAGGCGGTCTTGTATGGCGCGGGCGACTAAATCCAGATTGGCTTGATAAATCGCTAAATCGAATTGTTCTTGGGCGTTTTGCATGAAAATTTTCGGCAAGCGCAGGTAAATGCCGGACACGCTGCCTGAATGCGGCGTGAAAATGCCGTAGGGCATGAAGTTGACCGCTCGCCAACCGGTTTGGTAGCCCTGTCCGTCGTGAAAGTGTCCGTTTTGCGCTTTGTTGCTGCGTATAAAGCCGTCGGCATCGGCGGGTAAATCAGCGGGGTCGAGACCGGGAAAGAGTCGAAACGGGCTGTCTATGCCGCTGTCCCAGTCTAGCGGCGAAGCGGGGCGCTGTTGGTACGCCGCGCTCCAGTTGTCTTCGCGGATGTAGCGTTGCATATCCCAAGTAGCGGGGTCACTGTTCGCGCCCTGAGTTTGTCGCAGGGCAGCACGGAGTTTTTCTGGCTGCAAGGTGTTTTCCCAAGGCATCCGGCTACCGTTGACGACATGCGGATAATTGAGCGCGACGAAGGCGTACTCTAGTTGCAAATTGCCGACGATGGGTTCATAGCCCGCTTGCGGGTTGTTGTTGCCTAAGCCAAGTTTGAATGCGCCGTTGCTGTGGCAGAATAAGCAGGCGTTTTGTGTGCCGCCGGATGTTTCGATATAGCATTGCGCGGGAATGTGGGCGTAGGGATTGGCAAAGGTGGTGCGGTTGATTAACTCGCCGAGCAGCGGGGTTTTTTCCGCCGCAGGTGGGACAACAGGCGTGGTTTCGTCGTCGCTGCCGCCGCAGCCGTGTAGTAGGGCGGCGATAAGCAATGTCCAAACCCTATTTTTTCCCTTTAACATCATACGTCCTCCTAGAAAATATCAAACGAAAATTGTAGGGGCAGAGGGGCAGAAAATTTTCTGCCCCTACAACAATTTTCCTAAAATCCCATTAAAAAAGCCCAGTTACCATTAAGAACAGTAACGAGGCTTCAATCAGCGATACATCAATAAATCATTACAGCCCCGGCATCCCGCCGAGATAGCCAACATGCGCTTCTAGATAGAAGTTTGGCGTACCGTGTTGGTTCACGCCGTATTGCGCTTTGGCTTCAGCTTCCAATTCCGCTTTCAGCGCGGCGGGCATGGCACTGACCCAATCGCCTTGATGCTGGTTGTTGCTCATGATGTAAGCGTGACCGTTCATGTTTTCCACCACTTGCAAGCCAGTGGATTCCGCGCCGCTGGCGAGGTGCATGATGCGGGTCAGCTTTTTAGTGTCAACATTGTACGCCCACACCATGTTGTTGGCGTGTGTGCCTGAGTCTTCGCCGATGAACAGGGTACGCATTTTTTCAGCAAAGAAAATATTGTCGGGGTTGCCGACTTTTGTTGGATTTGCTGTGTTGCCTGCCGCGTCCGCTGCAATGTCTTCACCGACTAAGGCAGCGGGGATGTGCATGGCCATGCCTACCCAATCGCTGTTAATCGCCGCGCCGCTGCTGTCTTTTTGACCGCTGGCTAAGCCGATTTCATAAGTGCCGCCCGCATTCAGCTTCGCTACTTTGATGTGATCCACTGGACCAGTCGCGTCGGCTTTCATGCCGCCGTCAATGTAAGACATTGCCATGTAAAGTTTTTTGTCTTTAGCATTGACCGCGATACCTTCCATTTTGTTGAACTCAGTGGTTGCGCCCAAGTATGCGGCGTAACGACGGGTTTCGAGGAACATCGCGGCTTTTTCTTGACCGGCTTTGAGACGCACATATTCGGTGGTAGATTGACCCGCACGAATCGCTTTATAACCTTGTGCTGCCCAATCGGGGGTGGCTTCAGCGGTCGTGGTGTCGAAAATATCCCAGAAGGTAATACCTTTATCAATCAGTGCTTTGGCTTCAGCATGGGTGCCGTGACCGAGTTTAATCCAGCTTAAATTTGCCGTGCCGCCGTTTTTATCGTCGGTTTGATTCCACACCGCCGCGTAAATCGTACCTGCGGACAAATCCGCTGCTTTATCTGCCACAAACATCGCCATCAGCACGTTGCCGCCGTCATCGCCAAAATAAATGGTGCGTTGGTCAGGCATAATTTTCGCCATTTCCCAAGTACCGTGTCCGATGTTGTAATGCTTGGTGACTTGGGTGCTGCTGTCGGCGTTGACTTTCACTTCGGTGATGTAACCGTAGTGATAGGGATTGGCTTGTTTGGTGTTTTTGAAATACACCTCGGTCATGGCTTTCAAACCAGCGACGGTGGTGCTGCCGTATTGCCCTTGAGCGGTTTTGACAAAGTACATGTCATAGTCTTCTTCTGAACCAAAGTGGGTATTCCACGGGGTTTGCGAGCCAAAGCAAGGAATCCATAAACCATTGACGCTGGAGAAATCAATTGGCTTTTGTGCCGTCGCACTCAGTTTGCCGTCGCTGCCTTGCGCGATGCTGGTCAGCGCCATGCTCATCGGCATCCGCGAATACCAGTTTTCCACTTTGTAGGCAACTTTACCATTCGCCAGAATATTGTCGTACTCAAAATGCGTCACTAAAAACAGCTTGCCGCCTACGTTCAGTAAGCTATTAGAATCAGGGGTTTCCGCGACTACGGGATCGCCATTAAGGTCAAACAGCGGCTGCATGTTCATGTCGTACAAACGCGCTGCTTCGTTGGCACCGCCCGCGACTTTATCGGTGGTTTTAAACAGGCTGGTATAGTTCAGCGGAAACTCAGCTTTGCTACCGTCGCTGTAGGTATAAACCGCTTTGGACGTAGTGATATTGCGCACCAAATCAGCTTTCGCACTGGGAATGGCGGTTTCGGTGAAATCAACGGAAGTGATGGTTTTGGGGGCAACGACCGCAGGTTCGTCATCATCGTCATCGCTGCAACTACTCAAACTTAAACCCAATGCCGCGATGATCGCCGCAGTGATAGGTAACATTCTAAATGGTGTGTCTTGCATAGCAATTTCCTCGCGTTATTACATGTATTTCCAATGCGCATGAAAAAAATAAAATAGCAGCCGCAAAGCATACCTATGCCTGGTGACTGTTCTATGACACTCCGGCATAGCGATTAGGAAGGCAAATGGCTATGTAGATTTGATGCGAATAAAAACCAAATAAAAACAAATGCTTATGCAAAAAAATCACGCATTAAAATCACAAGTTATTGATTTTAAAAATACATGAAAAATCTTAAGCAGTTTTTTAGTGCGTAATGGCGGTTGGTTACTTAAAACGCACATATTCAACCAGAGAAACAACTTTCTTTACGCCATCAAGATTGCGCACTACCTCTATCGCAGCATTGGCTTCAGCACGGGTCAGCAAGCCCATGACGTAAACAACTTGGTTAGAAACCGTTAAATGCACTTGGCTTGATCTGACGTTAGGAGAAGCAAATAAAGCGGCGCTGCCACGAATGCGGATTTGCATGTCGTATTCTTGGCTGCTGTTGGCGAGGGGTTTTGCCAGTATGATTTCATTATGAATCTTGCGAATACCTGGTACAGCGCGGGCTATTTCGACAATCTGGTTGCGTAAACTGGCTTTTGGAGTTTCACCAGCTAATAACACAATGCGGTTAAAAGAAAACACCTGCACCCGTGCATTTTCAGGAATGCTGGGGTCTTGTTTTAAGCGGGCGATGATATTTTCGGCAATTTGATCATCTTGAGTGGAGATATTGCCAGCCCGTCGGTCGGATAACATGGTCATAGCCGCACCACCCGTACCCGCCGCTGCGGCGCCAATGACGACAGCAGCGCAGCCGTGCAGTAATGCCGCAATCACCAGTATGCTGCCTAACTGCATTGCTTTCATTTGCATGTGTTTCTCTCCTTTTTCTCGCTTAAATACTGAATAATTGCTGATCAATTAGATCGCAAAAACAATGGATTATCAATAGATGTACTTCTTGAATGCGGGCGGTTGATTGGGCGGGGACGCGCACTTCAATATCGCTTTCCTGTAGCAATTTGGCAGCAGCACCGCCATCTTTACCGCTTAAGGAAACCACTCTCATGCCTTGTGCGTGCGCCACGCGGATGGCTTGCAAAATATTGGCAGAATTGCCGCTGGTACTGATCGCCAACAGCATGTCGCCCGCTTGCCCTAATGCCTCGATTTGCCGCGCAAATACGCGGTCATAGTGGTAATCGTTAGCAATGGAAGTCAGGGTAGAGGTGTCTGTGGTTAAGGCAATAGCGGGCAAAGCCGGGCGTTCGACTTCAAAACGATTGAGCAATTCTGAAGAAAAATGCTGGGCATCGCCGGCTGAACCGCCGTTGCCGCAACTTAAGATTTTATGCCCGCTTTGTAAGCAAAGCGCCATTGCAGTGGCTGCTTGCGCAATGGGCTTGGGTAAAAGCTGCAAAGCCTGTTGCTTGACAGCCAAACTGTGTTGAAAATGTTCAATAATACGGTGGGTTAGATTCATGGAAAGCCAACGGGTTGAGCTTAATGAGGTTTCATTATGCGTTCTTTTTCTCGATTCCAATCGCGTTGTTTTTCAGTATCGCGCTTGTCATGTAGTTTTTTACCTTCTGCCAGGGCAATTTCTAATTTGGCGCGTCCTTTCTTCCAGTACATGGCTAGGGGAATCAAAGCTTTACCTTTGCGTTCTACCGCACCTATGAGTTTGTTTAATTCATGCCGGTGCAATAACAATTTGCGCGTGCGCTGGTCTTCTGGAACAAAATGTGTGGAAACAGTAGCCAACGGACTAATTAAAGCGCCCAATAAAAAGGCTTCAGCATCTTTAATAATCACATAAGCATCGCGCAATTGTGCTTTGCCTGAGCGCAGACTCTTAACTTCCCAGCCTTGCAATGCTATGCCGGCTTCAAAGCGTTCTTCCAAAGTGTAATCAAATTTTGCTTTTTTATTTAAGCAAATAGTGCTGTTGACAGTTTTTTCTTTTTTGTTTGCTTTTGCCATAATGGTTTCACCTAAGATTTTTAGTGTTTAAATAACTCATCAATATCTGTGATGTCTTTTTGATAATCATCAGCAAACTCTGTTTGCATTTCTTGTAAAAAAGAACTGACTAATCCGATATTGTCGCTGATGGCTTCCGATTTACCACTTAAACGCGCATTTTCTAATGCCAATTCAACCTGTGCTTCAATGCGTGCTAGATCGCTATTGATTTCATCTTGGTATTGCCGGCTGCGTTCATGGTTAGCAAGACGCTTTTGTAGAATTTCCAGCGTAGCTTGTTTAGATTCTTCTGCGCTGCGGCTTAAATCTGTTTGTGCTAATTCTGTTTCTAGGGTTTGAATCTCCTGGCGCAATTGTTGACCCCGATCTTTATCTTGGTGTTCTAGTAAAGTTTCCTGCGCGCTCAGCAACTTAGCATACATCCATTGAAGTTTTTGTAGTGCCAGCTTGTTGCTTTCCAACAAATAGCGTTCGCCACCATTGCTCGTTTCTATATCGCTGATGCGTTGGATTTTTTGCTGCAATGCTTGAAATTTACCGCGATTTTGTACATTGAGTTTGGCAACTATGGCTTTACGCCGCCATTCTAATTCACCTAAGCGCAGTTCTTCGCCTTGTTCGTAAGCTTGCGCATCCACCCAAGATTGAAAGCTGCTGTTAGTTGCCAACCAAAATAAATAGAGCACTTCTAAACCAACAGCCAGCAACCAAAAGCCAGCATTACCAAAACGCGAAAATTCGCCCAAGCCGAGAATCAGCAATCCACTGAACAATAAAACATTCAGCGGTAAAGCGCCTAACCCGGGCACTGGGATACGATACCAAAAAGCGGCTTTGAGATAGGCTAACATGGTTTTTTCATCCTTGGTTCAATAGTTTTCTACTGAAGATTGATTGAGCAACTGCATGTTTTCATCACCCATTGCTAATGCGTAAATACGATGCTTGCTGAGGTAGTTGACTATATCCTGAGATATACCCAATGAAGAAAACACCGGCACTAGGGTTTTATTTGCATATTCAGGAAAATAATCAGGCAGTTGCGGTAAGATTTCAATAAAACGATCTATGTATTCAAGGCGAATACTGGATTTGGTTTCATTTAGCAAAACTTTATCACCGCACACAGCAATCACATCAAATTCGCGTCGCTTGCTGGGGTCTTTTTTGTTGCGCACGGTACGTCGTACCATAAAGTCATCTATTTCTTCGCAATCAAAGAGTTGTTTGGCAATGCGCGGAATATTAGGCGCTACTATGTCTTCAACAAAAGTGCCCATTTTATCCGAGAGTTCTCCCCAACGTTTATTCCAAGCCTGTTGTTCTGCTTTGCGTTCTACTGCCCATTTCGCAGCCCACTGCTGATGCACTTCTTCTTGTTGTTTTACCCACTCTCGATGCACTTCTTTTTGTGTTTCCTTCCAAGAACGCTGTTCTTCTTGGTGTTTTTGCATCCATTCCTGATGTGCTTGGTTTTGCTGTTCTTTCCAGCTTTTGTACTCTTCCGTTTGCTTTCTTGCCCAGTTTAGTTGATCTGTCTGTTGTCTTTCTTGCCAATTCTGGCGTTCTTCCTGTTGGGTTTTTTCCCAGGTTTTGCGCCATTCTTCTAATGCTTTCCGCTCTAATTCGGCGCGTTTTTCCGCCTGTTTTTCATAGCGGTCAATTGAAGCTTCCAGGGCTGCCAGGGTTTTTTCCTGGCGGCGCTGTGCTTTGTCGTTTTCAATAATCATGCGTCCTAACATGACTTCGATATCATCAATGCGTTCTTCATAGTCGTGCATAAAAAATCTCCAAAGCGCTTTTTTGGTTTGATTTATCACCTTGCAAAGAATCCAGTATTGATTAATGAGTGCGGGCACGCTGCCAACTGCTGAGTAAATTGTTGATAACTTCTGGACTGGGAGAAGCGCAGGTTTGAGGAATATCTACCTTGAGTCCATATTGTGCGTATTGATTAAAAGGGCTGTCGGGTGTTTTTACCGGAATTTGTGGATCACCGGGGCGAAAACCATGTACTAATGAGCGTTTTTGCACGGGTTCACTTAGCAAGAAAGCCAGAAAGGTTTCAGCAGCGTTTTGGTGTGCTTTGTCGCTCCAGGGGGTGTTGAGAATGTAGTAGGGGTTGTCGTTCCACATATTTTGTACTGGATACACCACTTGCAAAGTGCCCCAGCGTCCTTGCGCACTTTTTAGGTAATCAATGGCGACATTTTCGTAAACAAAAAGCGCGTCATAAGCAGAAGGTCCTTTGAGGATCATTTCCCGCATGAGATTGCCTGTGCTATTGGATAAACCGCTGACGGCTTGTTCTAAACGCTGTAACCAATTTTGAAACTCCAAATTGATAGTATCTGCGACCTGTAAATCGCGGCATTTTTTCGCGTGATCGTAAGCCATGAGCAGCAGTGTTAATAAACCGCTGTTGGATTCTGTTGGGTCGGTGTGTCCGAATTTGAACAAACCCCATTCTGGTTTGTTGGCAATGCCTTCCCAACCATTTTTTTCTGCCAGTGCGTCGGCAATAGTGCGGAAGGTTAATTCTGGGTATTTTTGTTGGAAAGCTTCGTAGCGTTCTTTCCACATTACCAATACCATTGGGGTTAGAGCCAGAATTTCTTCTTTAGCAATGGGTTGATCTTGCATTCCATAAGCAATTTGCCAATTTTGAATGAATATTTCTTTATACAGGCTGCTGGCAGGGGACCACACATGTACGCGCTGATCGCCGCCGGCTATGGCGTTTGCTCCTTCTAGTGAACCCATTGGCAGCAGCTTGACTTTAATGCTTTTGCCGTCACGGGTTTTGGCAAATTCATCTGCTGCCCATTCCAGCCATTGGCGTTTTTCTGTGCCGTAGGCTATGCCGATTTCCACTTGTGTACCTGTGGCGCCGCCCCCGGTTGCTTCTAGCGTACCGGGCGCAGTGCTCGTACCTTGGAAGAAGAAATGATAAGCGCCGTAAAAGCAGGCGGCGAGGAAGAGAAAAATAACTGTTTTGCCTAATGGGGTCATTTTTGTGCCGTTGGACATAACTACCTCTCTGGTTGTCAACAAATTTGCTGTCTTTTCAGTTAGCTTTGATGGGTGCTTGAATCTGTCTCATGGTACTACAGCTTGAAAAATTCTACTGATGTGCAGTTTTAACCTATTTCCAAAAATGTTTTTATTTTTGTCATGGTGCTTGTCATAAACTGCTTATGGCAGGCAGCTTCGCTTGACTGAGCGCAGTCTGTGCAACAAATACTGCACAATTAAAGCAGTGCGCTCAAGTGATTTATCATTATACACCACCCCATTACCCACAAGACAGCCAGCCACAAATAGCGCGATGTGCGGCGTTTGGAAACGAAAAAAACCGCTTCAATTTAAGTTAAAGCGGTTTTTTTGTTTGGGTTTGCAATTGAAAGCCAGCGTTTGTTGTTTTATGGCGTCCAATTCAAAAAGTTTTCCAATAATTGCAAGCCTGCGTGTTGGCTTTTTTCTGGGTGAAATTGCACAGCAAATACATTGCCGTAAGCCACTGCTGAGGCGAAAGGTTCGGGATAATGGGTGGTCGCGGCAATTTGTGCGGGATTGGTTGGCTCGGCATAGTAGCTGTGTACAAAATAAAAACGGCTATTGTTTTCTATGCCTGTCCATAAGGGATGGGTTTGTTGCTGTTGTACTTGATTCCAACCCATATGCGGAATTTTCAAATGTTCGCCGGTTTGCGGGTCGCGTAAATTTTCGGCAAAGCGTTTTACTTCGCCAGGCACTGTGCCAAAGCCTTTTGTGCCGCCGCTTTCGGCGCTAAATTCCAGCAAGCTTTGCAAGCCTAAGCAAATACCTAAAAAGGGTTTTTGCAGTAGGCAATGCAGAATAACTTCATGCAAACCAGTATCTTGTAACAACTGCATACAGTTGCCAATAGCGCCCTGCCCGGGAAACACGACCTTATCTGCGGCATAAATGTGGTCTGCTTGGTTGCTGATAATCACTTGCCACTGGTTGCCTGCGACCTGTTCTAAAGCGCGACTCACGGAGCGCAAGTTGCTCATGCCATAATCAATGACTGCCACGCTGTTCATTTACAGGCTCCCTTTGGTAGAGGGCATGATGCCCTGCATTCGCGGATCGGCGGTGAGTGCCATGCGTAACGCTCGTCCGAAGGCTTTGAAAATGGTTTCGATGATATGGTGGGCGTTACGACCGCGTAAATTATCAATGTGCAGAGTGACTTGCGCATGGTTGACGAAACCTTGAAAAAACTCTTGAAACAGATCTACGTCAAATTGTCCGATGTGGCTACGCGGGAAGGTGACGTGAAATTCCAGCCCCGGACGCCCGGAAAAATCAATCACGACCCGCGACAGCGCCTCATCCAGTGGCACATAGGCATGACCGTAGCGACTGATGCCTTTTTTGTCGCCGACCGCTTGGGCAAAGGCTTGTCCCAGCGCAATACCGATGTCTTCCACGCTGTGATGATCGTCAATATGAATATCGCCATTGGCTTCAATATCCAGATCAATCGCGCCGTGACGGGCAATTTGTTCTAGCATATGCTCTAAAAACGGCACACCCGTTTGGAAACGGGCGTTTCCGCTGCCATCCAGATTCAGATTGACCTTGATTTGGGTTTCTAAGGTGTTGCGCTCAATGTGCGCACGGCGCTCTGACATGGCTTTTTAGGACTCTTTAGGGCTAAGGGGCTGAGGGGCGGCAGGCGCAGGAATGGGTTCTATCTGCGGCTCAAATTCTATTTCTCTTTCTCGTGGCAATTCCGGTAAGGGCGGACGGCGACTTTTGCTCACTGCCTGGTGTGGCTGTGGCTGTGGCTGTGGTTGTGGCTTGGTAGTGGCTTGCGGTTTCTTGCGCGGTTTATCCAGATCGTCAAGCTCTGAACGCACCAGGGCACGCACGAAAGTTTCGTCGCTTTTGCCAATTTTATTAGCACCGAGAATTTGCCGATAAGTCGCCGAAAAAGGCAATGCCGGAATACAAATTAAAGTGCCGCCAAACACCAACAAAGCACTCATGCTATACAGCGTGACTTGTTCCAAAGCGCCGCCGCTTGGATCGGCTAAACCCAGATAAACTGGCAATTGAGTATCTTTAACGAAATCAAAGAATAAGGGATACCAGTTTGGCATAAAATACGCGGCAGCTGCACAGCTAATGGCAGTGCCGATAATCAGCAAATCCGCTAATAAGCTGATGAGAACAAACATTAAAAAAATGCCTAAAAAGACCAGTAAAGCGACTATCCAGGGTGAATCCATGTGCTTTTCCTATAAAAAAATCGGACAGATTTTTAGAATGTCCAGTTTGCAATGTTCTGTCAAAAATATAGCCCAATCGCTTAAAGCCAACAGATAAATCGAGCACCTGCGCTTTTATCTCAGAAGCCAGCTAAAATTGCAACTCCCAGTAGCCGTCTTGAGCCAGTTAATTAGATGTTCAAACAACAGGCATTAACGCCCAAGCTCCAGCGTACCAGGAGGCGAAGATGTTGCGGTGAGCGCTGCTGCTGGCGGTAATTCCTGCACGTCCACACACTGCGAATCAGTGAGTTTACCTGCGCAGTTTTCCACCTGGCAAGCAACCGAGCGCAGCACTTGCGCCTCGGCTCTGGCTTGGCTCGGATCGGAAGACACCACCGTGCGCGTACCTTGTTCAAGGGTTTGCGTTGCATGAGCAATACAGATTTGCTCTGGTGCACGGTCAGAATACACATTGGCACCGCCGCCAGCACAGGGTTGTCCAGCGTTTTTCTGCTGACAAGCGGCTTTGGCTTTGTCATCTGCTACCTCAGCAGAAGCCGCCCACACCGCCACCGCTGCTTGGCTGCCAGTAGCATAGCTCAAACCCACATAGCCCCAGCCTTCAATCGTCCGCCAGCGGGTATCCTCGGTCGCCTTCACTTGCCCTTGCTCCGCTGGGGAGGGCTTCAAAGGTATTAAATCGCTGTTCATGCGCCGTTTGAGTTCGGCATCGGTAATGATCTTTTGCGGTACTGATTTGCCGCAGGGCGCATCGCTAAAAGTCAGGCTACCGTCGCTTTCGCTACATTGATACACGTCAGCCCAAGCCACCGAATGCAACGCCACAGCGCATAAAAAAACGCGATATTTCATAGATTTTCTCTGTGATTTTCCGTGTAAAAATAACCGGGGTTAATGTTGGCGTCTGGCTTGATTTGCTGCGCGCCATTACTACTACTTAACCGCTGCCAAGCCCTTTTCTTCCACCCAAGCCAACAAAGGTTTCAACTTCTTCTGTTGCTCAGGAGTGGCATTAATCATCAATTTTGCCAGAAATGCCGATAAACTGAGATTAGATAAATCCTGCGAAGACAGTGCTGGATTAGAAAGAATGTCTTTTAAGTCTTGCAACAAACTGGCGTCGCCTTGCAAATAATCTTTCAATAGTTTTTGAGTGGTATCGCTATTGCGCACAAAGCCATCCGCTGCTTTCGCCATGCTTGTTGCATTGATTATGCGATCAAAGAAAACCTGGTCGCCGCCGACAATATCAATTTTTGCATGTTTGAAGGCTTCGCCAAGTAATTCTGCTTGTTTAACCGCCACTACTTGTTGCGCCGCCCATTGTTCTTTAGCAATGGTCAATTCTTGTTCTAAGCGAATACGGAATTCTTCATGCGCCCGTCCAGACTCACTGAGCGCATCCAAGGCTTTGAATTTCTCTGCCAAACCCAATGCCTCTGCCAACAGTTTTTCCTGCATGGCTTTTGCCTCTGCCATCCCCAGTTTTTCCACTGCACCCGCTTCCGCCTCGCGCCCAGCGGCTTGTGCTTGTAAGCGTTTTAGCAAAGCCTCTGCCTCAGCATCTCCTTGTTTTCTTAGAGCTTCTGCGTCTGCTTCTTTGATTTTTGCGTGCGCCAAACCAAGCTTTTCTTGCCCTATGGCTTCTGCCTGCATCAAATCCAATTTGGCTTTCGCTTGCGCCGCCCCCTCTTTCTCAATCGCCAGCGCATTCGCTTCACGCACGCGCACCTCTGCCAAACCCTGCGCCGCCGCTTCCGCTTGAATCCCCTCTGCCAAGCGGATTTTCGCCTGCGCTTGCTTATCCGCCATTTCCCGATCCGCCTCAGCCCGCGCCAGTTGCTCCCTAATACGGAACTCTGCTGCTTGTTGCGAGGCTTCAGCCGCTTTAATATCTTTTACTAAAATTTCTTGCGCTTCCGCTTCCGCTCCCAGAATTAAGACTTTTTTATCCCGCTCAGCTTCCATTACCGCCCGCAGTTCTTTAGTCTTTTCTTCCTCTTCTGCAACGGTTTTTTCCACTGCCACACGCTCACGCACCACAGTTGCAATATCCCGACGTTCTTCTTCAAGTGCCTTTTCTTTCGCAATGCGCTGTAATTCAATTTCTCGTTCTCGCGCCACCACTTCTTGATCACGGGCTAATTGCACACGCTCGGATTCAATCCCAACCACGCGCAAACGGTTTTGTTCTGCTACTTCTACTTCACGTTGTTTATTCTTTTCTCGAATTTCTATGAGTTCTTGTGCCAAAATCCGGGCTTGCTCAGATTTTTCTTTTTCCTGTACGGCAACAATATTAATCTCCGCTTGTTCGCGGTCACGCACATTAGCAATTTCTCTTTGTTGTTTTGCTTCCGCATCCGCTTGTCGACGCTCTAATTCTAGGATAGCTTCTTTGGCAGTGACATTCTGCCGTGTAATACTCATTTTCTCCTGGTTCTCAAACTCATTGGTCTGCACATGCTGAATGGCGGTCAGTTCGGTGATTTTGCGAATCCCTTGCGCATCAAGAATATTATCTGGGTCTAAAGAATTAATCGGCGTTTGTTCGAGAAAATCAATTGCCGCATCCTCTAATACATAGCCATTCAAGTCCTTGCCAATGACTTTAATAATACTATTGCGGAAAGATTCACGTTCTTTGTATAAGTCTTCAAAATCCAATTGTTTACCAACGGTTTTTAACGCCTCAGAAAATTTCGCACTAAACAATTCTTCCAGCGTAGCCTTATCAGATGCGCGAGTACAACCAATGGCTTGAGCTACCTTTAATACATCTTCAGGTGTTTTATTCACCCGTACAAAGAAAGCTACTTTGATGTCAGCACGAATGTTATCCTTGCAAATCAAGCCCTCTCGCCCACGTCGGTCAATTTCAATGGTTTTTAAGGAAATATCCATGACTTCCGATTTATGAATGACCGGCAATACAATGCGTCCGGTAAAGGTCACTATCGGCTCGGTTTTCATGGTGTTGACAATCAAAGCTTTGCCTTGTTCCACTTTCTGAAAAAACCGCAAAATCAGCACTAAAATGCCAATGAAAATAATCCCAAGTACAAAAATTGCACCAAATAAAAATTCACCTGAAAAAGACATGAGTATTTCTCCTGTTTAAGTAAGGGGTTCAGTTAAATTACATTCCTAAAAGGACAATCTGTTTTCCATCTTGTACAATGTCTTCCCGATACAAACGCTGTTCCCAAGCAATGCCGGGACGGGTTTCAAATAAAATCAAATAGGCTTTATTCATGCCGAGTTTATCCAAATAACGTGCAGCTTGTTCAATGCCATCTTCGCGGCTAAATTCATCGTGGTAGAGTTTTAATTCAATGATAAATTGATCGGTTCCGTATTCAATAAATAAATCACAGCGCCCATTGCCCACTGCCATTTCCCGTTCAATACGACCACCGGAATTAATAATGCGCTGCAAAAACGCCATGAGTAGTAATTGTCGCCCCACTTCACGAAAATCATATTTACCTAGCCAAGCATCAGAATTGCGCCGATAAAACTTGGTAAAGGCTTTAAGCAAAGCTTCCATATCTAATTTGCCGTCTTTGATGTACCACTGGGGTTCTACATAGTCTTGCGGCAAACTGATTTGAAACCCATAACTTAAAACACGCGGGATAATTTCTTGATAGATTGGATTAGCAAATCGCACTGGCGGTTTAGGTGCAATCAATCCCAGATCGCGCAAATAAGAAATGTCATCATTAAGTCGATCAAAATCCGGTGAACTGCCGTTGATAATGGCTTCAGCGATATATTTTACCCTCGGCTCGCGTAATTTATCCACCAAACTATCTAAATGTGTATCGCGGCGTTCAATCAGTTCTTCTTTAGCTTGCGCAACATGGGCAAGCCTGATGTTTTGTGTAAAATCGTTTTTCAGCACTTTAGCAACAATTTGATTTGCCAACGCATTGCTCAACCAAGGCTGTCCTTGGGTTAAACGCCAAATTTCTTGTTTAACCTCAGTATCAAATACTTGCCCAGTTTCAGCCGTATGTAAATCTAACAGAGCATAGACTTCTTGCTCAGTAAAACCCTGCATGAATAAAGATTCCGTTTTGACATTAAACGGCGAGCCGGTACCTAAGCTGGCGGATTCTGGACGAATACGAATTTTATAATCGCGTATATCGCGCAATCCTACTAAAACAATGGATTGTGGAAATCCTGTGGGGCGGGCTTCAAACCCAGCGCGTAATTGACGTAATAATGCTAGAAATAAGTCATCCATTAAAGAGTCTGCTTCATCAATGAATAAAGCGATAGGTTTAGGATTGTTTCGCGCCCACAATTCTAAATAACCGCGCAGGCTGTTTTCGTGCTGCCAATCAAAACTTTTGGTGACTGGGGGACGTTCATTTTCAGGTAAGTGGCGAGATGCTTGGCTATATAACGCATTGGCGGCAATCAGCATGGCATCGCGGGCATCCACACCACTGGCGGCTTCTTGAATATTCACTTGCAAAGCTGTGTATTGACCTTCGTTGTTTAATTGACGCATGAGTGCGTACAAATAGGTTGTTTTACCCGTTTGACGCGGAGCGTGAATAATAAAAAAGTGACGTCCATCAATTAAAGCTTTGACTCCATCAAGGCGTGGTAATGGATTAATTTGATAATGAATTTCAGGTTGACAAGGACCCGCCGTGTTAAAAAAACGTGACATCAGATTTCCTCCAATTCTGTTACTGTGTAGCTGTGTGTGGCTTTATCGTAATCAATAATTAATGCGCGGCTGTTGCGTTGAAGAAAATTTGGGGTGTTTGAGCGCACATTGAGAATTAAACCTGCGCCGCCGTCTTCATAATTGGCTTGTCCAAATTCTTCATCTACCGTAGCAGTGGAAATAATACAGACTTTACCAATCAAGCTGGCGTTAGAATGGACGGGTTCAATGAAAAAGCTACGCCAGGGTTTTACTAACCAGACAGTTAATTGTGCGGCAATAATGAGTGCAATAAGCAATATACCGAAGCCTACGACTATTTGTAAAATCCCAGCGGGTAATAGTAATGCTAAGTAGTAGGTGGCGGGTACGCAAAGTATCCACAGATTGAAAATCAGCAAGCTAATGGTAATGGTGGAAGGTATGCCAGAAATGCCAGCAACATAGAGAAAATCGCCGCCCTCTTTGCCAAAATCGAAATCAATAACATCAATATCCAGAGCGCCGAGGATGACAAAAAACCAATAGAGCAAAATAACGCCTAATAAAATACTTGGCAGAATTGCTGGAAAAGTGAGTAAGGTATTGAAAAAACTTAATGTTGGTGCGTCCATTTGGATTCGGTTATGGTTTAGGTAAAATGAATTAAGCTTGCCTAATAGCGGCTTATCCGAGGAAACATCCCACTAATCTGTTTGGCATTAGCCCATAATGAAGTTTTGCTATACTTGTGAAGAGTAGATTGTAATAAAAATCTATCGTTTTGAACTGCCTGTAAGCGTTTTTGTTTTGTGTAAATTATTGATGTCAATGATTTTCACAGTCTTTACGGGCAATTTCAGGTAGTTGGGATTGATAGCATAACATGGCTCTAAATATTTGAGGACACTCTTATGAAATACCTAAAAAGCATTTTACTCGGCATTTTTTGCTGGAGTTGGTGCAGTTTTCCCGCTCAGGCGTGGGAGCTTTCTGTAAAAAACCAGGCAGATCAAGCGCCTATGGTGTGGGTTGGTAACCAGCAAGCGCAAGGTTTGGTAGATGTGTATTTGTTGTGGTTGGATATGGATAAGCCGCAGCAGGATTGGTTTGCCAGTTGGCATGTGCAGCATGGCTGGCAGGCGGATATTCATCCAGCGTTTGATCAGGCAGTTGAAATTAATGGCTTTTCCAGCTTTGCGGTGACTGAATTGACACCGCAGTGCCAAAGTGGACATCGCTGTTTTCTAGCGTTGCTGGCGTTAGAGCCAGGTAGCGAGGCGCTGGATTTGGCGCATTGGAAAGATGCGGCTGTGCTGCCTTTGAGTCTGGAAGCCAGCTTTGAACGCCTGCCTGCGCAGACGGTGTTTTTGAACCGGGACGAGGCGGCGACAGGTACTGGAGGCATGACTACGACGGCGATGGATGGCGTTGCGTCTGGTGCCGCGCCAGCGCCCACTGCGCCTGCAACGACGGATAAAAGCAATGCGGGTGAGCAAGCAGCCAGCACGGAAAAACCTGATATTTTCCGTCTCTTAGATAATCACCAATTGTTGTATGTGAATGGACGTGCCGAGCGCCTGCAACTGATTGATGTGAATGATTTAACTCAGCCGCGCTTGGTGGCGTCTTTGGCTTTATCTGCAACTCCACGAGAACTCTATGTGCTGAATAGGCTTTATGTATTAGTACAAAATAAAGACTATGCCAATAGTGAGTTGAGTAGCGTCAAACAAAATGCTGACGGGCAATTACAAGTGGTTGATACACAGGCTATTCCTGGCAATTTACACGAATCGCGGCGGCGCAATGAGCGGATTTATTCAGTGGCACAAGCCAGCTCCCCTGCTGGTGAATGCTGCATGAATTATGCGGATTTGGATATTAACGTGGTGCAAATAGATGCGCTGGGAAATCTGGATAGCATTGATAATTCGCGCATTCGCGGCTATGACCCGAAAATTGCGATATTTTCCGATTACTTAGTAATAGCTAACCGCGATCCCCAAGTGTGGAACAACAGCTTAGTGCAGGTATTTGCCCTCAGCGATGCCCGCGATCCACTGGTAGATTTAGGCGCGGTGCGCGTTTCTGGCTATGTACCCAGCGAATTTCACCTGGATGTGCGTGATCAACAATTACGCATTGTGTATGGTCCTGAGGATCGCGGGGCTGGTAGCAGCTTAGGCATTTATGACTTAGGTCGTACTGGCTTACCTTTGATTGGACAGGTCAACAAGATAGCCCCTGGCGAGTCCTTGTTTGCCACTCGTTTTAATGGCGACAAAGCCTATGTAGTGACTTACGAACGCACTGATCCCCTGTGGGTCATTGGCTTAAGTAATCCAGCAAAACCAGAAATCCTGGGCGAATTGCTTGTGCCGGGTTGGTCAGAAAAGCTATTTTTCAACGAAAACCGCTTATTTGCCGTTGGCATTGACGATCAGCCCGCGATTGGTGAACCTGAAGGCTGGTATCGCCGTGTGGCAATGAGTTTATTTGATGTTGCCGATCCGCTCAAACCTCGCTTGCTAGACCGCATCACGCCCCTGACAGGGCAAGTGAATTACAGCTATTCGCCGGCACTTGATGACGAACGTGCGCTGCTGTTGGACTGGACGCGGGATTTCGCTGCCTTGCCGGTCGAGAGTTGGCAAAACAGCGCCCGTAGCACGCTACAGATGGTGAATTTTTCACAAGACAAGTTCTTAGATTTAGGGCTGTTAGAACTCAGCGTGCCAGCACAACGTAGCTTGTCGTTGGGCAACAACAACATGGGTGTTATGGCGGATCAACGCTTTATCACCGCACAATGGAGCGATAGCAGCAAGCCGCAAGTGCTGGGCGAATTAGAACTGGCGCGGAATCTCGGCTGGCTTACCAAACAAGCGGATAACCTGTGGAGCGGCGGTTACGGACAAGATGGCTACCGCTACCTGTACCGTTATGCGCTGAATAATCTGGAACAACCCGCACAAAGCTGGACGCTGGCGCAGAATTTTTATCAGGTTGCCAGCGATGCCGCGCAAGTCCTGTTTTACCAGCAATCGCCCATGAGCGTGCAACGTTTTGATTATGCAACACAAAAGCTCTCAGAAGCGCAAATCATCGAAGCCCAAACCCCGCCCGATCAGGCGCTGGCTGACAGCACCGGTTTTGCGCCTCAGTGGTATCAACGTAGCGATCTCTTGTTAGATGCCGAACATTTTTACCTGGGCGAACAAAGACCTGTGTATTTTGAAAGCCAGCCACCGATACAGCCCAAGCAACCTGAAGCTGCTACTGGCGTTGCTGCGAACTTCATCAAACCGCAACCCTACTACAGCACCGAATGGCGGCTGCGTAGCTGGCATTGGGAAAATGGCAAAGCTGTTGAGCAACCGACCCGTGCAATTCCTGGCAAACCGCTGGCATTGGCTCAAGATGGGCGTTTGCTGACTGTAGAGCACACCCACAAAGGTAGCCGTCTGCAATTAATCGCATTGCACGGCATCTGGACGCAAGTGCTGCAAATGTTAGATTTTGATTGCACAATCAATAATTTGCACAGCACAGCACAGGGTTTTTACGCAACCTGTGGAACGGCGCACTATTACTATCCTATGTATCTAGCTGCAGATGCAGCAATAGCTCCCGCGTCCCAACAAACTCGTTTGCTGCATTTAGTCGTTGATCCACAACTGCGCATTGCTCAAGAGTGGAAGCTAGAAGGGCAGCGAGAACTGTTAGCGGTCAATCAAAATCTAGTGCTGCTAGGACCTGATTCTTACTCTGGTTACTATCCACTGGATTATGCGGTTAAACCTATGTTAGCCACCAGTGACATGGCGGTCAGTGGTTTAATTGCACCCGATGTTATGTCAATGAATACGCAATGCGAACTCTTTAGTTTGGGCAACTCGTTGCAATCAGTGACCAAATTAGCAAGCTGTTCGTCTGCGCAAAATCTGGTGTTATCCCCCAACCAAGCCTACTTCACACAAGGATTTGCTGGCATTAAATCCATTGTTTGGTAGGCGCCCATCACTTTATAACTGATATATTTCTCTTAAATCAGTTGTATAAAAAAACTTACACCGCTCTAAGCGGTGTGAGTGCTGTGCTCATCAATGAACAACTTTACTAGGTTTTTGTCGTAGCAGATTTATTCTTTGCTGCTGTGCAGCAACGTCTGTGCAGTGGCGAAGACCGCTTGAAACATCTCGGCGGTCAGGCGGCGGGTTTGGGTGTTGTAACGGCTGCAATGATAAGAATCTAGTAGCCGCAAGCCGGAAGGTAGTTGGTGGACGGCGGCGTGTTGGAAGGGATGGGCGTTGAGCTTTACGGCAACAGCGCGTAGCACTGCTTGATGGGCAATAGTGCCGAGTGCCAAAATGACGGCATTCTGGTTCAAGGCTTTGATTTCGCTGGTTAAATAGGCGTTACAGTTAGAAATTTCTGCACCTAGCGGTTTGTTTTCTGGCGGTAAGCACTTGACTGCATTAGTGATGCGGCAGTCTATGAGCGTTAAGCCGTCGTCGCGGTGTGTGGCGCGGGGTTGGTTACTGAAACCATAGTCATACAGAGTTTGGTAGAGCAAAATTCCTGCGTAATCGCCGGTGAAGGGGCGTCCGCTGGCGTTTGCGCCGTGCATTCCGGGCGCTAACCCAACAATAAGCAAGCGCGGCTGTTCAACGCCAAAGGGGGCGACTGGACGCGCATGATAGCTGGGATATTGGCTGCGAATCTGTGCCAGATGCGCGGCGAGGCGCGGGCACTGCTGGCAGTGGTAAAGTGCGTCTGTCACCAAAGCATTGGCACCATTGGGAAAAAGTTGCTCATGGTTTGCATGGGGGTGATTGCGTGGTTGATGCCTTGGTTTAAGCCGCGTACCGAGTAGCGCATGTCTTCGGTAGAGGTTGACATGGTGCGGGTGGATTTATCCATTGCCTGGATGCTGCTTTGAATAGGTTCTAAACTATTCATTTTTTTAGACATTTCTTCTGTTGTGTTGGAAATTACCACCATATGCTGCGAGACATCGCGCATGTCATGCGCCATTGTTTCCATGTTGACTTGCATGTTTTGCACGCTATGGCTGACCACCTGCATTTGCTGGGTCATGTGGCTGACGCTACGGGTCATTTCGGTCATGTTGCGGGCTAATATAGCGACATCAGAAGTGAGGTGGTAAATTAAAAAGAAGCCGTAAGATGCCAGTACGATAAAGGAAAAAAGCGATGGGTAAACAATGAGTTCCCAACGTCTGGCGCTGGTTTCAAAGCTTTTCGCAAAGCGGTCTAGGTATTCCACAGAAGCGGTGAAATCTTTAGCTATTGTGGGTTCGCTTGGGGCGGGAGGAGTGGACATGAGGCTATTCCTTAGCAGATTTTTAATGGTTGAAAATGAGCATATTGCCATAGGCTTGTGGTTGATTCAGTCATTTTTTAAGGCGGCAGTGACCAGGCGGGCAGTCATGTCTACGATGGGAATGATACGTTCATACGCCATGCGCGTTGGACCAATGACGCCTAACACGCCAACAACTTGCCCATCTACTTCGTAAGGCGAAGTCACTATGCTGCATTCATCGAGCATTTTGTAGCCGGATTCTTCTCCAATGAAGATTTGTACGCCACTGGCATTTAGCGCTTGATCGAGCAAATGTAGAATATCGCGTTTGCGATTGAAGGCTTCAAACAAATGGCGCAGTTTTTCAATATCGGATAATTCGGCAAACTCCATTAAATGCGTCTGTCCGCTCATGACATAATCGCTGTTATTGGGTGCATCAAACACCTTATCCGCTACTTCTATGGCGACTTGCATCATTTGATTCATGTCAACCCGCATTGCGTCCATATCTTTGAGCAAATCGGTCCGCACGTTTTGAATATTTCTACCGGCGAAAGCTTGATTAAGATAATTGGCTGCTTGTTGCAATTCAGAGGGCGCATAATCTCGACTGGTGTGGATAATAGAGTTACGCACTTCTTGTTCGTTAATGACCAAGATGACCAGCAAGCGCCGCTCTGACAAAGGCAAAAATTCCAGGTGACGCAACATGCTGCATTTGTGTCGAGGCAGCATGACCACGCCCGCTAGATGAGTAATTTCTGATAATAAATCAGAGGCTTGTTGCAGCAGGTTTTGCTTGTTATAGTCTGTACTTTCGAGCAATTGTTGACGTAAGCGCAGGGTTTCTGCCATTGCTAATGGCTGAATTTGCAATAAGCTGTCAACAAATACGCGATAACCGCGTACAGTTGGGATGCGCCCTGCTGAGGTATGTGGCGAAATAATCAGCCCCATATCTTCTAAATCTGCCATCACATTACGGATCGTTGCGGGGCTGAGGGCTAACTCACTGTCTTTTGATAAGGTGCGCGATCCCACTGGTTGCCCATCGCGGATGTAGCGCGTTACCAGGTTTTTCAATAATTGTTGCGCACGTTCACTGAGAACTGTGGGCTTAGCCTCCACTGCTGGAGAAACTTTTGTCATGCTTGGATACCCAAGGGATGTGACTCAAGGTAGAATTTCATGCCATATGTGCTTTACGCCAGCAGCACTTATGCAAAGAGTTTACCGCCAAGCGCGGCTTTTTACGAACATAGCATATCCGCTGAGTGACGAATTTTTACAGGACGCCTTCCTTGTTTGAGCAAATTGGACTCATCGCTAAACGCCAGCACGCCGGCGCCAGCTACACCTTACAGAGTGTGATCAACCTCTTGCGGCGGCGGCGTTTGCCTATGCTGTTAGCGGACAATAGCGTTGAGGCGCTTCCGCAACATGGTTTGCCAGTTGCCAATATCGCACAATTAGGGCTGCGTTGCGATCTTGTTATTATCATCGGTGGCGACGGCACTTTTTTGCAAGCAGCGCGTCAATTGGCTGAATATGATGTCCATTTGCTCGGCGTTAATCTAGGGCGCTTGGGGTTTTTAACCGATATTCACCCTGATGATTTAGACAATGGATTAGACGCCATCCTAAACGGGCATTTCATCCGTGAACAACGTTTTTTATTACAGGCTCGCGCCTATCGTAGCGGACAACTACTACAGCAATGCAACGCCTTAAACGATGTGGTGATCCAAAAATGGAACACGCCGCATATGTTTTGCTTCAGCACTTCGGTAGATGGGCATTTGCTAGGCACCCAGCGTTCTGATGGTTTATTGATCGCCACGCCTACTGGCTCAACGGCTTATTGCTTATCTGGCGGCGGACCTATTTTGCACCCATCACTCAATGCTTTAGCCATTTTATCCATGTTCCCGCACACCCTCAGCAATCCACCAATGGTGGTGAATGGCGACAGCGAAATTGAAGTGTTCATCTGCGCCGACCAGGAAATGGATGCACAACTCACCTGCGATGCAGTGCTGTGTCAACGCTTGCAGGCTGGCGACCGCCTGGTGGTCAACAAATACCACCAAGTACAGCTTATTCATCCACAAGATCATGATTATTTCGCCACTTTGCGCAATAAATTGCACTGGTGGCGTGAACCCTAAACAAGATTTTTGCCATAAAAATCCTGGGCTATGTCGCCCTTTTTGCCCAACCGTCGTTTCGTCAAGAGGCTAGTTAATGAGCGAAATCGCCAATCCCGACAGCAGCACCCAATACGCGCCCCCTTCTGACACAGTAGAAACCCGCTATTTGCCGCCGCCACCTGCGGCGAAAAAAAAACGCGGCTGGCTCTGGTTGCTGTTGTTGATCCTACTGCTCATCGCAGGCAGCAGCAGTTATTTTGCTTACCAGTTGTGGACGCAATTACAAAGCAATCAAAACCAGCAACAAGTACAGACTCAGCAAAACCATGCAACCACCAAAACCTTGCAGCAAGAAATCGCTGAGTTAAAACAACACTTACAAGCCTTGCAACCGCAACAACAAGAATGGCAACAAAAAATCCACCGCTTGCAAGTCGAACAACAACAATTGCAGCAAGCTTACGCGCAACTTTACAACAAGCTGCGTCGCACCGGAGATAATGAAGATTGGAGCATTGCTGAAGTGGGCTATTTGTTGCGCATCGCACAACAGCGGCTCTCTTTGGGCAATGATTTATCCGCCGCATTACAGGCACTGCAAGCCGCCGATCAACGCTTGCACAGTGCTGGCGCTTTGTTCTTACCCGTGCGCGAACAATTGGCAAAAGACATTCAATATCTGCAAAGCTTAGAAACGCCAGACATTGAAGGCATGGCGCTACGATTGGCGGGCTATGCGCAAAGCTGTGGTGCATTGCCACTCTTGCAGGGCAATTTTACCGCTAAACCCTTGCAACACGCCGAGGATACCACCGCCGAAAGCGCCAAACTGCAATTCTATCACTGGTATGACATCGCCAGCACTGTTTGGGGCGAAATGCGCAAACTGGTGGTGATTCGCTACAACGACAGCGCCGACGCGGGGCTGTTGTCGCCTACCGAACGCAGCTTTTTGACCGACAACCTACGCATCAAGTTCAATACCGCACGACTACTGCTACTAAATCGTGATACTGAGCAATTTCGCTTAGAAATCAACACAGTGTTGAGCTGGCTCAAGCGTTATTACGACCTGCAAAACAAAGCGGTCGCAGTGCTACACAGTGATTTGGAGCAAATGCAGAAAATCGCCTTAAAACCAGAGTTACCGGATACCTCGAAAGCATTGGCAGTATTGGAGCAACTCAATCGCGCCGCGACGGGTGGCGATGAAGCCTTACCCCTCTTAAATTCAGACGCAACGCAGGTGACGCCATGAAATGGTTGATAAGTTTTTTGCTGGTTTTTGCTCTAGCCGTTGGACTGACGCTGTTGGCTTACGATGATCCCGGCTTTGTGATTGTTGGGCGCGGCGCTTGGACGCTGGAAACCAGCCTGTCAGTCTTTTTCGTGCTGTTGGGCTTATGCTTTGGATTGCTGTATTTCGGCATTCGCGCACTGATTGCCTTGTGGCGTTTGCCAGAGCGTTGGCAAAGCAGTTATCAAAGCAAAATGCGCGGACGGGCGCAAATCGCTTTGCAACAGGGTTTTTGTGAATTGCTGGAAGGAAATTGGAAGCAGGCAGAAAACACCCTGCTGCAAAGTCAGCCGCAGTATTTGCATTACTTAACCGCAGCCTATGCCGCGCAACAGCGCCAAGACATTGCGCAACGCGATAAATTTCTGGAAAGCGCACAAGAATATGCACCGAGCGAATACCGTTTGGCGGTTAATTTGGCACAAGCGCATTTGCAATTGACCCAAGAACAATACAGCCTGGCAGTCACCACGCTCAAGCCTTTATACGAAAAATACCCAAAACATGCACAGGTGCTAAGGCTCTTAGCGCAAGCCTATCAAGCCCAGCAAAACTGGCTTACCTTATTGAATTTGCTGCCCGAATTGCGCAAACGCAAAGCCCTGTCAGAAGTTCAAATCAATGAACTGGAAATCCAAACCGTCAGCGGCGTACTCAATCAAGCCGCCGGGCAAAGCCTTGAAGCCTTGAAAACCACCTGGGAGCGTTTGTCCAAAGTGTTGCGCCTGCAACCCGCTATCAGCAAAGTTTATGCGCAACATCTCATCAGCCAGGGCGCAACTGAAGCGGCGGAATTGCTCCTGCGCGAAACGCTCAAACAACACTGGGACAAGGGTTTGCTGCGTTTGTACGCGCAGGTGAATGTGCATCCAGCCCAACAACTGAGCCGAGCAGAAAGTTGGCTAAAACAACACGAAAAAGATGCAGATTTGCTGCTGGCATTGGGACAACTCTCAATACGCAACAGCCTATGGGGTAAGGCACAGCAGTATCTCGAAGCCAGCCTAGGGCAAGCCCCACGCCCTGAAACCTACCGCACCTTGGGCGATTTATTAAGCCAAATGGGAGAAGTAGAACAAGCCACAGAACAATACCGCAAAGGGCTAACAGCCACACTTTAAGACTTGGCAACCTAGCAAAAAACAGCGTGTTTTATAAGGGCTTCAGCTTCTTTGCAGTACACTTAAAAGAACCAAGCAAAAAACTTTTATACAGACAACGGCTCATCAGTAAAAAGCTACTCGCAATCACGCCGGCAATCAATAAAAGCCCAAATACATAAAAGATTGCAACGCCTAACAACACACAAGCAAGAAAATTTTTTACATTGCCAAAGCCTTCCGTCTTAAAATAGGCTGCAATTATTAACATGGTATTTTCCTCAAATATGAATCAAATAACCGACCCCAAAAACCAGGAACGCATGAATGCCCGCTTTATGCCAACTAAAATGCGTCTTTTAATTCCTGATTACCCATTTGCCTGATGCTTAACTTAAAAGATAAGTCATCAATTTGTTACATAGTAAGGGACACAAGACTATTTTTTTTATGTGTCTAAAGCGTGTTGTATGACTTACATAAATTGCAATAGCAATCGGTAACAACAAGCCTAGAGTATAATAGACGGCATGAAAAACACTCCTTCATCAAAACCGCGTTTTGCCAAATACCCCACTTTACCCAAGCTTGATTATTGCCTGGTTTTATATCAAGAAAGCCTAGTTGAGCTAAATTCAGACCAGCATTATCAGCTTGAGCGCCCAGACGATCTTGAAGCCTTGGCGGGTGCTGCACGGCGTTTGTTGCCCGCCGCCGATGTGAAAAAAAATATCGCCCTGTGCCTACCCAGCGAAGAATTTATCGCCACTCAAGCACATTTGCCAGGGGTTGGCGCCGACAATTTACACAGTGCCTTATTGCTGCAAAAACCCATGTTGCTGCCTGGTTACACCGCACCGCTCTTATTAGCCGTACACAGCCAGCCGCAGAGTGACGGGCATTATCTAGTACTCTGGTTTGCCGCCCAGCGCGCCGACGCTTTATATCAAGCCTTTGCCCAGCAGGGACTCAATCTCAGCTTGATCTTGCCGCGCCCGTTAGCCTTGCTGCAATCAGATGAAGGCTGTCAGCAGCTTTATGATGAAGACAGCTCTGGCATTACCTATGCCCGCTTTGAAAATGGTAGCCTGCAAAATTGGTTATGGGTAGATAAACTAGACTATGAACAAGCAGACTTTCGCCAGCAATTAGACAACAAACTGGCAGCGGATAGCCCTCCAGGCGCAGTGTGGCAGCGCAAAACCTGTCTAGCTGATTGGCACAACAGCCCGCACCCGCATCCCGCCGCTTGTTTTTATCGTTTTGTGGCACCTCTGGCAGAACAACAGCGCCGCAAAGCACGAACCAAACAGCGTTGGCGTTGGTTTTTCTTCATCTTAGCAACACTCTTTTTGAGTGTGCTAGGCGCGGGGGCTTGGCTTTGGTATCAACAATACCAATTAAATCAAGAAATTGCCAAATTGCACGAACAAACCCGCGAGATAGAAAAACTACGCCAGTCGGTATTCAGCATTGAAGATGCCGTAGGTCCAATCGCCTTGTTCCCAGAACAAGATGTCATAGGGTTACTCCAAAGCTTGAATAACTTGATACCCAAAAACAGTTGGATTACCCGTATGAAAATTGAAGGTGGATTAGTAGAAATCGAAGGCGAGAGTCCTGAACCAGTAAAAATACTCGAAGCATTAGCCAATGCGGGTTTATTTACTGAAGTCGCTTTTAATCAACCTATTCGTGGACAGCGCTTTGGTATTTCTATGAAAATCATCGGAGTAGATGTCAAATCTTACTTAGAAGAATACTTTCCTGATCGGGCTAATGCTGAATAATGCCAAAATCCTGCAAAATTTGGAGTATGAACAATGAACACCGCCAATCAAGCTGAACTGCCTACCCTCGAAGAAGTCTGGCGTTTATTTAAAGAAACTGATCGTAAATTCCAAGAAACAGATCGTAAGTTTCAAGAAACCGACCGGCAGTTTAAGGCAACTGACATTAAACTGAATAAACTAGAACATCTGTTTACCAGCCAGTGGGGTAGATTAGTTGAATCCTTAGTTGAAGGTGCTTTAGTGCGTTTGTTTAATGAACGCGGTATTCCCGTGCAACACACCTATAGCCGTGCTAAAGGTACTTATGAGGGTAATTCTTGGGAAATTGATATTGTGGCAAAAAACGGTGATGCGGTGATTATGGTGGAAGTTAAAACCACATTGCGCCCGGATGATGTTAAAGATTTTCTCACTAAATTGCCGCAGGTTAAACACTGGATGCGTGAATATGCTGACAATACTGTGTACGGAGCCATGGCTTATTTAACTAGCGATGCGGGTGCAGAAAAAATGGCGCAAAACAAAGGGCTATTTGTGATTAAAGCTACGGGTGACAGCGCCTATTTGGAAAATCAAACAAGCTTTATGCCCCGTACTTTCTAGTTAAATTGATTTAATACCGAATATTGCAAAGTGGCTGGAGACTTAGACTATGAACACCGTCAATCAAGCTGAACTGCCTACCCTTGAAGAAGTCTGGCGTTTATTTAAAGAAACTGATCGTAAATTCCAAGAAACAGATCGTAAATTTCAGGATACTGACCGTAAGTTTCAGGAAACCGACCGACAGTTTAAGGATACTGACCGGAAATTTCAAGAAACCGACCGACAGTTTAAGGCAACTGACATTAAACTGAATAAGCTAGAACATCTGTTTACCAGCCAGTGGGGTAGATTAGTTGAATCCTTAGTTGAAGGTGCTTTAGTGCGTTTGTTTAATGAACGCGGTATTCCCGTGCAACACACCTATAGCCGTGCTAAAGGTACTTATGAGGGTAATTCTTGGGAAATTGATATTGTGGCAAAAAACGGTGATGCGGTGATTATGGTGGAAGTTAAAACCACATTGCGCCCGGATGATGTTAAAGATTTTCTCACTAAATTGCCGCAGGTTAAACACTGGATGCGTGAATATGCTGACAATACTGTGTACGGAGCCATGGCTTATTTAACTAGCGATGCGGGTGCAGAAAAAATGGCGCAAAACAAAGGGCTATTTGTGATTAAAGCTACGGGTGACAGCGCCTATTTGGAAAATCAAACAAGCTTTATACCCCGTACTTATTAGCCTAGTAAGAGAAGATGCTTTATTTTTAAAGAACTTTTTTCAAATCAACTGATGAAATACCTATGACTCAATCAGAAAAACGTTTAATGTGGATTGCTTTAGCCATCTTTGCTGGCTATGCAGTGCCTTTTCGTCTTGCACCAAGCATGAGCGATTGGTATAGCCATTATCAGACACAGAAAAAGCAACAGCTTGTTGAAGTTGAACGCCTGCACCGCTTAAGTGAGCAGGGTGATAAATGGCAGCAAGAACAACAGCGTGCAACAACGCAGCAAGCGGCGATAGAAACGGCGCTCTTGCAGGGAGAAAATCAAGAACTGGTCAGCGCCCGTTTGAAAAACCTTTTGCGCACCCTGGCAACTAAGGCGCAGATTGCTTTGCAGTCCTTAGAATTGCCCGAATTTACTGAAACTCAGGACTGGCTGATGGTAACGCAGGGCATACAGTTTGAAGCCACTTCGGAGCAAACCATGACTTTATTGCAATCCATTAAAGACGAAGTGGTGGCGTTGCCTGTCGTGAGTCTGGATGTGCGCGTGATCAGCGCCAATCGTATCCAGGGCACACTTAAAGTCACTGGTTTTAGCAAAGTTGTGCAAGGCACTGCACCGCAGACAACGCCGCCAACACAGGGAGGCTGAGATGGAAATTGAAGTATTGCGTCCGATTTTTACCCAGCTTTTAACGCCGCATGGCATTGCGCCAGTGGAAGCTTTTCCTGAAGAACCGCGCTTGTTGTTTAAGCAAACGCCAGGGATTGAGGATCGCGCCAAAATTCGTTTTATCTTAGGACGGCAAGTGATTTTTGCAGCGGCTTCCGATGATGAGGTGAATCGCTTAACTAAGCATTGGCGTGCCAAGCTGACCCCGCAATTGGATAACAGCAGCGAAAGCTTTTCCGAGCAAGATAATGAATATCTTGAGGATTTAGCTTCTGAAGCGCCAGTGATTCGGATGGTCAATCACTTGTTGGAGCGGGCGATGGATTTGAACGCCAGCGATATTCACTTTGAGCCGGAAGAGGAAAGCCTTAAGGTGCGCTGCCGTGTGGATGGCGTGATGATTTTGCTAGAGCGGCTCTCGCACAAGGTCACAGCGGCGATTGCTTCGCGTTTGAAACTCATGGCGCGACTGGACATCGGCGAAAAACGCCTGCCGCAAGATGGGCGTATTCAATACAAACTTGGACACCGCACGCTGGATATGCGCGTATCTACGCTGCCCGGGGTGCATGGCGAATCCATCGTGTTGCGTATTTTGGATCGCAGCGACGTGGGCGTGTCGCTGGATCATTTGGGAATGCCCGCCGATGTGCTGAAAGCCTACAACGCCGTGATTCGCCAACCTTTCGGTATGATTTTAGTCACCGGACCCACCGGCAGCGGCAAAACCACCAGCCTGTATGGGACACTGGAAAAAATCAACACCGGCACGCAGAAAATCATTACCGTTGAAGACCCAGTGGAGTACCAGATGCAAGGCGTCACGCAAATTCATGTGAACGCCAAAATCGGGCTGAGTTTCGCTGCTGGGCTGCGTTCTATTGTGCGCCAGGACCCAGACGTCATCCTCGTTGGCGAAATCCGTGACCAGGAAACCGCTGAAATCGCTATTGAATCGGCGTTGACGGGGCATTTGGTGTTTTCCACTTTGCACACTAATGATGCCGCCAGCGCCGTGACGCGCTTGCAGGATATGAGCATTGATTCGTACCTCATCAGCTCCAGTATGCTGGCAATCATGGCACAACGCCTGGTTCGTCGTGTTTGTCAGCATTGCGCAGAACCGCTTGATTTATTAGAAGAAGAGGCGCAAGCATTGGGCATTGAGCGTAGTCTCTACCCACGCATCCAACGCGGCAAGGGCTGCGAACGCTGTGGGCACACTGGGTATCGCGGGCGCGTGGGGATTTACGAATTACTGGTGCTGTCTGACGACATTCGCCATGTCATCACCCAGGGCGGCGATGCCAATGTCATTCGTGCCCAAGCTTTAAAAGAGGGTATGCGCACCTTGCGCCAAGATGCCCTGGAAAAACTGCGCTTAGGCGTCACCACCCCTGAAGAAATTTTGCGCGTTACACGCGCCATTTAATCATGCGTTACCTGTTTATTGGCTACAGCGTCATGGCACTCAACGCCATGGAAATCCTCATCAAGCGCAATCATGACGTGATTTTGCTGGATCAGGAACAGCAGCGATTGACGGCTTTAAAAAAGCAACTGGATTGCAAGTTGTTTTTAGGCAACGGCTGCGAAACCAGTACCCTAGAAGCCCTCTACGATCCGCTTATTGAGACAGTTTTTTGCCTCAGCGAAGATGACAGATACAATATTCTGGTGTCCATGAATGCCCAAGCACAAGGCTTCAAAACGGTGATTACGCGCTTGGAAGATGCGAGTCTTGAGCCTCTGTGTCTGGAATTGGGTCTGCACAACCTATTTTTGCCCACCCGCATCATGGGGCAACATATTGCCGAATTTGCCGAAGGCGGTGGCAGCCTCGACTTACACAACCTGATTAAATACGATGCGCGGCTGTTTTCTTTCATTGCACAAAAAGAAGACGAGGGTTATTCAGCCTTTGACATTGTTGTACCCAACAAATCCCGCATTATCTGCGTCTACCGCGACAATGTTTACCTGTGGCCAGACCCCGGATTACGTCTGCAAGAAGGAGATGAAGTCATCATGATTACCCATGTCCGCCATATTGATACCTTGCGCAAGCGTTGGACAAAACGCTTGCGTTAAGCAGAGACACCCAGCCCTGTTAAGGTGGTTCAATTGCACTAAGAAAGTAATAGTGCTGTAGAA
>DYPD01000038.1 GCA_020720115.1 Thiomargarita sp. | reverse complement strand
CTCGAATAAAACGCTCAGTTTCACGAAAACGCTTATCCGCTTCTTGTGCTTGTTCCTTAAGTTGCCGCTCGGTTTCTTCTGAACGCCGTTCCATTTCTTGTGAACGCCGTTCCATTTCTTGGGAATATTCCTTAAATTGTCTATCCGTTTCACGGAATAAACGCCATACATCATCCAGCGTTGGCGCTGGGTCTTCAAATGCAATGCTCATCTTTGTTCTCCTAATCATCTTCTCCGCGATAAGCGCAACCCGCAGTACAGGTTTCGTGAATACGGATTTTACTTAATTGTGGCAAAACTGGCTTAAGGCGCTGCCAAATCCAACGTGCGATGTTTTCTGCTGTTGGATTTTCTAAGCCTTCAATCTCGTTTAGATAATAGTGATCCAGTTGTTCGTAAAGCGGCTTAAAGGCAGTTTTAATCTCACCAAAATCCATGACCCAACCGCTTTCTGCGCCTATTGCACCTGCCACATACAGGGTCACGCGATAGGTATGTCCATGTAAGCGTGCGCATTTATGCCCAGTCGGCACATTTGGCAAGCGGTGTGCCGCATCAAAGCTAAATTCCTTAAAGATTTCCATAAACCCCGCCGTTATTATTCCACTGTGACAGATTTTGCCAAATTACGCGGCTGATCCACGTCCGTACCTTTAATCAAAGCCACATGATAGGCGAGTAGTTGTAAAGGAATGGTATAAATTAAGGGAGAAATGAGTTCTTCCACTTCACCTAGTTCAACCATTTCTACATAATGGGAGCTTGGCATCACTGCTCGGTGATTGGCAAACACCAGCATTTGTCCGCCGCGTGCTTCTACTTCTTGCAAGTTTGATTTGAGTTTTTCTTGTAAAGCATCATTGGGTGCAACAGCAATCACTGGCATTTCTGCGTCTACTAATGCTAAAGGACCGTGTTTTAATTCTCCAGCCGGATAAGCTTCGGCATGGATATAAGAAATTTCTTTAAGTTTTAATGCGCCTTCTAAAGCAATGGGATAATGTACGCCGCGTCCGAGAAAGAGTGCATGTTGTTTATCAGCAAAGCGTTCGGCTAAGGCTTCAATTTGCGTGTTTAATTGCAATGCTTGATGAATTTGCGCGGGTAGTTTTTGCAGCGCACGCACCGCTTGTTCTTCTGCCTCAACGCTCATACCATGTCGCCGTCCTAGCACAATAGTCAATAATAACAAGGCAATAAGCTGAGTGGTAAAGGCTTTAGTTGAAGCCACGCCAATTTCCGGTCCGGCGCGGGTCATGAGCGCCATGTCTGATGCCCGCACCAACGCACTTTCGGGCACATTGCAAATGGTCAGACTGGGACCGAAGCCCAAGCGTTGCGCCTCGTGCAAGGCGGCGAGGGTATCGGCGGTTTCACCCGATTGGGAAATGGTGACAATGAGGGTATCGGGCTTTGCCAGCACTTGGCGGTAGCGAAATTCGCTGGCAACTTCCACCGTGCAAGGCACTTTTGCCAAGCCTTCTAACCAATAACGCGCCACTAAACCGGCGTGATAGCTGGTGCCGCAAGCGATGATTTGCACCGCATTGACTTTATTTAATAATTCAGCGGCTTGCGGACCAAAAGCCGCTTCCAGCACGCGCTTATCGCTCAAGCGCCCTTCCAGCGTGTCCGTTGCGGCGCGAGGCTGCTCGAAAATCTCTTTCAACATGTAATGCCGATATTCGCCACGCTCCACCGCATCGGCTTGCAATTCGCTGGTGTACAGGCGGCGCGTGACGGGTTGCCCTTCGGCGTTGTAAATCTGCACCCGTTCACGGGTTAAATCCGCCACATCGCCGTCTTCCAAGAAAATCACTTGCTGCGTCACCGGCAAGAGCGCGGCGACATCCGAAGCAATAAAATGCTCGCCAATGCCCACGCCGACGACCAGCGGACTGCCACGCCGCGCTGCCACCAGGCGTCCGGGCTCGGTGTTGTGCAATACTCCTAGCGCATAAGCGCCCTGTAAATCTTTTAGGCTATGCTGCACTGCCGCGAGCAAATCATGCCCCTGCTGCACATACAGATGTACTTGATGTACAGCAGTTTCCGTGTCCGTTTCCGAGGTGTGCTGCACGCCGCGACTGCGCTGTTCGGCGCGGAGTTGCTCGTGATTTTCGATAATGCCGTTATGCACCAGCGCCACCGCGTCGCCCGCCATATGCGGATGCGCGTTCGCCTCGCTGGGCTTGCCGTGCGTCGCCCAGCGCGTGTGCGCAATCCCGGTATTTGCGCGTAACTGATTGATTTGCAACGCTTCTATTAAGCCCTGCACCTTGCCCTGCACACGCCGACGTTGCAAACCGCCCTCCGCCAAGCGCACGGCAATCCCCGCCGAGTCATAACCGCGATATTCCAGGCGCTTTAAGCCTTCAATCAAAATGGGAACGACATCCCGTTCTGCCACTGCACCGACGATTCCGCACATGGGTTTTACCTCATCAAGAGAGATTTAAAAATTTAGAAACAATAGCTTAAATTGTGCGGCACTTATGCGCTTAAATCAAACCAAGCCAAGCAGATAATCGGTTGTGTTCACCGCAGTGAGTGGGTATGCTTGCCCTCGGTCTGCGACTATGCAATGACTCAAGCGCAGACTCCATCCAGGCAAAGAAACTGCCACTATAAAATCTGTATCTCTTTCATAAACCAAAGGAAAATCAAGATGATCTTAAAAACTTTTGCAGCGATACCCTTACTGGTTATTGCCAGCCTTTTTTCTTTCACGGCGCACGCTGAAGACAGTACCTACAAGCCGTTTGTACTGGCATCACAAGGCGCTGGTGACTTTGCCGCTAAAGTCACAGAAACCAAACAAGCGCTAAGCGGCGCCGGTTTTACCATTGCGGGCGAATATGCCCCTTATGCCAATGCCCATGTCATAGTTGTCACCAACGAGGCACTGAAAAAAGCTGCTGCCGCTTCGGATTTTGGCGGTTATGGCGCAGCGCAACGGGTCGCAGTCACTCAGGTTGAAGCCGAAATTCAAGTGTCCTACACCCATCCGACCTATATGGCAAACATGTATCGCATGTCTGGCAACCTCGACACAGCGGCTGACGCATTGGCAAAAGCACTGGGCAAAAGCCAGGAATTTGGTGTTGAAGAAGCCATGACCGCCAAGCAATTGCGCGAATACCACTACATGATTGCTATGCCTTATTTTGACGACCAAGTGGAATTAGCCGAGTATGGCGACCATCAAGCGGCATTGGCGGCAGTAGAAAAGGGCTTAGCAAACAGCCCAGCAGTAGCGCAAGTGTATCGCGTAGATGTCACCGGCAAAGAGGAATCTCTATTTGGCGTGGCGATTAAAGAAGGCGACGGCGCAGACGCCACCGTGATGGGCGCGACCGATCAAGGTGCTTTACGCCACACAGCGCACTTGCCTTACGAACTGCTGGTTTCCGGCAACAAAGCCTACATGCTACACGGCAAATTCCGTATTGCGCAGAGCTTTCCAGACTTAGGCATGGGCACATTCATGGGGATTTCCGCCGCGCCAGACGCCATTGAAGAAAGCATTAAGCAGGCAATTAAGTAACACCTCACTGCCATTAACTTGAAGGGCTATGTTTGGGAAATAGCTCACCTGGCGTTGAGCACGCCCAGACTTGGGTTAATGGCAGTGAGGATCGGCGAACCGAGGGCAGCAATTCCCTTGATGCTTAACCGCGCTACACTTGCTAAAATTGTCCTCTTTTTCAGCCTTTAACGAAGGATTGTCGCTTGAAACATCATTTGCAAAGCCTGTTGGGTCAGGCTTTAGAACAGCTCAAACAAGAGGGCATAGTACCCGCACAAACGCAGGCTGAGGTGCGTCTCGAACGCGCCCGCGATGCGCAATTTGGTGATTTTGCTTGTAATTTAGCCATGCAATTGGCGAAACCTGCGCAGCGTAAACCGCGTGAGTTGGCTACGTTGCTGATTGAGCGCCTGCCAGCTTCTGAGTGGGTGGCGAAAGTCGAAATTGCTGGACCTGGCTTTATTAATATTTTTCTGTCTGCTGCGGCAAATTATGCAGTGATTGATCAGGTTTTGGCGCAAAAAGAGGACTTTGGACGCAGCCAGTTCGGCGCTGAGCAGAAGATTTTATTGGAATTTGTCTCTGCTAATCCGACCGGTCCTTTGCATGTGGGACACGGACGCGGTGCGGCTTATGGCGCGGCGCTGGGACAATTGCTACGGGTGGCGGGGTTTGAGGTCTTTTGCGAATATTATGTGAATGATGCCGGGCGCCAGATGGCGATTCTCGGCATGAGTGTGTGGTTGCGTTATCTGGAGTTGTGCGGCGAGACCTTGGCGTTTCCCAGTGGGGCGTATCGGGGTGATTATATTTGGGATATTGCCGCTGATGTGCATCGCGCTCACGGCGACCAGTTCCGTCATCCTAGCAGCACTGTATGGGCAGATATTCCGCCAGACGAAAGCGATGGTGGCGATAAAGACAAGCATGTGGACGCGCTCATTGTGCGGGCGCAAACTCTGCTCGGTGCGGCGGGTTTTGATCTGATGTTTCGTGCGGCGTTAGACGGCATTTTGGCGGATATTCGCCGCGATCTCGCTGCTTTTGGGGTCGAATATGAAAACTGGTTTTCTGAACTCAGCCTGATGGACAGCGGGCTGGTAGAGAAGGCTTTGCAGACTTTGCGTGAGCAGGGCTACGCTTATGAAGATAAGGGTGCGCTCTGGTTTCGTTCGAGTGCCTTTGGCGACGAAAAAGATCGGGTGCTGGTGCGTGATGATGGACGTCCGACTTATCTGGCTTCAGATGTTGCCTATCATTTGCACAAGGTGGAACGCGGCTTTGATCGCTTAATCAATATTTGGGGTGCGGATCATCATGGGTACATTCCGCGTATGCAGGCGGCGATGCAGGCAATGGGCGCAGGTCCCGACAAGCTAACCGTGCTGTTGGTACAATTTGCAACCCTGTATCGGGGTAACGAACGCTTGCAAATGTCTACGCGCAGCGGCGAGTTTGTGACTTTGCGCGAGTTGCGCGAGGACGTGGGCAAGGATGCAGCGCGGTTTTTTTATGTGTTGCGCAAAAGCGAGCAGCACATGGATTTTGATTTGGAATTGGCAAAGTCGCAATCCAATGATAATCCTGTGTTTTATATCCAATATGCCCATGCGCGAGTGGCGAGCGTGTTAGAGCGGCTACAGGCTCAAGGCTTAAGTTGGAAACATGACAGCAGCCGCCTGCCTTTGTTGGCAACGCAAGCCGAACAAAGCCTGCTCAGTCATTTAGCCCGTTATCCAGAAGTGATTGAAATTGCAGCCAAAGCTTATGAACCGCACCAGGTTGCTTACTATTTGCGCGAATTAGCCAATGAGTTTCATAGCTATTACAACGCGCACAAGCTCATCATTGAGGACGCCCCGTTACGCAATGCGCGTCTGAGCCTGAGCTTGGCGGTGCAGCAAGTGTTGCGCAATGGTTTAGCCCTGCTCGGCGTGAGTGCGCCGAATAAAATGTAAGGGGCTAAATAACATGCAGAAACCGCCTGATATTTTACAGAAAATCATCCAGCGTAAAGCGGAAGAAATCCAGCACGCTCAAGCACACTTGAGCCTCGCAGCAGTACGCCAGCAAGCGGCTGAGGCGTCGTCGCCACGCGGTTTTGTTCGCGCCTTGCAAGCGCATCTGTCCGCTGGACAGGCGGGTGTGATCGCCGAAATCAAAAAAGCTTCGCCCAGCAAAGGGGTGTTGCGCGAGCATTTCGATCCCGTTGCTATCGCGCAAAGCTATGCCGCCAACGGCGCAGCCTGTCTCTCGGTGCTCACGGATCGGGATTTTTTTCAAGGCGCGCCGGAATACCTCACCCAAGCCCGTGCCGCGTGCGCCTTACCCGCTTTGTGCAAGGACTTTATGATTGATCCCTACCAAGTCTATGCCGCTCGCAGTTGGGGCGCTGACTGTATCTTGCTCATCGCGGCAGTGTTAGAAGATGCACAAATGCAAGCATTAAGCGGCTTGGCAAGTGAATTGGGCATGGATGTGTTGGTTGAGGTGCATGATGCGGCTGAGTTGCAACGCGCTTTGTCGCTGAATCTGCCGCTGCTGGGCATCAACAACCGCGATTTGCGCACCTTTGTCACGCGCCTAGACACCACGTTGGAACTCTTGGCGCAGATTCCGCCAGATCGTATCCCCGTGACCGAAAGCGGTATTCACACCCGCGCAGATGTGGAAAAAATGCGCTCACAGCAAGTCAATGCTTTTTTGGTTGGCGAAGCTTTTATGCGCCAACCGGATCCGGGCGCAGAACTCAAAGCATTGTTTTTTAAGTAAATATCCAAACCGTCAGGCAGTTAAGTCAACCAGGGTGCGAGTTCGGTGAGCAGGGTTTGGGTGATGGCGCTGATTGACTGGCTGGCGTCAATCACGCGATAGCGGGCAGGCGCAGCAGCGGCGCGGTCTAGGTAGGTTTGGCGCACACGCTGGAAAAAAGCTTGCTGTTCGCGTTCAAAGCGATCCGGGGCGCTGCGTCCACGAGCACGCTGTAAACCCTGCACAATCGGCAAATCAAACACAAAGCACAGGTCTGGGCGCAAATCACCTTGCACCCAGGTTTCCAACGCAGCGATTTTATCTGGCGACATGCCGCGCCCGCCGCCTTGGTAAGCATAGCTGGCATCGGTAAAGCGGTCGCACAACACCCACTGCCCGCCTTGCAAAGCGGGACGAATCACATGCTCTAAATGCTCGGCACGCGCAGCAAACATGAGCAGCAACTCGGCATCCGCACTCATCTCTTGATTAAGCAGCAGTTCGCGCAGGCGTTCGCCCAGCACTGTACCACCCGGTTCGCGGGTTTTTAGGCAGGAAACGCCCTGCTGCTGTAAAATTTCGGCAAGGGCTTCAAGCTGCGTGCTTTTGCCCGCGCCTTCTGAGCCTTCGAGTGTGATAAACAAGCTTGCTGCCCCGACGGGTTATTTTTGATCAATGCGACGTTTAACATAGCGACCGGGCGCGGCTTCAATGACTTGATAAGTCTGGTTACCAAGCTCTGTACGCGCTGCGACCCGCTCACCACTGTATTGCTTAACCCATTCTGCCCAGTGCGGCCACCAGCTTCCGGGCTTGGAAGTGGCGCTTTCTAACCATTTTTCTGCGCCCTGCCCCAGTTCGCCACCGACCCAATGATTGCGTTTTTCTTTGTACGGCGGGTTGATGACGCCCGCAATGTGTCCGCTACCGCCGAGCACAAATTCCACTGAGCCGCCCATGACTTCTGTGCCCTTGAACGTGGTTTTCCAAGGCGCAATGTGGTCTTCAATGGTGGAGAGGAAATAGCTGGGCGTTTTGATTTTTGACAGATTGTTTTTAGTTCCGCAGACTTCCAGGGCATCTGCTTCTATCACCTTGTTATCCAAGTACATAGTGCGCAAATAGTAGCTGTACATGGCGGCGGGTAGGTTGGTGGAATCGCTGTTCCAGTAGAGGATGTCAAAGGGCGTCGGCGCTTGTCCTTTCAAATAGTTGTTGACTACATACGACCAAATCAAATCATTAGCGCGTAACATATTGAAAGCCAAAGCTAAATCCTTACCGGACAGGACTTTGGTATATTTTAATTGGGCTTCGCGTTGTGCCAATTGGGCTTCGTTTAAGAACACGCCTATGTTGCCAGGTTCGGAGAAATCTAGCAGGGTAGTGAGATAGGTCGCAGAAGCGATCATCGCTTGTTTACGTCGCGCATGTAACACAGACAACGCCATGCCGAGAATAGTGCCGCCAACGCACCAGGCGACTGCGTTGAGTTTTTTCGCACCGCTGATTGTTTTAACAATTTCAAAGGCTTGCAGTGGTCCGCGCTCGATATAATCATCCCAACTGGTGTCCGCTAGTTCCACATCAGGATTAACCCAGGAAATCAAAAACACCGTATGCCCTTGATCTACCATGTATTTAACTAGCGAATTACCGGGCTGTAAATCCATGATGTAATACTTGTTTATGCACGGCGGCACAATCACCACTGGATTTTCTGCAACGGTTTCGGTGCTGGGCTTGTATTGAATTAACTGCATTAAATCGTTTTCGTAAACTACTGCCCCTGGCGTAATGGCGAGATTTTCGCCCAGCTTGAAGGCTGACTCATCGGTCATGCTGATGCGCCCTTTTTCCATGTCGCCGAGCAGATTTTTTAATCCATTAATTAGGCTTTGCCCTTTAGTTTCAATGGCTTGCTGCATGACTTCAGGATTGGTCGCCGCAAAGTTGCTAGGCGCAATGGCATCAATAAAATAGCGCGTGTAAAAATTCAGACGTTTTTGATTATCTTCATCCAAATTCGCCGCTTGCGCACTTTTCAGTAGCAAGTCAGAAGTCAACAAATAGGATTGTTTAAGGTAATCAAACACCGGATTTTCATTCCAAGCTTCGCTGGCAAAACGCCGGTCCCCTTTGGGCGGCGTAATCACTGGCTGACGCTCGCCATTGGGTTTTTCCCAAAAACTTATCCACAGATTCATTTGTTGCTGCTGAAATTCTTGCATCAACGCCATCCATTTTTGCGGCTGCTGCGCAGAATCCTGCGCAATGCTGCTCCAAGCCTGGGTGAAATGCTTAAGCATTTCTTGGTTTTGTTCAGCGGCAAAGCCGTGCATAAAGCCTTCAGCTTGTTTGGCAAAGGCGGCAAAAATCTCTTGTGGGTTTTTAAATTCGGTCTGCGAATCGCTCATGGACTGATGGTCTCCTAAAAGATGGCTAAAACTATGCTCAAAACCGCCGAAAAGGGCGCTTTTAAACGCAAAAAACCTAGTTTATTGATAAAGAGTTATAAAATTTTACCCAGTTGGTGGGGCGGGTAATTTTTGAATGGGTATAGGGTAGCCGAGTTAAAAATCTAAGTAAACGCATGAAACTAAAATAATTGCTGCATAGCACAATAAGATGCTCTGGCAAATGTTTAACGTGCAGCGGGATGCTCTGGGAGCTTGCTGAGCAACCAAAAAGTGCGCATCAAGCCCTTGCCTTTGATGTCAATCATGCCGCGCTCGACTAAGATGTGGGTGTTTTGCAGCGCCTCAAACACCACTTGCGTAACTTGAATTTTGCCGATTTCGCCTTTGGATTCCATGCGGCTGGCGACATTGACGGTATCGCCCCACAGATCGTAACTGAATTTTTTCTTGCCAATCACCCCAGCAACGACCGCTCCGGTGTTGATGCCTATGCGAATTTGTAATGGCGGATCAAAGCCTTGAAAGGCGTTAAGGGCTTCCAACATGTCCAGCGCCAAATTTGCCACTGCCTCGACATGATCAGTGCGAGCTTCGGGTAAACCACCGACGACCATATAGGCATCGCCGATGGTTTTGATTTTTTCCAGACCATGCTTTTCTGCCAGATGATCAAACACGGAAAAAATCAAATTGAGCAAATTGACTAATTCTATGGGCGATAAACGCGCTGATAAGGGCGTGAAACCCACTATATCGGAAAATAAAATCGTGGCTTGTGGGTGGTATTCAGCAATTGCTTGTGGCGAATGCTTAAGCTGCTCGGCAATGGGTTTGGGCAAAATATTCAGCAGCAAGCGTTCGGATTTTTCTTGGGCTTCTTGCAAAGCTTGCAGGGTTTGCTTGCGGCGCGTAATATCATGCACCACTGCCAACACATAAATATCCCCTTGTAAATCAATCTCTTCTGCGGAAAACTCCACATAACGCAGGGACCCGTCAGCGGTACGAAACTGAAATTCCATCGCTTGCACTTGTCCCTCTTGCTTGAGCTTATCGAGCATCGCTTGGCGATCTGCCGGATTTAACCATAGCCCGACATGCAGGGAACTTTTGCCAATGACTTCTTTGGCGCGATACCCAAAAATTTCTTCAAAACTGGTATTCACGTCCAAAAACAAGCCGTCTTCCTGGCGTGTCAACATAATGGCATCAGGACTGGCACGAAAAGCTTTAGAAAATTTTTCCTCCGACAAACGCAAAGAGGCTTCCATGCACCGCCGCCGCGTCACATCGTGCGCCACCAGCACCGCCCAGTCCTGCGATACGGGCGACAAGCTGGCGGAAAACCAATTGTTTTGTCCCCAACGCCGCAAGCGATATTCAAAGCTGATCGTTGCTTGTTGCCGCAAACAATGCTGAATGTGCTGCACAAAATCCTTGGCATCGGTAGCAGGTAGCAGATCGTGCAAACGCTTGCCGATTAATGCCGGAAACTGATGATGTAGCATGTGCGGACGCGCCGCGCCTATCATGCGGTAAAAACCTTGCGCATTTAGCAACAACACATCATCGCTCATGGCTGCAAACAGTGCGTGCAGCTCCTGTTCGCGGTGTTCGAGCAATTTCACCGTATGCACATAAATCTGCACATATGCCAACAATAATTGCTGCATATCCAGCAAACCCGCACAACTACCATCATCGCGCAACACCACCACCGGCTCTTGCAACTGCGTCAAAGGGCGCTGCAAACACATAGCCGCCGCCGAACCTATGACGGTGTTTGCCGGAATACACAAGGGCGCTTGTGGCAAATATTTCAACAGGCTTTCAGCTTTACGTCGGAAAAACAAATCGTTACTGTAAGGCTGACTCATCAACTCCATAAAATGCGAGCGCGAAACCAGATGACGCAATTGCCCCGCATCAAACAACGCCACACCAGGTAAACGCGGATTTTTCGTAAACAATTCGCTAACACAGGTGCTCGGCTGGCTAATGTCCAGGCAAGCATCAAATAACTGTAAATCTTGCAGAGTCGCGTTATGACGGAGATGAGGCATGATGGGGTGGCTGTGTACTTGCGTGCGGCATTACTCTTCCGCCTTGATTTTGAAATAGCGCATCATGTCACGCAGGTTTTGCGCTTGAGCAGACATTTCTTCGCTGGAAGAAGCCAGTTCTTCAGCCGCAGAAGCGTTTTGTTGGGTAATGTGATCCAATTGCACCATTGTTTGATTGATTTGCCCAATACTGGTAGTTTGTTCACTATTGGCAGCGGCGATTTCTCGCACCAAGTTAGCGGTTTTGCGGATTTCTGGCAGCATTTCTGCCAAAAAACCGCCAGCCTGCTCTGCCACCGCTACGCTGTTGCCGGCTAAATTTCTGATTTCCTTAGCAGAAACCTGACTACGCTCAGCTAACTGGCGCACTTCTTCTGCCACCACCGCAAAGCCGCGTCCGTGTTCACTGGCTCTAGCCGCTTCAATCGCAGCATTCAGTGCCAACAAATTAGTTTGGTAAGAGATTTCCTCAATAATACCGATTTTCTGCGCAATGCTCCGCATGGCTTTAACAGTTTCTTCCACTGCCTTGCCGCCCTTAAGCGACATTTCTTCCGTTTGATTAGCAATCGTGCGGGTGCTTTGTGCATTCTCAGCATTCTGTTCTAAACCCGCATTCATTTCTTCAATGGCAGTCGTGGTTTCTTCAAGGCTAGCAGCTTGTTCATTACTCCCTTGTGCTAATGCCTGGGAAGTGGCGCTGACTTGCTCAGACGCATTGGTAATCTGCTCAGTTGCCGCCCACACGTCACGGATGATAGTTTCCAAGGTATTCGCCATGTCATTCATCGCGGCTAATACTTGGTGGGTTTCATCTTTGCTGTTTGCAGGAACTGGGAACCGTGTGCTGAAATCGCCGCTGGCTAATTTCTTAGAAAAATCTATAGATTGCGCCAGGCTACGGATAATTTGGCGACTAATTTGATAGCCCATAAGCAAGCAGAGCATCATCACAATGGCAATCAACCAATACATAAAATCTAACGCCTGTTCTCGTATTTGGCGCGAAGCATCGCGGAAACTAATAGCTTTATTTGCAGCAAATTCAATGATTTCCTGCAATTTGTTTTCCAGCAATTGAAGTTTTTCAGTTTCTTGTTTCTCTAATTCAGCAAGTTCAAGTGCAACGCGGTTATCCACTAACACACGGGTTTGATTATCTATACCCTGCTTCCACTCTTCATAGAGTGCTAACATTGTGTATATTTTTTGTAAATCACCGGAAAATCGTTCTTTAACCAGTGCAAAGCCATCTTTTATGCGTTGATGTAATCCGTCAATTTCTTGCGCATATTGCCCAATTTGAGTGTAACGTCCTTTTAGATAAGCAGGGTACATGTTCTGGCTAAGCACATGAATACGACTGATATGGGCATCAATACTCAAGACGGCATGACTAATGGTAAAAGGCTGCTGATTCATCAATGCTACATCCACTTTTTTATCGCTTTGTTGTGCTTGTTGTTGAGCATTGGCAATAAACTCATCAGCTTGGTTTTTAGAGAAATCAATAATCCATTGCATCTGCTGATCCAATTTTTTCTGATTTTCCACTAAATTTTGCCGCATTTGTTCTAGCATTTGCTCTTGATTATGATCTTTTAACAACGCGAGCCGTTGATCGATCAGTTGTTTCCACCTCTCAAAGGCTTGTTGAGCACTATGAACGGAGTTCATGTCGCCTAAGTAGCGTTCCTTAACCAGAGCAAAATCTTGTTCTAAGGCTTGGCTGGCAGCTTGCACTTGCGCCACAGTTTGCGCATAGATGTTTGGGTCTTGCGAATAGCGCATTTGTTCTAACTGCAACTGCATGGTTTTAATGGCATTATCAATACGCAAAGTGGCAGTGCTGACAGTAAAAGGATGGCGGTATAACAATTCTGTGCGCTCAGACAAAATTTGCATTTTGTTAATGGCAAGGGCGCTGAGAATACCTACCAGCAGCAAGATGATGCCAAATCCTAACATGAGGCGGGTGCTGATTTTTAAGTTCATCTAAGGTTATTTCCTCGGTAGCTTGGTAAAATCGTAAAACAGCGAGTTTAGTGGTGCAGCAAGTTTGGCTAAACAAATTGCCAAGCGATATGCAATATTCATGTAATCAACCGCTTGCTAAGGGTTGGCGGATACTGATAGTTGCGCCCTATTGAGTTGTGCCTCGTTGTGCTCAACTCAATACCACAAAAGCAAAGCAGAATCTGTTAGCAATTGCATCTTAGCAAGAAAATTTTCAAGGGTATAATACTTTCACGCAGCCACTTTAGATCGGTTATATTACAGATTCTGCTGAGATAGAGTATTCAAGCTTCTGATTTTTATTGAATACAAAAGGCAGTATAACAATTCAGTGCGCAACTATTCCATTTTCTACGGGCTTATTTCATGACCTTAAAACAGAAAATCTTTTTGCCTATGTTCGGTGCTTTGCTGGTGCTGGCTTGGCTCGGTTATATGATGATCAACACTGAGCTAGATACCCTGAAAGCCGAGGTCTACCGCAAGACAGTGCAACAAAAAAACGACGAGTTGCAAGCGGCGATTGAATTTGCTGGACGTCAGGCGTTGGAAAAAGCGGCTATGTTTACCCGCTTGCCCGTAGTGATTCAAGCCTTTACTAAGGCACATCAAGGCAGCATTGAGGATGCAGACGACGCGCAAGCACAAGCCGCACGAGAAGAATTGCGCGAGGCTTTGCATCCGATTGTGGAAGGCTACAGTCAACAGCTTGGGGGCGATTTGCTCAAGCTGCATTTTCATTTACCCAACGGACGTAGCCTGTTGCGCCTATGGCGCGACAAGCAGGTCAGCCTAGATGGCGTTGGGCAGGATAAATCGGATGATATATCCAATTTTCGCCAAACCGTGCTGGAAGTAAACCGCACTGGCAAACCAGTGCAGGGTATTGAACTAGGACGCGGTGGTTTTGTTCTGCGCGGTCTTGCGCCAGTGCGTAGCGAGGCGGGTAAGGCGCTGGGTTCGGTGGAAGCCTTGCTTGATCTAGCGCCCATTTTAGACAGTGCTGTGCAGCATTCCGCGGTGAAACAAAATTTGTTTTTATTCATGAATGCCGAATATTTGAAAATCACCACCTTGCTCAATGATCCAGAACGCTATCCGGTATTGGAAAATAAATATGTTTATGTGTATGGAACGGGCAATAAATTGGGTGAAGCCTTGTTGACCGCTGAGATATTAGAACAGGGACGGCAACAACTTAGTGTGATACAAAAAAATCAGTTTGTTCTGGGCATACTACCTTTGCAAGATTTTAGCCAGCGTCAAATTGGTATATTAGCTTACACTTTTGAGGTACAACAAGAAGAATCCCGCTTGCAAAAGGTTTCTATGACCTTACTGGGCGTGTTACTGGCAATTCTTCTGGCATTGGCATTATTGGGGTTTTTCATTACCGCAAAATTCATTCTTGCACCGATGGCACGCATTGTAGAGTTCTCTAATAAAGTGCGCGAAGGTGACAATAAAATTAAGTTACATCTGAATTCTCATGATGAAATAGGTCAAATGGGTGATGCGATTAATCATATGGTAGAAGTACAACGCCAAGTGCTTCATCAGATTCACCGAGCTGGCGTACAGGTTACTTCCTCTGCTACAGAATTAGCTGCCACTGCCAAACAGCAGAAAGCCACTATGTTGGCACAATTGGACTCAACCAATAAAGTCATTCGTGCTGTAGAATCCATCACTTCCTTATCAGATGAATTGGTGCAAACAATGGAAGCAGTGGCGACTATGTCGGAAGAAACTGCCGAATTTGCTTCGCATGGACAATCGGATTTATCGCGGATGCAAATTGTCACGCACCATATGGAAGAAGCGTCTACCGCAATTTCCAGTCGCCTAGAAGCTATTAACGAAAAAACTGAAAACATCAGTAGCGTGGTGACCACCATTACTAAAGTTGCCGAGCAAACCAACTTGCTCTCACTGAATGCCGCCATAGAAGCTGAGAAAGCCGGCGAGTATGGACACGGTTTCAATGTAGTAGCCAGAGAAATACGGCGTTTAGCAGATCAAACTGCGGTTGCTACCTTAGACATTGAACGCATGATGAAAGAAATGCAGAGCGCGGTCTCAGCAGGTGTGATGGAAATGGATAAGTTTATCGAAGGTGTGCGCCACAGTGCTGAAGATGTAGGTAAAATCAGCCTGCAACTGAATCGTATTATTGAACAGGTGCGTTTGCTATCGCCCAATTTTTACAATGTTAAGCAAGCGATGATTGAGCAATCGGAGAAATCTAAAGAAATCAATATGGAAATGGCTGAATTAGGTGAAGGAATGCAACAAACTTCAGATTCATTACAAGAGTCTTTCTTTGCCATTGAACAACTCAATGATGCGGCGCGCGGATTACAAACTGAAGTAGAGCGTTTCCGTCAACCTGCCCAGCAAGACTTAGGCGAAAAGAAAATACTGTATCGTGGGCAGCCTCTGTAATACTAAGTTAGGCGGAGTGTGTCGCCTAACTTGAGTGAGGTGTTTATCTCTGCTGTGGCTGGGCTTGGGCTTTTATGCGTTCTTCATTTTTTTCTGCTTCTTCAATTAAACGTGTGCGTGCTTGAATTTCTCGGTATTTATCCAGTGTTTTGCTATATTCGCTCATGATCTCCTGTTTTTCTTGCTCTTTGCCGTCAACGGATGACTGGATGGTTTTAATTTGATTTTCTAGGCTGGCGATATGCGTTTGCAAGGTTGCTAGGTTTTCCAAAGAGACTTTGTCTGCGCGTTTGGCAGCACGCTCTGCTTGAACTTTAAGCTTTTCCAGACGCGCTTTACGCGCATTTAAGTCTTTTTGGGTGATTTCTACACTTTTGTTGATGCGCAGGATTTTCAAATCTCGTGCATTGATGATGTCACGCTCGTTGGGGTATAAATCGAGCAGACGTTTGTCTTCTTCCGCTTGCACTTTAGCTTGCTTTTCGGCTTCGATTTTTTGCCGTTCTATTTCTAGCAGGCGGTTACGTTCTTCTGGACTCATTTCGCGCTTTTCGACTTGCACTACATCGGCATTTTCATTGCGCACTTCGTAGCCTTGGCTAACAAATTGTGGCGGTATGGTGTTACCGCATTCCAGCACGCCAGATTCGTTTTTCCAGCATTTGAAATCTTCTTCTGCCCAGCCGTTGTTGGCGACACAAAGGCACGCGAGTAAGGCGGCATAGAATGGTAGCGGTTGATTCATGGTGAGACCTTCATGTTAATGCGAGTGAGTTGATTTGACTGTTTATTCAGGATGAATAACCGCTGCTTTAACCTGCTCGACTAGCTCGGTTATCAGGCGCTCGACTAAGGCAGCATCTTGTCCTTCCACCATCACGCGCACTAGCGGTTCAGTGCCCGATAGGCGCAACAGCACGCGCCCTTTGTCTGCTAAGGCGCTTTCGGCTGCGGCGATGGCGTGCTGCACGGCGGGTACTGCCAGCACCTCTTGTTTTTCTGGCAAGCGAATGTTGCGCAATATTTGCGGGTATTTAGTCATGCCTTGCTTGAGTTCATGCAGGCTTTTACCTTCTTGTTGGCAAATTGCCAGCACTTGTAAGGCGCTGACAATGCCGTCGCCGGTGGTGGTGCGATCCAGGCAGATCACATGCCCAGACCCTTCTCCACCGATTAAGCCATTGTTTTGTTTTAATAATTCCAGTACATAGCGGTCGCCGACCTTGGCGCGTAGAAAATCTATCCCTTGGCAAACGAGGGCTTGTTCTAGCCCTAAGTTGCTCATGAGTGTGCCGACCACTGGACCGCGTAACAAACCTGCCTGGTGTCTGGCGCGGGCGATTAAAAACAGAATTTCGTCGCCGTCTACGATTTCGCCTTTGTGATCGACCATGATGAGGCGATCTCCGTCGCCGTCTAAGGCGATGCCTAAATCCGCCTGCTGTGCTAACACGGTTTGGCGTAAGGTTTGTGGTTGAGTTGCGCCGCAGTCTTGGTTGATATTTAAACCATCTGGCGCGACGCCGATGCTGTGTACTTGGGCGCCTAGTTCTTGTAACACATTGGGGGCTATGTGGTAGGTCGCACCGTGCGCGCAATCTACCACTAATTTCATGCCGTCTAGCGATAAATAGGGCGGGATCGAGCTTTTGCAAAACTCGATATAGCGCCCAGCGGCGTCGTCTACGCGCTTGGCTTTGCCCAATTTGCCGGAACTGACGGTGGTCATGGGGCGATCCAAGGCGGCTTCTATGGCTAATTCGATCTCATCGGGCAATTTCTCGCCGCTATTGGAAAAAAACTTGATGCCATTGTCATAAAAAGGATTGTGCGAGGCGCTGACCACAATGCCAGCATTTGCATGAAAAGTGCGCGTCAGATAGGCAATCCCGGGTGTTGGCATAGGTCCCAGCAGGCGAATGTGCATTCCGGCAGCGGATAGCCCGGCTTCTAGCGCGGATTCAAACATATAACCGGAAATGCGCGTGTCTTTACCAATCAGGATGCGATTGCGCCCGCCTTGATTGAGCACTTGCCCCGCCGCCCAGCCCAGCTTTAAAACAAACGCTGGCGTGATAGGGTGTTTGCCTACTTCGCCGCGAATGCCATCAGTGCCAAAATATGTTCTGCTGTGCTCCATGAGTTTTTTGTTCTCCTCTTGATTAAGAAATCAATCCAATGTCTTTAACAACTAACGCTGATTGAGCCAATTGCTTATCGTTGTGGGTATTTGCTGTTGTGCTTGGCGGCTGACATAGATGCCGATGTGTCCGCCAGCAAAAGCCTGTTCTTGGTAATCTTGGCTACTGACATGATCTGCCAAGGCAGTGGATGCACCGGGTGGCACTATATGATCGGCAAGCGCATACAGGTTGAGTATAGGCATTTTGAGGCGGCGTAAATGAACCGCTTTGCCGCCCAGCATGAGCGTACCCTTGACCAAGCGATTTTCTTTGAAAAACCAGGTGACAAATTCTCGGAAGGTTTCACCGGGTTGGTCTGGGCTGTCAAAAATCCATTGTTCCATGCGCAAAAAATGCTCTACTGCGGCTTGATCCGCCAGTTTATCCAAAAGATGCACATATTTTTGGCTACCCAAACGAAAGGGCTTCAGCGAAATAAACAGGTTATTTAACCAGCCACCAGGCACATTGCCGTTAGCGCAAGTATTCACCAGCAAATCCACATCAACGTGCTGGCACATATGGCGTAAGGTATTTTCCGTCGTATGGAAATCCACCGGCGTCACCATCAGCACCAGATTACGCACCTTGCTGGGATGTTGGGCGCTGTAACAGAGGCTAAAAGTGCCGCCCTGACACACGCCTAACAGGTTAAGCGCAAGGATTTTGTGCTGCTGACACAGATATTCGATGCAGTTGTGCAGATAACCATTGATGTGATCATTCAAAGTCAAACTGGCATCTTCACTCTGCGGATAGCCCCAATCCATCAGATAAACATCCTGTCCACCTTCCAGCAAACCGCGCACCAGCGAACGATCCGGCTGCAAATCTACCATCTGCGGACGATTGACCAGCGCGTATACAATCAGCGTTGGTACCTGATTAGGCTGCGCGATCATCGGCGTATAGCGATAGAGCTTAATGCGATCTTCCTGATAAACCAGGTTTTTCGGCGTCTGCCCTATCGCTGTGTTCTGGATTTTACTAAAGGTTTCAAAGCCTTGCTGTAATTTTTCCTGCAAGTCTTGAAACACCTCAGCGATCTGTTTTGAGCTTGGCGTAAACATAAAGGCGGTTGTAAAAAATTCAGTCCAAAGAGATGATAGCTTAATGCGGTGCGCTGGGCGTAAGGTGAATAGCGCCACAACCTAACGAGAGATTATTGTGCCACAAGCTGACCGGAATGACAGTGAGGATTCATCAGTGGCAATCAGACAGCCAGCACTTTTCTCTAAAACCATCACAATAGGAAGGACGCTTCAATGATGCAGAGTTTGTTCGGATTTTTCTGTTTTGCGGCATTTGCTTGGCTCTTTAGCGAACAGCGGCAGCGCATTGCTTGGCGCGATGTGGCTTTAGGCTTGGGCGTGCAACTTTTGCTGGCGGCGCTGTTGTTTAAGTTGGCATTTTTACAGCAGATTTTCCTCGGCTTAAACCAACTGGTGCTGGCGCTCAATACCGCCACAAATGCCGGCACTAGCTTTGTGTTTGGCTATTTAGGCGGTGGCGATGCGCCTTTTACCGTAACTCAGCCCAACAACAGCTTTATCTTGGCTTTCAAAGCCTTACCCTTGGTTATAGTGATCAGCGCCCTGTCTTCGTTGCTGTTTTATTGGCGTATTTTGCCTTGGATTGTGCGCGGTTTTTCTTGGTTGCTACAAAAAAGCCTGAACATCGGCGGGGCGCTGGGTCTAGGCGCGGCGGCAAATATTTTTGTCGGCATGACCGAAGCGCCCTTGCTGATTCGCCCCTATCTGCAACAACTCACGCGCAGCGAACTCTTTGCGCTCATGACAACGGGCATGGCAACCATTGCCGGCACGGTGCTGGTGCTCTATGCCACCCTTCTCAGCACCACTTTTCCCGACGCCTTAGCGCATTTGCTCATTGCCTCTGTGCTCAGTGCGCCCGCTGCCATTACGGTTGCTCGCTTGATGATTCCTGAAACCGCAACGCCCACCGACGGGCATTTATTGCCGCAGCAAAGCGTTACCAGCAGTATGGAGGCAGTGACCCAGGGCACTTTAGAGGGGTTAAAGCTGCTGCTCAACATAGTGGCGCTGCTTTTGGTGTTCGTTACACTGGTGCAGCTTGCCAATCAACTACTTGGCTGGCTGCCAAGCTATAGTGACAAGCCATTGAGTTTACAGCTTATTTTGGGTTGGATTATGGCGCCAGTCGTGTGGTTAATGGGCATTCCTTGGGCAGAAACCGGCACAGCGGGCAGTTTGATGGGGATAAAAACCATCCTCAACGAATTTCTTGCCTATTTGCAACTAGCGCAGGCGCAAGACTTAAGTGAACGTTCGCGCCTGATCATGATTTATGCGCTGTGCGGTTTTGCTAATTTTGGCAGCTTGGGGATACTCATCGGCGGACTTAGCGCCCTAGCGCCTGAACGCCGCAGCGAGGTCGCGGCGCTCGGTATGAAATCCATTTTAGCAGGTACGCTGGCTACCTGTATGACTGGCGCACTGGTGGGAATTTTCTACTAAGAGGTTAATGTCTAATGCGCTGCAAAGCATCCGCTGCGGGGCGCTGATACATTGCTTGCGTTGCCAAATCCACGCCGCATTGCAGCTTTTCTATCCAATTCAAAAACTCAGTGATAACCGCCTTGCCCTTAAAAGGACGCCCATGTTGCGGCACAATCCACTCTAAATCAAGCGGACGCACCATGTTCACCCAAAAACGGCAGACCTTGTTACTGCTCATGTAACGCTGATGAAAAGCCTCCATCGTTTTCACATGGGCAGCAAAATTATCCACCGGAGCAGCATGGTTACTCTGTATCATTGAAGCGCCCAAATCGCCGGAAAAGAGAATTTTGGCGACTGGATCATAAAACTGAAAATTCCCCTCAGAATGCAGAAAATGCGCAGGCAATGCTTGCAACACCGCATTACCCAGATGAATATTCATCCCCTCATCAGGAATGCCGATTAAACGCCCCGATAAATCCGCCTTAGGCGCAAAATGCGGAATAAAGCGTTCCCAAATTTTGGGCACAATGATTTTACAATTAGAGCCTAAAATCCATTGATTTAATGAAGAAATAATGTCTGGGTCCTGATGCGAACCAATCACATATTCCAGGCTATTACTAAACAAATAACGATAGGCTTGCATAAAGAGATCGCGGTAAACCAGATCGCCGCCCGGATCAATGATGGCAGAATGCTTACCATTGACCACCAAAAACTGATTAGACTGAATACCCTGCCCGGAAACCAAATCGTAAAAGCCGATACATTTGTGTTGACCGTCGTTATAAAGTTCCAGCGCCATGTTACTGTCCTCGCAAGACAAGAAAATCCATTTTTTAATTGTTTTTTTGCTGAAAAACGAGGCATTTTAACAAAAATGTCACAATGACGCAGAGAATATTTAACCCTGGTTCGATTCGGTTAATTAAATCAAGCATTTGTTTTTATTGAAAATTTCACCTAATTCTAGGTTTTACCGCTATCTGGCTCAGTCCCGCTGCCATTCACTTAATCCCCCTTAAGGTCATCAGCATAGACACAAAAAAACCGAGACATAGCTCGGTTTTTTTGTGGTGTGAAAACAAACCCGTATTATTTGTCGAAAGACAAGAATTTATCCTGATCGTCTGCAACCGCACCGCCCATAATTTCCGCCACAGCGCCGCCGAACATTTGTCCTACCATACGCGCATTGACAAAGCCGATGTAAATCTTGCCATCACTCTTTTGGTACACAGAAATGGTGCAGGGCATCATCACAGAAGCATAACGATCCGCATCACTTTTCAAAATAGCGCCAGCGTGGTGCGGATTACAAGCATCAATCAAGGTCACGGGTAAAATTTCTGGTCCGCCTAATTCTTTAATTTTCTTGTTCATGGGTTTAATGCCATTCACCACCCAGCCTTCAGTTGCTTCTATATTTTTCTTAATTGCGCTCACTGTTTCTTCTACTGTAGCAAAAGGACTTTCCTTTTCTACAATCATTTGTCTGGGATCAGGCATTGCTTGTTCAGCCAATACCACAGATGACCACGCCAACCAGATTACACCAACAAGACTGAAAAAACGCTTCATACTCATCACTCCTTTGTAGGTAAAAGTTCCTCTTAGTAGAGGTTATTGATTTCAAAAAACACTGAGACTCTCTCAATTCACTGAGTAATCAGAAAAAAAATTATCTCAGGCTTTTAGAGTAGCCATTCTTTTACTCAGGTGTCAAGTATTTTTGTTTTTTCAATGTTAGTTTGTTCTAATATATTTCTATTCATTTGCTTTCTTGTTATCTATCCACAAGAGGCTTCCGCCGCTTTCGCCAAAAGCGCCATTTTTAATTCATACAGACGCTTTTCTAGGCTCACTGGATAATCCGGCATCGCCGCCAGAGAAGCGCCAAACAACGCCAATTGCGCTTGGGCATAGGCACGAATTTCATGCACATTCGGCTTTTCTCCCAGCATTGCACCCTCTTGCATCAGTGGTTGTAACAAGTCAGCAAAATGCGTATGCGGCGGCAGAGCTTGAGGTTGTGCGCCCGCTTGCAAACGCACCTGTTGCGCCTGCGCGTCAGGCGCAACAGCCAGTTGATTCCACAGCATATCGCCAACGGGCTTATCTGCTTGATAATAACGCCGCGTTTGCAACATACCTGGGTTTGAAACCTTAATCGCATCATTCGACAGCTTGACGCGATAGTGCCAGTCCGCCCCCGCGCCGCTACGAATCGCGCCCAATTTATACACACCGCCAAGCGCCGGTTGATCGTACGCAGTAGCTAATTTAGTTCCCACGCCCCACACCCGAATTTGTGCGCCCTGCTGCTTCAATTCCGCAATGCGGTATTCATCCAAATCGCTACTGCCCACAATGCTGGCATCCGCAAAACCCGCCGCATCCAAAAGCTGCCGCGCCTCCTGACTAAGCTTTGCTAAATCGCCGGAATCCAAACGAATTCCCGCCATTTTATGCCCCTGCTCGCGCAACCAGCGTCCGGCTTCAATAGCGTTTTTCACCCCTGCCAAGGTGTCGTAAGTATCCACCAAAAACACGCAATTATTCGGCATAGCGTGCGCATAGGTTTGAAAAGCCTCAAGTTCCTCAGAAAAACTCATCACCCAACTGTGCGCGTGCGTGCCCCGCACCGGAATATCATAAAGCTGCCCCGCCAACACATTAGAAGTTGCCGCGCAACCGCCAATATAAGCCGCACGGCTTGCCGTCACGCCACCATCAATCCCCTGCGCACGACGCAACCCAAACTCCAACACCGCATCGCCCTGTGCCGCCAAACACACCCGCGCCGCTTTCGTGGCAATCAGCGTAGGAAAATTAACCAAATTCAACAGCGGCGTTTCCAGCAATTGGCATTGCAACAAATCCCCCGACACACGCACCAGCGGTTGATGCGCAAACACCACCGAACCCTCACGCACCGCTGCCACCTCGCAAGTTAAGCGCAGATTCCGCAAATACTCAATAAAAGCACTGGAAAACAATTGCTTACCATCATTACCCTGAAGCGTTTCAAGATAAGCCGCATCCGCCTCGCTGAAATGAAAATCTTGCAAATAATCCTGCACTGCATCCAACCCCGCCGCCAGGGTAAAACCGCTCTGAAAGGGCGCACGACGAAAAAACAAATGAAACACCGCCTGCTGCTGATGCAAACCCGCCTGCCAATAGCTATACGCCATTGTCAACTGGTATAAATCTGTCAGTAAAGACAAGGAGTTAAGGTAGAGAGCACGCAACTGATTCATGGTTAAATTTCCTAGTGAAGAACCACAACCATCAACTAAAGCATTAAGGAACAATTTTCAAATAAGAACCATCAGCTTGTTTTATCCAAGTTTCTTTGCTAAGTGCGTCGAATATGCTGACTGCTCCACTACTAAAACAATCATTGACTTGAACATTGTCAATAGTGCCCTCAAAGGCTTCGGTAATAGGTGGGGTGACACTAATGAAAGCACCTGCACCTTGCAACTTTGAAGCATCTATTTTATTAGTAATGTCATAACAAACATCTGCATCAATGATGTAATTGTAGCTGGCAGGTGCGTTCATCAAACAGGTTTTAGCATTTGCTAAGGCTTTGCCAGTTTCTTCAAAGGGGTTTGGAAATCCTGAGATATTGATGCTGATGCCATTGATGTTAAAGCTACTCAGCAGCATAGTGCTTAACATTGAAACGCCAGTTGCTTGAGTAGGTGCGGGTGCTGTGCATAAAGCCGTATCAGGCACAGGAATGCACTTTCCTTGAGTTGTTACCGTAATTCGGTTGCCCTCTATTGAATACTCTATGCCAGCGGGTGCTTTGGTTGTATCGCAAGCAGGATTACCGCTGGTCGTGTTGGTGGGATTGTTGCCCGTCGTAGCACCATGATTAGACCCTTTAGAGGCAATTTTACCTAAATGTCCAGGAGTAAAAAGTTCCCCTTGGTTTTGCTCATAGCCGACATACACTTCTAATCCCTGTTCAATTAATCCCGTGATATCAAAATCTACTACCGTTACCGATAACTCAGAATCCAATATAATTCCTTCTATAGCAGGAACAAGTTTACCGCCAAAATAGGGTTGCCAGTTTCTCATATTATCTCCCTGACGGAGATAGAGTTGTTCTCCTAACATAGCGCCCATATAGACAGCGATCGGTTTACCTCTTTCAGAAGAATCCGTCGGTATAATGATTGCGGTTAATCCATTGCTACTTAATTGTCCAAGTTTTACTTCTGCATTGACGGGAAGCATTATTGAGCAGCCCATCGCTATAGCTAAACACCCTGTAACAGATTGATGCGATTTCATCTTAATTCCTTTTATAAAGAGAGAGAAACAGACTTTTTATGTCTTCCATTTTGGAAGGGTTTGGCTTATCTATACACATACCCACCAGAAACCGCATTTTTTGCGCTATCAAATTTGCTGCAAATGTTTAAGTTTTAAGCACTTAATCAATATCCCTGAGAGCAGTGTCAGGCGGGTGCGGTATACAATCCAGTATTCTACCTGATTTTAGCAGCGTGGCTCTTTATGCCTGTGATGATATATTAGACTGTTCTCAAGTAAAATTTACCCCGTGCTGCTTTAGTCAATTGCTTTCTCTATTATTTTCCAAAAACTCTGCTTTTTTAGCGATTTTTCCCATAGCCAAGCCAATACCTGCGCTTTTTCATCATCAGAAATTTCTGCCTGTCTAGTAAAAACTTGCCCGCTGCTATTGAAAACTGTAATTTTTTTGCATTTTTAAGCTGAAAAATCAAAGATTTTGCACTATATTGAACAAAGTTAGGGGCTTTTTTCGGTAAAGCCCCTAAACAGCCTATTTTCATCTACTCATGCCAATCCGGGGGACGCCATGTACGCCCTGACTTATCCCCAAACAGGTGCGCTGTCGTTAGCCAATAGTGCGTCTGTCAGTAATCTGACCACCGAGCATTTAAGCGGTAGCGTGGAACGTGTGACTTTTCACAGCCCCGACAGCGGTTTTTGCGTGCTGCGCGTCAAAACCAAAGGGCAGCGCGATCTCTGCACCCTCGTTGGCAACCTGCCGAGCATTGCCCCTGGCGAATATGTTGAAGCCAGCGGCGTTTGGATCAATGACCGCACACACGGTTTGCAGTTCCAAGCCAAGCATCTGCGCTGCATTCCGCCCGCGACTGTGGAAGGCATGGAAAAATACCTGGGTTCGGGGCTGATTCGCGGTATAGGTCCGCATTTCGCCAAGCAACTGATTCAGGCATTTGGCGTGCAGGTATTTGAAATTATTGAATATCAGTCCGAACGCTTGCTGGAATTGCCCGGCATTGGCAAAAAGCGTCATCAGCGCGTGGTAGCGGCTTGGGCAGAACAGAAAATTGTTCGAGAAATCATGGTTTTCTTGCAATCACATGGAGTTGGCACTGCGCGGGCGGTGCGCATTTACAAAGCCTATGGCGAAACAGCAATTGAGAAGGTGCAAGAAAATCCCTATCGCTTGGCGCTGGATATTCACGGCATTGGCTTCAAAACCGCCGATACTATCGCACAAAAACTGGGCATTGCACCTAATTCTCCATTGCGGGCGCAAGCGGGAGTGCGGCATGTGTTGCAGGAACTCAGCAACGCTGGACATTGTGCCGCGACTCGTGAGCAATTGGTTGAATTGGCTGTAAAAACGCTGGAAATCGAAGCGCCGCTGATTCACCTGGCAATCAACGAAGAGCTGGGCGCTGGGACGCTGATTGCTGAGGTGATTGAACATCAGCCGTGCGTGTTTCTCGCGGCGCTTTATCATGCAGAACAAGGCGTTGCCAAGCATTGCCAGCGGCTACTCAGCGGCGCTCTGCCTTGGATGGAAATCAATGCTGCCAAAGCCATTCCTTGGGTTGAAGAAAAAACCGGTTTGGCGCTGTCGCGTTCGCAACGTGAAGCCATTGGCTTGGCTTTGCGCAGCAAATTGCTCGTGATTACTGGTGGTCCTGGTGTTGGAAAAACCACGTTGGTCAATAGCTTACTGAAAATTCTTCGGGCTAAAAACCTCACTGTCACGCTCTGCGCCCCAACCGGACGCGCCGCTAAGCGGCTGTCCGAATCTACTGGCTTAACTGCCAAAACCATTCACCGGTTGCTCGAATTTGATCCTAAAGAGGGCGGCTTTAAGCGCCATCAAAAGCATCCGCTAGACACCCAATTGCTGGTGATTGACGAAGCTTCGATGGTAGATGTGGTGCTGATGAATCAGTTGCTCCGCGCTGTGCCTGATCAGGCGGCGTTGCTCATAGTGGGGGATGTGGATCAGTTGCCCTCAGTTGGACCGGGCGCGGTGCTGGCGGATTTGCTAGATTCCGGCAGCTTGCCGAGTGTGCGTCTGACCGAGATTTTCCGCCAAGCTGCCAGTTCGCAAATCATCGTCAACGCCCACCGCATCAACGCCGGACAGACGCCGCACAGCCCCGCGCCGAAAGTGCCGCCCGTTGTGTCCACTGGTGTGCAGGAAAGCGCAGCGGTTTATAACGTACCAGTGTCTGAAAAATTAAGTGATTTTTATCTGATTTCGGCAGAAACCCCAGAAGCTATCGCTGACAAGTTGCTGCATGTGGTTACCGAACGCATTCCCAAACGCTTTGGCTTTGATCCGATTAAGGATATTCAAGTGCTGACGCCCATGCAGCGCGGCGGACTGGGCGCTCGTGCGCTCAACGTACAACTGCAAGCGGTGCTCAATCCTGACAGCCACCCGCAACTGACGCGCTTCGGCTCCACTTTCGCGCCTGGCGATAAAGTTATTCAAAACCTCAACAACTATGACAAAGAAGTGTTCAATGGCGACATAGGACGCATCCTGGACATTGACGCCGAGCAAGGCACGCTTTTGATTGATTTTGACGGGCGAGATATTGCCTATGAAAGTAATGAGTTAGACGAAATTTCTCTCGCCTATGTGATCAGCATCCACCGTTCGCAAGGTTCAGAATATCCTTGCGTCGTAATTCCGCTGGCAATGCAGCATTACATGTTACTAGAGCGCAACCTGCTCTACACCGCCGTAACACGCGGCAAATCGCTGGTGGTGCTGATTGGCGAACACAAGGCGCTAGGTATGGCAGTGCGCAACCATCAAGCAAATACCCGCCTGACCAACCTCGCCGCACGGCTGGCGGGCAAAGCTTACCTTACACAGTAGTGTAAAGCGCCAGATCAATGGGGCCTGGGGCTAATCTGGAATTTGTATAAACTTAGGAGTTACGCAGTTGGTTGCAACAAGTACAAAGGTAATGTTACCTGCCGCAACATGCCAACGCCCATCATTGTGCATTTTTAATTGCACATGCGCCGTATCACCCGCTAAAAAGTCCACACTGACACGCAGTAAATACAAAATATCATCGCGGTATTCGGCTATTGCCTGGAAAAAATCCGCTGCCCGCACCTGCCCCGATACCGCCATCAGCACGGTAACTAAAACCGCATAAAAAACTCTCATCACCTTTCTCCTATGGTTCATTGATACAACGACTTAAACTTGACAGATTTTAGCAAGCGTAGGCTGCATAAGCGATAGCGTCACTATTTTGCAACCGTCGGACAAGGAGAATGCAGTCACACGCCGTCAGTGCCGGTGAAATCAGCCAATCCGCCCGCCAAACGGCTGAATTCATGGCTAACCACTTTACACCTATTCTAGCGATACATTCACTTGCCATAGGGTTTGCTCTTTGGCTGCAAATGCTTGCCAAAGTGCGGCGTAGGTTTGTCCATTAAGCGGATGTTTGGCGTCGGGAATCAAGTCTGCTAAGGGGCACAACACAAAGGCGTAGGTTAGTATTTCTTCACGCGGCAGGCTGAGTTTGCCTTCTTGCAAAATCAAATCTCCGTACAGCAACAAGTCTAAATCCAGTGTACGGCTGGCAAATTTCTCCTGGTCGCGTTGTCGTTGATTATCCAATTCAATTTGCGCTAGGTTCTGGCTTACTGCCCGTACACTGGTTTGCGTCTCGAATTCTGCCACTAGGTTGTAAAAATTATCCCCGGTAAAACCCACTGCCACGCTTTCATACACGGGCGAAACCCGCACATTGCCGTAGCAAGTGCGCAGGCTTTGCACACCCGCACGGATGTGTTTGAGCGGCTCTATGTTGCTGCCAATGCTGATGTAAATGTGCGGCATGGGAGGTGTGGGGAATAGTGGCGACTTTAATTAAAATCTGCATCTTTGTCTAAGGGGTAGAAATGCTTTGCCAGGTCGTCTTGCTTTTCTAGTAGCCAGTCAATGCTGGGTTCGTTGTCCATTGCTTTGTGAATGGCGCGGCAGGTTGCGTCTCTATGTAGGTCAAACAATAAATAATGTTCAGATTCAGCCACTTCAGTCACTTCTGCGACCGCCCACAGCATGACGATAACACCGAGATCATTGGCTTTCTTTTTCGGAATATCGCCATTGCGCACTGCGTCTATGACGCCGTGTGCAACAGCAGGTTGTATTACGGAGCGCCACAGACGCAAGTAAGTTTCGTCGGTATTGCCGGATTTATTCACTATTAATGTGGCTGGGCGTACCTGCACATTTTCTTTTAAGGCGGCGACAAAACAGGTTTGACCGTCTACATCCTGACCGAATAGGGTGGAAAAGGCGGCGCCGAAAGAGCCGGCTAATTCGCCAATTACCACTTCCACTTGGGTTTTGAGTCCCAGTTCCTGGCTACGCGCCGAGGTTTCGCCGGTCTTGATAGAAATCGTTTCACTCATAACAGCCATAATTTTGTGTCCTTGTGTTTTTGAAAAGTATCAAAATGTATCAGTATTGCGCATGATACTGGAATCTGGATTTTCTACAACGTCGGCTTACACTGTGGCTAAAGCCCGCTGTAAATCCGCTTGAATATCGCGGTAATCTTCTAATCCGACCGAAATGCGTACTAAACCATCGCTAATGTCGGCTTGTGTGCGTTGCTCTGGAGTTAAGCGCCCGTGCGTGGTGGTGGCGGGGTGGGTGATGGTGGTTTTGGTGTCGCCCAGATTGGCGGTGATGGAAAACAAGCGCGTGTTATCAATCAACCGCCAAGCGGCTGCTTGTCCACCGCTGACGCGAAACGATAGCAAACCGCCCGCCGCCGTTTGCTGGCGTTGTGCCAGTTCATACTGCGGATGCGAGGGCAATCCCGGATAATACACCTGTTCTACTGCGTCTTGGGTTTCTAGCCATTGCGCCAGGCGCAGGGCGCTTTCGCAGTGTGCTTTCATGCGAATGGTTAGGGTTTCTAAGCCTTTTAAGAAGACCCAGGCATTAAACGGACTCATGGTGGGACCGGCGGTGCGCACTATGCCGAAGATGTCATTGAGTTGCGCTTGCCCGCCAACGACCGCACCGCCCAGGCAACGCCCTTGTCCATCCAGATACTTGGTGGCGGAATGAATCACTATGTCGGCGCCCAGTTGCAACGGGCGCTGCAATGCGGGTGTGCAAAAGCAATTGTCCACTACCAGCAAACAACCGTGCGCATGTGCTAAATCTGCCAGTGCTTGAATATCCGCCATTTGGGTTAAAGGATTTGAGGGGGTTTCGAGAAACAAAAAGCGCGTGTTCGGACGCATCGCCGCCTGCCAAGCCGCTAAATCGGTTAAATCCACAAAATCCGTGCTAATGCCGAATTTGCCTAGCAGTTGCCCCAGCAAAACCACCGTTGTGCCAAACAGGCTACGCGAAGCCACCAGATGATCGCCGGTTTTCAGCAAGCCTAAGCAAGTGCAGAGAATTGCCGCCATGCCAGAACCCGTCGCAACGCAACGCTCGCCGCCTTCCATTGCCGCCAGCCGCTGTTCAAAAATGCGCACGGTAGGATTGGTAAAACGTGAATAAATGTTGCCCGCTTGCGCACCCGAAAAGCGCGCCGCCGCTTCCGCTGCATTGGCAAACACATAACTGGAAGTCAAAAACAGGGCTTCGCTGTTTTCGCCTTCTTGAGTGCGCACTTGTCCGGTGTGGACTGCGTGCGTGGCGAGTTCATAAAACACTTCATCCATGGTAAGTTACTCTTTAATTAATTGAAAAATAAGGATTTAACCGCATTCTGTTCGCATCAAATCAACGGGCGTGTTGAGATTCAAAAAAGCCTGTGGCTGGTCAGAAAAATCCGCATAAGCGCCGTTTTGCGCCTGCATCCAAGCCTGCACACGGCGCTCGCCACGCGCCAAATAATCACTTAAATCCGTTTGCAAATCCTTGTGTAACAAAGCAAAAGTTGGCTGCATAGTGCAGCCGTCATGGGCAACGCACAGGGCTGCTGCGTGTTGCTGCATAGTGCGCCACAGGCGTTCGCCCAAATCCAGCGGCAAACAGGGCGCGTCACAAGGCGCTGTGAGCAAATAATCGCCGTGCATCTGTTGCAAACCCGTGAGCATACCCGCCAAAGGTCCGGGAAAATCCGACACACTGTCTTGTAACAGCGGATAGCCAAAGGCTTGATAGGCAGCCAGGTTACGATTGGCGCTGATGAGTAAAGTATTCACCTGCGGACGCAAACGCGCAATCACTTGCGCCACTAAAGGCTGTCCGCGCCATTCCAGCAGCCCCTTGTCGCACCCGTTCATGCGCCGTGCTTGACCGCCCGCCAGTATTAATCCGCTACAAAGAGTTTTCATTTCTTATCACTAAAGTTATATAACCAATAGCCTATATACATGATTTTATTAAAATTCTATTCTGTTGCTCAAGACGAAACACCCACCCACTGGAGCCTGAACATGTACATCCATAGCCGCAACACCCTGTTATTAATTGCTTTATTCATCAGCTTACCGGTCTTAGCAGAAAGCCGCGATGCGCTGGTCATCAATGAACTCAATAGCTGGAATGGCTGGTTAAGCCAAGCAGACCGAAATACCAAATATTGCAAAATGGCTGCTTCACCCTTCATTTTTTATCGCGGCACTAACCACTTGTTTTGGAAAGATTTTGCCGGCGACAGCCGATTAAATCAATTCGGCAACGCAGATACCAAAACCTGGTTACAAGGGGATTTACACGCCTATAACTTCGGCGCTTATGATAACGATAAAGGCGAAGTTGTGTACGGCTTAAATGATTTCGACGAATCTATGGTAGCGGATTATCAGTATGACGTGTGGCGCATGGCAACCAGTTTAATCTTGGTAGCACACGAAAATGGCGACTTAAGCCAATCCCAACAAGCCGCAATGCTGGATGCCTTCAGCGAAGCCTATCTCGACGCAATGGCAAACTATCGCGGCAACAACGACGAAGACAGCATTTATTTCACCAAAACCAACACTTACGGTTTATTAGACGATTTCTTAGCAGAGGCAGAAAGCAAAAACAGCCGCAAAGAAATGCTCGATGACTGGACAGTAAAAGTCAGTGGTGTACGCCAGTTCAACCTAGCTTCACCTGATCTCGCCGCCGCCAGCAGCACAGAAACCAACGCCATTAAAGCCGCCATGCCCGCTTACGGCAACACCTTACTGGGCAGTTTAAGCTACAGCAGCAGCTATTTCAAAGTGAAAAGCGTCGCCCACCGCCTAGATGCAGGCACAGGTTCACTGGGTACACCGCGCTTTTATGTGTTGATTGAAGGCGCCAGCAGCAGCCAAGACGACGACCGCATTCTCGATGTAAAACGTCAGTCCAAACCCACGCCCTACGCCTATTTGGGTACTGCCGCACAAACCACTTACAACGCCAGTTTCCTCAATGATGCACAGCGCCACGCCTTTGCCTACTTAGGTTTAACCAAACACACCGACGACCACCTTGGCTGGATGAACTTAAGCGACGGCTCTTATTCAGTGCGCGAGCGTTCACCCTTCAAAGAATCTTTCGACACCAGCACCCTAACCAGCAACACGCGCTTCAATAATTTAGCCGAACAATGGGGCACAGTGCTCGCCACCGCCCATGCCCGCGCCGACGAAGATTTTTGCCCTGATTTTGTAAACAAATCAGTAGACAAGCAAATTGATGACATGACCGACGGCAAACACGAGCAGTTCCGCACCTTAGTACGCGACATCGCCTTTGCTTACGCACAACAAGTGGAATACGACTGGCAAGTCTTTACCAATGCCCTGGCCCCTAGCAATTGTCCCTAATAGCCAGCTCACAGCCTCTCTCCTCTAAAAAAATCCCACTCAGCGCCTGGCGCGCCGAGTGGGATTTTGCATTTCTAATGAAGACTTGTTTATCTACAAAGCACAAAAAACACGCTTACAAAACGACCTTGATTGGTTTTTATGAACTTACAATAGACATTAGACTTGCTCAATTTTAATTTTAGGATTAAATTTATAAGCAAAAATCAATCAAAAATAAGGAAAAAATCATGAGCAAATACCTCAGCCGACTCACTAATAAACGCCAATATTCTGCTGTATTGGGTGTTACAAAAGCGGTGTCCTGAGTTTATCGCAGGAAGGAATTTGAAAAACTGTTACCGGTTTTTTCGTTATTTCTTGAGGAATAAG
>DYPD01000175.1 GCA_020720115.1 Thiomargarita sp. | reverse complement strand
AAGCCTCATGTTTCTACAGCACTATTACTTTCTTAGTGCAATTGAACCACCTTAATAGGGCTGCCCAGAGCAAGTCAAGCACTATTACCCGTTCTTTATCGCAATGGGCGGGGAGTTTATCGCCTTGGTGTTTGGCTTTATCTGGGGTGCAAACCGTGCAGAAAAAAGCAGCGCGGCGCCGATGCAGGGCTTGGGCAAAGCAGCACCGCATGGCGCAATGGCTTGGAATGATGCAGGCAGCATTCCGCGTGGGCGCAACAGCTACAGGCAGAGCTGGAAGCAAGGCAACAAGGCGCGGCTAGTAATAAAAGCCAAAGCACGGCGCTAAGTAATCAAGCGAACCCGCCTGCATTTTTTGCGGGCGGTCATCTTTTGAATGAGAAAAGTCCATGTATAAAAACACAAAAACACGCCTAAGCAATGAATTTATGGCGGTATTTTTGGCGGTACATCAAAAAGATGCGTTAAAAAAAGTTCAACTAAAACAATGCAGTTATATATATAATGCTTATCCGGACCCTCTCGCAGTACATGTTCCTTAACTGGCTATACCGCTCAATATTCTGGCTTCATAAGGCTAGGCTAGCGGTCTACGGGCAGGTGCAGGGTGAATGTTGAGCCGACGCCTGCTTCGCTTTGCACTTGCAAGTGCCCGCCGAGGCGTTCACACAGCGCCTTGGCGTAGACTAAGCCAGTACCAGTACCACCGTAGCGGCGGCTGCTGGAGTTGTCTTGTTGTGCGAATTGTTCGAATAAATGTATCTGTGCGGGTGCGCTGATGCCAATGCCGTTGTCGGTGACTGTGCAGTGCAACCAGGTTTGACTTTCTTCTGTGCCTTCTTTGATTGATTGCACATCTAAAACAATGTAGCCGTTGTGAGTGAACTTGCAGGCGTTGTCTAGGAGTTGCTGCAAAATCTTGGAGGCTTTGTCTTTGTCGGTAAAGAATGTGCCTAATCCGCTTGGATACTGTACATCCAGGATGTTGTTTTGTTCTGTTGCGCGTTGATAGAAAGGCATGGCGACTTCGGCGATCCATTCTTCGATGAGGAGTGGCTGACGTTGGAAGTGTAGATCGCCAGCTTGCAGACTGGCTAATTCTAAGAGTTTTTTCAATAGGTTCAGGAGTTCTTTGCCAGCTTTGCTGATGTCTTGTAAAGCCTGTTGCAAGCGTTCGAGAGAGAGTTCTTCTACTTCCCATTGCAGCAGTTGTACGGTGCCTAGGATGCCGTTTAACGGGGTGAGCATTTCATGGCTCATGGTGGTAAGGAAGACGCTTTTGCTTTGTTCAGCGGCACTGGCAGCGGCTTGGGCGCTTTCGAGTTGTTGTAGACGTTGTTTGAATTGTGCGTTGGTGAGCATGTAGTCTTCGTGGCGTGAAGCGATTTCGCATACCTGACGCAATTGCTCGGCACGAAAGGGTTTGGGGAGAAAATCTACAGCACCTGCCAGCATTAGGCGTGAAGCTTGTGTCGCTGAGCTGTGCGCGGTCATGATCACTACAGGTTGTTGCGCACGTTCGCGCATGATTGCCGCCAGCACTTGGTCGCCGGACATGTGCGGCAGCATCAAGTCTAGCAACACTAAATTGTGGCGACGCGCTTGCCAAGCGGCTAAACCGGTTTTGCCGTCAAATGCCAGTTCAATCTGAAAACGCTGATGCAGCACGCGGTCAATCAGACGTGCGGTGTCTACGTTGTCTTCAATGACTAACAAGCTGGATTTGAGTGGACGCAAGGCTTCGGTGGTGAGCAATTGCGTCACCACTTCGGGTAGTTGTTGATAGTCGGAAAAGGGCAGCAAGCGGTTGACGCCATATTCTTTGGCGGTGACTTCGGCGATGTGCTCGCTGTAAGTTGAGGATACCACCAGCACCGGCACACCCGCACGGGTACGGGTCACGCCAGAGCGTAGTAAGCGAATCAGGCGCCAGCCGTCTAAACGCCCCAGTAAAATATCCGTGATCAGCAGATGTACTATTTCGGTATTCAGTACATAAGCCGCCGCAGTCCCGTCTTCCACCGCTGTGAGGTGGTCAAATCCCTGCTGCCGCAGCACTTGCTGCAATGCCTGACGCGCTTTGTTATCTGCATTGGCAATGAGGATGTGCGGCGTTTGGTTCATGATTCAGTGCAACTGGGCGATTTACTTGCTAGGCAGCGGCGTTGCTAGAATGCGCGAAATGCTTTCAATGAAATAGGTGCCATTTTCTTTTTGCTGCACATAGCGATAAAGCAGTGGCTCATCAATTTCCATGAGTTTGTAAACTTCTGCGTTGCAAAAACGACTCAGTTGTACTAAAGATTCTTTACCCCATTCTTTACTGCTTTGCTTACCTTCTAGCAAGGTAAGCTGCCAGCCATCTTCTGCCCATTGCGCAAAGTAGGCTTGCGCCACTCGATAGCCCCGCGACCAGGTTTCTTCATCTGCATACAAATGCTTGCCCGTTGAAGGTCCGCAGAGTTTTTCTAGGTGAAATGGGGTTTGAACAACGGGTTTAATGTCCAGCAAAAAGAGGTTGGTTTTGGCGTTTTCTACTGTGACTTGTGCAGAAAAATACACCAATACATCTTGTCCTGCGTAGGTATTAAGCTGCTCTAGTTGATCCTCATGTGCAGAAAATTCTGTGGGTTCACCGCTACGATTGTGGCAATAGGCTTCCACTGATTTGTTTTCCGATTGGGTGAAAAAACCGGTCGTGCCGCCTTTGAATGAGGCTTTCACCAGCGTACAAGCGAGAATCTTCTTGGCATTAAGCACAGTTTCCCCAGACACAGTATTGCTACCGTCAGCAAAATAAGCTGTACCAGTGGTAGCGCCCAGCGCACTGCCAAGCACTACTAAAAATTTCATAAAAAATAAAGGCATGAATTTTCTCCGAAAGGTCAACAGCACCTAGATAATGTGACAAAAAATAACTTGAACTGTAGGGCAAATAGCCGGCTGATACAAGCTTTTCCTCTCTAGCAGATGCCAGCCTCCCGTGCTGTTCATGCCAGCCGTGCCTAGCCATTGCAATTCAGCGAATTTCAAGCCATTGTACTAAAACTCAAGCGCAACTGAATGGATTAAAATGACCTTTTTTCTGGTATAACCCAATGCGTACTCTCTCTCAACCCAAAGGCGTCGCCTTGCTGACTGCGTTGTTGATCGTGGCACTGGCAACTATTGCCGCTACTGCTTTGTTGCAGCAGCATTATTTGCACATTCGCCGTAGCGCCAATGTGTTACAAGGAGAGCAGGCAGAGGCTTATGCGCTGGGCGCGGAAGCCTGGGCGCGGCAGATTTTGCACCGTGATCTACAGCGTAACCAATACGATGCGCTAAATGAAGATTGGGCGTTCAAACTGCCGCCAACGGTGGTAGAAGGCGGCGCGGTGCAGGGCGAATTAGAAGACTTGCAGGGGCGCTTTAACCTCAATACCCTAGTACAGCCCGACGGTGCGCCAAACGAAGTGGCGTTGGCGGCTGTGCGTCGCTTGCTAGATGCTTTAGAATTGCCGCCAGAACTCGCCGCGCAAGCAGTGGATTGGATTGATACCGATCAAAATCCGACCATTCCAGGCGGTGCAGAAGATTTGGATTATCTGCGTTTGCAGCCGCCGTACCGCTGCGCTAATCGCCCTTTTGTTAGCCCCAGCGAATTACGCTTATTGTTGAGCATGACGGAAGAGGCGTATCAGCAATTACTGCCTTACGTCACCACGCTACCTGGCGTAACCAAAGTCAACATCAACACCACCCGCGTTCCATTATTACTGGCGTTAAGCAGTGAGTTATCCCAACAACAGGCGGAAACTCTGCTGGAAACCGCGAAAAAACAAGGCATTAAAAATCTGCAAGCACTGCTTGCTCAAGATTCTCTAGCAAATATGAAGATTGATACTCAACTGCTGGGCGTAGATTCTCAGTATTTTCTCTTGCGTGCGCGTGCTGACATCGAACGCAGCCAGCGTTACCTCACCAGCCTGCTCTACCGTGACAGCCGAGGTGTGCAGGTGCTATTGCGCAGCCGGAGTGAAAACTGGTGAAAATAGGTGCACTACTTCGCATCACCGAACAACCGATTTGCAGCCTGTGGATTGACGGGCGTCTGTATGAGTCCACGCTAGAAAAACTACCGCCATTCAAAGGCGCATTAGTGGTGCTGATTCCCAGCACCCAAGTGCTGCTAACCTCTGCCAAAGTGCCGTCTAAACAGCGCCAGCGCGTAGCGCAAGCAGTGCCTTATGTATTGGAAGATCGCCTCGCTGATGAGGTGGAAAAACTGCATTTTGCCTTGGGCGGCAGCGACGACAAAGGACAACAGCGCGTTGCAGTGATACGCCATGCCGACATGCAGGCAATACAACAACGCTTACATAACGCCGGCTTAAAGCCCACCTGGATCATTCCTGATCTCTTTGCCGTGCCTTACCCAGAAAAAGGCTGGGGGCTACTGTATTTAGGCAATTTAGTGCTGCTACGCACTGACGCTTACAGCGGTTTAGCCTTAGAAGCGCAGACCTTAAAGCAAGTGCTGCCGTTGCTACTCGAAGCCGAACAACAACCTCGCCCTAAGCTGATTCAAGCCTTTAAGCCGCCGCATGTGAAAACCGCTGACAGCCTAAGCAACCTTGACACCCTGGGTATAGAAATCCAAGAAAACCCGCTGGAACAAAGCAGCTTTCACCTCTTTGCGCAAACTCTGCAAACCGCAGACAAACAGCAAACACCGATCAACCTACGTCAAGGTATCTATTTGCACACCGCACAGTGGGGGCGCTGGTGGCGCCCTTGGCGGCTCACAGCACTGCTGCTGCTGGCGCTGCTAGGCACACAAATAGCGCAGCAAATACAAGGGGTTTATCATCTGCAAGCCGAACAAGCGCACATGCAAGAGCGCCTCCTCAACCTGTACCGCGAGCAATTTCCGCAAGCGAAAAAAGTCATCAACCCACGCTTGCAAATGCAGCAAAACCTGCAACAACTGCGTAGCCAAAGCAGCAGCACCGCGCCCGAAAAAGGCGTACTCCAACTGCTAGAAGCCATCAGTCCGGCGCTGCAAAATACCCCCACAGTGCTGCTGCAACGCCTGGATTATCGTCAACAACATCTGGACTTAGACATTGAATTAAACAGCCTGCAAAACCTAGAACAGCTCAAACAAGCTCTACAACAACAGGCGTTAAAGATAGAAATTCGCAGTGCATCCAGCAAAAACAACCGCGTTGAAGCACAACTGCGGATTGCTTTTTAGCGGCTGAAATCCTGCATCACCTCTAAACCCTGACCAAAATATCAAACCTCACGAGAACCCTCATGCCACGCCATAACCGTCGCCACCGCCGTTTACAAGCACAAATGAACGTAGTGCCTTACATTGATGTGATGTTAGTGCTGCTGATTATTTTCATGATTACCTCGCCCATGCTCAGTCTCGAAGGCGTGCAAGTAGAACTCCCAGAAGTAGCAGCGCAACCAGTACAGCCAGACGCCTTGCTGCCAGTGATACTCAAAATTACCGCGCAAAACACCTATTTACTGAGCGACGGCGACTTCATAGATCGCCCATACACTGAAGAAACTTTATCAGACTTAGGCACTTACATAGTAGCGAAAGCCAAGCAAGAGCCACAGCGCCCCATTGTTTTGAGCGGAGACAAGCAAGTGCCTTACGGCGAAGTCTTGAAATTAATGGCTTATTTAGAAGGCAACGGCATCAAAATACGCCTGATGACGCGCTCCCCGCCAGAAACCTCATCCTCAAACCCCGCTCCTTAGCCCACACTGCCCGCACCGCACATAAAACCGCCATTCCCAGAGCATCACAACTGGGCAAAGCTAACGGGAGAATTGCATGGGCTTTTTTCCTAAAGCCCAGCACAAGTTTTGGCAGGCTTATCACTGTGTTTTTCCTAGCAAACGTCATCATGCTGTCAGCAAAGAAACAGGATTAACGAACCACATTGAACGTTTTAATTGCACCATGAAACAACGGGTTTCTCGCTTAGTGAGAAACACTTTATCGTTTTCTAAAAAAGTGGAAAATCATATTGGTGCTATTTGGAATTTGGTAGTGGTTTTATAAGAATGAACATGTCCACAACCCAGCCTAAACCAGCCAGTT
>DYPD01000037.1 GCA_020720115.1 Thiomargarita sp. | reverse complement strand
AGACACCCCTCCTTGACCACCAAATTCTCCCCGGCGGTAGCCCCCACCGCCATCGTGCTGGCATCCAGCAGATAATCCGCCGCCCAAGCCCCTTGCGCCACCACCAACAGCGCCGCCGCGCCGCAAAAACGGGTAAAACTCTGTGCCAATGTCTTCATGGTATGCTATCCTCTTGATTGCAGTGATAATCGAAATTCGAGGACTGGCAGTCCGCCAGTCCTAATGTCAACAGAGGCCATTACAACGGGAAACCGGGCGGCTTTCCAGCCGGTAGCCGCGTTTTTCCCGCGCTGCGGCCGTTTTTTCAGCGGAGAGGCCGCCATGCCCAAGCAAGTCTTTGAAAAAATCAAATTTTTCCGGCAACTGAAAAACTGGACGCAGGAAGGCATGGCAGAAAAGCTGGAAATGTCGCCCAGTGGCTATGGCGGCATCGAGCGCGGCGATACCGATGTGAGCTTGTCGCGGCTGGAAAGAATCGCGGAAGTGTTGGAAATTGATTTGGCGGATTTGTTTTATTCTGAAGTAAAGCAAATAATTAACTTTAATGGTACAAATAATCATCAAACTGGCTACAATCAACTATCCCCCAAACAAATGCAGTTAAAATATGAATTTGAGAAACAGCAGCTTATCATTGAAAAATTACAGCAGGAAAATAGATATTTGAAAGAAATTGTGGAGTTGTTAAAGAAAGGAAAAACGGAATGAAAAGCTTATCTATCGAAACCGAGTTGGAAACCGATGGCAGATGGATTGCAGAAATCCCGCAATTGCCCGGCGTGATGGTGTATGGGCAGAATCAGCGCGAGGCCGTTTTGAAGGCGCAGGCATTGGCTTTGCGCGTCATTGCCGAACGCCTGGAACACGGCGAGGCGGAGCCGATGCTAGACTCTCTGTTCTCGCTTGCCGCATGAGCCAGTGGCCGTCGGTTAAAGCGAAAAATTTGCTGGCCGCGTTATTGCGTATCGGCTGGCGGATTAAGCGCCAAAGCGGCGGTTCGCATCGGATTCTGGCGCGTGACGGCTGGCCGGATGTTGTGTTTGCTTTCCATGACGGCGATGAAATCGGTCCGCGCATGGTGGCGCGTATTGCAAAGCACACGGGACTGATGCCGGATGATTTGTAGCAGGGAGATGGCTTGGTTCAGGAAAAAATCTAATGACCCAATTTACAGTACATTTGCCGGATAACGAATATCAGGCGCTACGAACCACCGCGAGCCACCAGGGAGAATCTATTGATAAGCTGATTGCGCAGTGTTTGGCGCTGGCTGGCGTGACGGCAGCGGCTGCGCGGCCTGCTCAAGATCGCTGGCCACCTGGTTTTTTTGAACAAACCGCCGGTTGTCTGGCAAACGATCCGTTGCAACGTCAGCCGCAAGGAGAATATGAACAGCGGCGTGAGTTATTCTAAATGTATCAGCTGGATACGAATGCTTGTATTCTGTACTTGAATCAGGCTGATTCTCCGGTACGGACAAGAATGCAACAATTACAGCCCTATCAGGTGTATGTGTGTTCAAATGAAATTATTTATGATTAAAAATTACAACAGGAAACTAGGTATTTGAAAGAAATTGTCGCGTTGTTAAAGAAAGGCAAAGCGGAATGAAAGCAAGACCGAGGAGAAATACATGTTAGCCTATCGAATTGAAACTACTTTGCAAAGGGACGGCCTGCTTACCGTGGAGACGCTGCCGTTGGAAAAAGGAGAACGGGTGGAAGTGATTGTTCTCGCGTTGGAAAAGCAAATACCCGCGAAGCCGGTATTTTTGCCTTTTCGGGCGATAGCCATGCGCGGCGCTGGACCATCGGCCAGCGAGATGGTGCTTTAGGATCGGTCTTAGCCATGCGTATTTTTCTGGATACTTCCGCCTGGATAAAATATTTCATTGCCGAAGCAGGAAGCCACGATCTTCAATTCTTTCTCGCGCAACAATCGCAAAAGCCGGAAAATCTTTTCTATGCTTCCGTGGTGACTTACGCGGAAATGCACGCAACTTTTACCCGCGCCTGGAAAGGTCGCCGTATTAACGAAGCCGAGCTTGAGCAAATGCGCATTGCTTTTGACCAGCAGTGGCTTGGTATTCACTTGGCAGAGGCTGCATAACCACTGTTTTGCGCGCTGGCGTATTGGCAAAATCCCATGCTTTGCGAGGTTGTGATGCCTTTCAATTAGCCTCCGCCTTAGCCGTTGATGCCTAGTTATTTATATCTTCCGACACCGAATTGAACGAAGCCGCCAAGCAAGAAGGCTTGCAAGCATGGAATCCAGCGGCGGGCGGCGGGCAAGCCGATGGATGAAAAAAGGCAAGACAGAATGAAAACGCTTTCTATCGAAACCGAGGAGGCGACTAATCCAAGCGCCCCGATTGCAAGACTTCCAAACGCGCCCGCCGTGATTCATAACGGGTTTTATCTATGATTGCCCGCGCTTTGTTCAGATGTTCCGCTGCCGTCAAACCTGGCAGGTTTAACAATTCCGCCAACCCCAAATGCACATCGGCTGCAAATAACCGCACCTCGCCGCACTCGGCATCTCCAACGCCTCGCGCAAATCCTGTTTGGCTTCTTTTAGTTTGCTCTGTTGTTGATACCAAGCGGCGCGGTGGAGTAAGCCGCGTGGGATATGGTGAATAGTTCCCGTATCGCGCAAGCCTTGCGCCGCTTGCGCAAAATGGGCGTCTGCCTAGAATAGCCTTTAAAGGCTATGGTATTAAGCGTACAATGCTGCGCCTTCCGTTGGGGCATAATCTATGCTCATAAGAAGTGGCAACTGTTTGACAGTTTTGGCTTTTTTAAGGAAATTTGCGTAGCCGTTGCGTGTCTTCCCACAGCGCAAACAAGCGTTAAAGGATTGAAGGAGCAGACCGTGCAAGAGTGCAGAAAATTTTACCGACATCCTTCGGAGATTCCTGTAGAGCTTTGGGAAGTTTCAGACCCCGCTTATACTCACCCTTCACTTAAAAATGTCAGTATGGGCGGACTAGCCTTTATCTGCACCAATTATTGGCCACCGAATACCTTGATTAAGCTGCGTTTAGCTCTTGTGAAACCAGCGTTTGAAGCGGTTGTTAAAGTGGTGTGGGCAAGGCGACGTTTGAGTTATTTTGAGATTGGGGTGATGTTTATCAGTGAAGAAGATGCCTTTAAGGGACGCATGGTTGAACAGTTGTGTCAAATTGAGTTGTATCGGCAGAAACAGCTTGCTCTGGGGCGCTTGCTGACTTGCGAAGAAGCGGCGTTAGAATGGGTTGAGCAGTATGCGGAACGCTTTGATAAAAATATGTTGCATTATGCTCAAAATCAGCCGCTTCATTAGTTGAATTAAAAGATTTTTAATCAAGTTTTTATAGATTTTATGGCATATTAAAAAATTGCTGGATTTTCTGATTTTAAGCATGAATTTGAAAGTCCTTGCCTCAGCACCAGTTTGTCTGCGCAGCTTATAATTCCCCTTCCTCTTCCTTTGTGGTTTTCCTTTTTCTATGCCTATAGCACAGACAGGTTGCTTGTATGTAGTGGCAACGCCTATCGGTAACTTACAAGACCTCTCGCCGCGTGCGCAACAGGTTTTACAGCAAGTTAGCTTGATTGCCGCTGAAGATACGCGCCATAGTCGTCCCTTGTTAGCACATTTTGCCATTCATACGCCCTTGCAGGCGCTGCATGAGCACAACGAGCAGAGCGTGACGCAACAGCTTTTGCAACAGTTGCTTAAAGGGGAAGACATTGCCTTAATCAGCGACGCGGGAACGCCGCTGATCAGCGATCCGGGGGCGCGGTTGGTCAGTGCTGCTCATGCTGCGCAAATCCGTGTTAGTCCACTACCCGGCCCCAATGCTTTGATTGCCGCTTTGTCTGCGGCGGGTTTACCCGCCGACCAATTCATGTTTCTGGGTTTTTTGCCGGCTAAACATCAGGCGCGTGTGCAAGCGTTGCAGGCGTTGAGTGACGCGCAATACACGCTGGTATTTTACGAAGCGCCACATCGCATTTTGGACTGTTTTGCGGATTTATGTGAAGTTTTTGGCACGCAACGTGAGGCAGTGCTGGTGAAGGAATTGAGTAAAATCTACGAAACCGTGAAGCGCGGTACTTTAGCCGAGCTACAAGCCTGGTTGCTTGAAGCGGCAGAGCGTTGCAAAGGCGAATTTGTGGTATTGCTGGCAGGCGCACCGCCCGCGTTGCACCAACTAGACGCGCAAGCGGAGCGAGTGCTGCGCGTTTTAGCGGCTGCATTGCCGCTTAAACAAGCCGCTCAGTTAGCCAGTCAGATTACGGGTATTGCCAAAAATGCGTTGTACGCCCAAGCACTCACTTGGCAACAAACGGAATAAAAGCGTTTCTCTATCTGAGGTAGACTATTGACAGTCAATTCCGCACGGCTTATCGTCAAACAGCCTTCGTCATAGATAAATCACACGAACACCAACCGCTCCATGCTTAACGCCTGACTGACAGAGGCAACCGCTTTTGCAAGCTTTTGGGGATGATGACATGAACAACACCCAATGCCCTGATGATACCAAACTCTGTTTGCGCATTCGCTGCATCCACTGCATGGGAGAATTTGAAGCTTCAGCCGCCGCCTGCCCGCATTGTGGACACCCTGATCAAAGCTATTACCCGCATCCTCTTTATCTGTCACCGCAGACCTTGCTACAGGGACAATATAGCCTAGGGCGGGTTTTAGGACAGGGTGGTTTTGGCATTACTTACATAGGCTTAGACACGCGCCTTAACAAACGTGTAGCGATTAAAGAATACCTGCCTTCCGGTCTAGCGTTGCGTGATCCAAACACGGGGCAAGTCATTCCTCAGCGCAACCAAGCTCAAGCCTTACAAAAAGGGCTGGATTCCTTCATTAGCGAAGCCCGCAATCTGGCAAAATTTGATCACCCCAACATAGTGCGGGTGTTGAATTATTTCAGCGAAAACCAGACCGCTTACATGGTCATGGAATACCTGGAAGGCGATAATCCCGCACGGCGTTTATGCGAGCGCGGTGGGCGGTTGGGCATTGACGAGGCGCTGGACATCCTCTTGCCGATTTTGGATGCGCTGGAAGTGGTTCATGCGCAACAGGTGTTTCATCTGGATGTTTCGGCACATAACATTTTGCTGACGCACCATGAAGTGCCGGTGCTGATTGATTTCGGCGCCGCTCGCAGTGTCAGCGTGATTGCCGAATACACCCGCAGCATGACGCTGGTGCTCAAACCTGGTTATTCGCCGCTGGAACAATACTCAGATCAGGGCAACATAGGCGCTTGGACAGACATTTATGCCTGCGCTGCGCTGCTGTATTTATTGCTACACGGGCAATTGCCGCCCGCCGCAACGGAACGCTGGCAACAGGATAATCTGCGCATCGCCTTAGCTGAAACTGATGATCTCCGTGCGCCTGTCATCCAAGCCGCGTTAAAAACCGCCTTAGCCGTGCAAGCAACGCGGCGCTGGCAAAATATTGCCGCATTTCGTGCTGCCTTGATCGCGCAACCCAAACCCGCTAAGCCGCGCCCAGCCTTTCTCTATAGCCTGTTTGCTGCGTGCTCGATAGCCTTGCTGACGCTTGTTTGGCAATTAGACACACCGCCTCCGCCCACGCCAGCTATCACCGCACAGGCAGCGACTTTTCCTGTCGCCGTCGCCGAATCCAACATGGAAACCTCTCCCAGTCTGCCGGCACCTGATCCGCTACAAGCCGCGATAGCCTATTGGCTGCGTTATGCCAAAGACCGCAGCGCAACAGATTTTGTTGCAGCTTACCAAAGCTATGCTGCGGTTTTGCAATTGCAGCCCGCCCACCCCGAAGCGCAGCAAGGGTTAGAAGAACTCGCCCAACAGCGTTTAGCACAAGCGCAAAACCTGTATCAGCAGGCGCAATACCCAGCGGGACTTGCATTACTTCAGCAAACCGCCGAGTATTTTCCAAACCGCCGCCGCGATCTGCAAAGTTTGCAGCAAAACTTCATGCAAAGTCTGGCGGCTCAGGCACAACAAGAGCAGCTAGAAGCCCTGCTTGCGCAAGCCGAGCAACAACTTGCCACACACAAACTGACCACACCTGCGGGTGACAACGCCTACGCCAGCTACCAAAGCTTGCAAGCACTTGCTGCAACCGATCCACGGGTTAAACGCCTGCCAGAGCGCATTGCCGAACGCTATGCCGAACTTGCCGAGCAAGCTCAAACCCCATCAAAAAAACACGAACTCATTCAAAAAGGTCTCAGCATTCTACCTACTTACGCCGCTTTACTGGACTTACAAAAGGCGTTAGAACAGAGCACGCCAGCAGAAAGTAGCGTTGCTGCTTCCGCGCCTGTGGTGGAAATCGCTTATGTCCCGCCGCCGCCACCACAAGTAGCAGCCGCTCCTCGTGCAGCAGAGCCAATTCCCCAACCCGATTTAGCCGACTGGTTAGCCCAAGCGCAGCAGGCATTAGCGCAAGACGAGCTAGAACAAGCCTATCGTAACTATCAGAAAATATTAGCGTTACAACCGCAACATTCAGCAGCACGGCAGGGTGTACAAGCCATTGCCTCGCGCTATGCCACATTGGCACACCAACGGCAACTTGCTGGAGAATTGGCAGAAAGCCTGGTTTTAGTCGGCAGAGGCTTAGGCATACAAGCCCAATCGCCGGAATTGCTACAATTGCAACAAGCCCTACGCGAACAGCTTAATACCCCTACTCCCGCGGTCCAGCCACCGCCTCAAACACCGCAAAACCACAGTGAGCGATTATTGCTGACGCCTTCGTTTTAGAAACGCCGAGACCAAGACCTATGTTGAATTCTAAAGCTTGTTGCATAAGCCTTTACCTATTGGCAACCTGCCACCCCTTGTCCGCGCAAGCAGAAGACTGGCAATGGATACCAGAACTTTCCGTCAATCACCGCAACCTGTCTTATTCCGCCGGACTTACCAACGTGTCCGCCCAACTGACCTCGGCAGATTTCGGCATGACCTTAACCCACGGACGCCTGTACTTAGACACTTCTTTTGAAACCGACATCTCTTCCAGTAGCGAGACGGCTGGATTGGCATTTGGACGCAAAGACGCCACATTTTCGCTTGGTTATGGCTTGAGTGACAGCATCAGCGCCTTTGCCGGATACAAATATGGTAATACCCGCATTGAATTAAGTAGCGACCCAAGTGTCGCCATTCGCCTCACTGGTAAGGGTCCCTTCATAGGTGCAGGGGCTGGTTGGCAAATACCACAACGGGGGCTACTGTTTTTCAGTGCTGCTTATGCCAGACTGGATACCCGTTACCAAGACAACAGCGTAGACGATTCCAGCGGCAAAGCCAGCGGCACCAGCTTATCGCTTGGTTGGCGCGGGCGGCTTACCGAACGCTGGAACTACGAACTCATGCTGATACGCCACGATTATTACCACGAAAACTTTAGCAGTTTGAGCTTAAGCATTAACGAAAACATTGTTTCTTTCAATGCCGGATTTTCTTATATGTTCTAATGGATTAGAGTTTTTTCCGTGCAACACCCAGCGTTAGCTTATCGCGCCGTCGCGCCGTACATGGCATAGACGTATTTTTCGCTGATGCTGTGGTATAGTGTGATAAATTGGGTTTGCGCCTAGCAGCTTCCCAGCGGGGCTTGCATGAGGCGCTGAAATTGGCTTTAAAACTTAAGCAAAATGAGGCTCTTAATGTATATGAAACTGCACTCGCTGTGCGCCTTGTTGAAATATGCTGTCATGCTATTGCCCTTATCGGTCGGTGCGGAAGTGGTCACTGATGGCAGCTTAGGCAGTACCGTTACTTTAGCCGGACCCAACTACGCAATTATGTCGGATTTAGGGCGACAGCAGGGTGCTAATCTATTCCACAGTTTCCAGAGTTTTAATCTGAACGCCAGCGAAAGCGCGGTGTTTTCGGGACCCGCAACTGTGCAAAACATCGTCAGCCGCGTCACCGGCGGACAACCTTCCTTTATTGACGGCAAGCTAGGCAGCGACATCAGCGGTGCAAACCTGTATTTTCTTAATCCGACAGGGATCGTTTTTGGCGCTAATGCGACCTTAGACTTGCGCGGTTCTTTTCATGCCAGCACCGCAGATGCGTTGCATTTTAGCGATGGGCAGAAGTTCCAAGCAACCCATCCAGAACAAAGCCAATTCAGCAGTGCTGCTCCCAGCGCCTTTGGTTTTTTTGATAGCTCACCTGCTGCACTCAAAGTAGAGAGCGGCGTTCTTGCGGTGGCTGACGGCAAAACCCTGTCTTTAGTCGGCGGCGATCTGAGCTTAGATGCGGGTGGTTTAACAGCTAAAGGTGGGCGCTTAAACCTCGCCAGCGTTAAAACTGCCGGAGAAGTGCGTGTGCAAGAACAAGGCTTAGAAATGACTTCTACTGGCGGTATTTTGCGTTTGGATCAAGCCTCATTGAATGTTGCTGCCTCGGCTAAAGCGCCTAGCGGCGGCGCTCTGTATGCGCAGGCTGGGCAGCTAGAAATCAATAATAGCCGTTTGGCATCAAGCACTGTGCAGGGTGTTGGACAACCTATCAGCTTGCAAGCGGACACTATCAAAATCAGCAACGGCAATTTGATCACCACCAGCACCTTTTCCAGCGGACAAGGTGGCGATATTCGTATGACTGCCACGCAAAGTATTGAATTTTCTGGCACAGCGCCCGCTGATAGCTTTATCGGCAACGCCGATCTCGGCAATACCATTAATGCGAATGCGGGCACTTCGGGATTTAAGGTCAGCGGTAACTCCGGCAGCATCCAAATCCAAGCGCCAAAAATCCTCATTCAAGACGGTACGCAAATCAGCAGCACCAGCTTTACCACTGGCAACGGCGGGGAAATTCGCATTGCTGCCAGTGATTCTTTAAGCTTGAGCGGCGAAGATAAAAAAGGCAATACCAGCGCCCTCTTGACTGGCGCAGTCAGTAGCGGCAAGGCTGGGCGCATTCAGGTACAGGCGGGTCATTTTGCACTGCTAAATGGCGCAAAAATCAGTGCTGAAACCCAAGGCAGCGGGCGTGGCGGCGATGTGCAAATTCAAGCTGATAGCATCAAGTTGGCGGGGTTGGACAGCGGTGGTTTTGGCAGCTTTATCGCGGCAAATGCTTCCGGGACAGCACCCAACGCAGGCGCAGGGGGCAGTGTGAGTTTGGAGGCGAAAACCATCACCTTTAATGATGGCGCACAAGTAGCAAACGCTACTTTTGGTCCCGCTGCTGGCGGAGAAATTGTACTAAAAGCCAGTGATTCTGCGGTATTTAGCGGCAAAGACGCACAGGGCTTTCTCAGCGGTTTAAACTCTGCTGTGCAAACAGACGCCAGCGGTACGGGCGGCAATATTCAAGTCACTGCCGGACATGTGCAAGTGTTGGATGGCGCCGAACTCACAGTAGGCACTTTTGGTTCTGGCAAGGGCGGCAGCTTGACGTTAGACGCCGAGCGCGTGACCTTGGATAAAGGCGGCTATATCACGGGCTTGAGTGACGGTTTTGGCGACGCGGGCGACATCAACATGAACTTGCGTGGGGTGCTGAGTTTGAGCAATCAAGCGGCAATTTCAACCGCTGCCAATGGCGCTAACGGCGGTAGCGTGACAATCAACAGCTCGCAGTATATTTATGCACAAAACAGTTCTATCACCACCAGCGTCATTGACACAGCCACAGGACGCAGCGGTAATGGCGGCAATATCTGGCTAAATCCCGAATTTATTGTGCAAAAAAACACCCCCATCATTGCGCGTGCGGAACGTGGCAACGGCGGCGATATTCTCATCAACACCACCGGCATTTACAAATTCCCCCCCGCCGGCGCTAATCCTATTGATGCTTCTTCCAAATTCGGCGTGGATGGCGTGGTAGAAATTAACTCTCCCGATGTGAATGTCGCCGAGGCGGTGTTGGCGGTTTCGACTGATTTTCTGGATAGCGACATAGTGTTGCAAACCTCTTGTGCCAAGAACGAAGAACCCAGCAGCCGCTTTGTGCTGAAAGAGCGTCAAGGTGTGCCCAATCGCCAAGGTGACTGGGCGCCCAGCAACATTATTTTTGAATAACTATGCCTGACGATGACTGACTCGGACGAGACCCCTCATGCTAAACACTTCACTGACTCTTTCTTGCTCTTTGCTGTTGTGCTTTTCCAGCTTAACTTGGGCAGCAGATGCCACTGATGGCGATGTTGCATTTAAACAAGGAGATTTTCAAAAAGCCGCTGAAATCTGGCAAGCCGCTCAACAAGCCCTGTCTAACCAAGCCTCTGCCGAGCGAGTGAAATTGCTCATGCGCTTGGGTGCGGCTTATCAGCATTTAGGTATGCACACCGAAGTGCTCAACCTCTTGCAAGAAGCCATTTTGTTGGCCGACGAGCTGAATGAAGCCGAATTGCAAAGTCAAGTGTTGACGCAATCCAGCGACGGCTGGCTGGCGGTGGGGGAAATCGGCGGGGCGCTGAGCATGGCGAAAGACAGCGAAAGCATCGCCCGCACCTTAAACAACCCCCGCTTGTTAGCCGGCGCTTTGAACAACAAGGGCAACGCACAGAGTGCTTTGGGTTTATTTGAAGAAAGCGAACCAAGCTACCAGGAAGCCGAACAACTGGCAAAACAAGCCGGTGATGCGTTGCTGCAAGGAAAAATCCTGTTAAATTATGCAGATGCTGCGTTCAGCGCGGGAGAGTTGGACAAATTCCAAGCGCACTTGCAAGCCTTGCAAACCCAGGTGAAAACCTTACCTGCCAGCTATGATAAAAATTACATCTTGATTTCTATGGGTTTATTGGCAGAACGTTGGCTGCAATACCATTTGCGCGAACCGCAGAATCCGCAAACCGCCGTGCAGTTACAAACCCTAGCTTTGCAGGTGTATCAGCAGGCGGCAAAAGAAGCCGAGCAATTGGGCGATGTGCGCACCGCTTCTATGGCGTTTGGCTATCTGGGCGCTTTGTATGAGCAGCAACAAGCGATTCAGACCGCACAGCCGCTGACCCGCCAAGCGGTTTTTTATGCCCGCCAAATTTATGCGCCAGATATTTTATACCGCTGGGAATGGCAATTAGGGCGTCAACTCAACGCTGCGCATCAATTCGATGATGCGATTGCCGCTTACCAGCGTTCATTGGCGATTTTAGAGCCGATTCAAAACAATTTAGAGTTGGGTTATCGCACTTCGCCGGATGATTTCAACAGCGCCGTGCGCCCGGTGTATTACGAATTAGCAGATTTGTTGCTGCGTAAAGCAGAAACGGCTTCACCAGTGGATGCGCAAACCCTGATGTTTGAAGCACAAAACACGGTAGAAAAAGTCAAGCGCGTAGAACTGGAAAACTATTTTCAGGATCAATGTGTTGCGCAATTCGCTGCCAAAGCGCGTGCGTTAGACGAAGTAGACCCACACACCGCCATTATCTACCCCATGCCGCTACCAGAGCGGCTGGTGGTGTTGCTGGGGATTGCGGGCGAATGGCAACAGTTTTCCACGCCTGTTAAGGGCGCAAAGGTGGATGAAGTGGTGCGGGATTTTCGCCGCCGCTTGCAAACTCGCCCGGATAATGGCTTTTTGTACAATGCTTGGCAACTGTACGACTGGCTCATTCGCCCGTTGCGCCCAACCCTGGAAAGCCATCAAGTGGATACCCTCGTGGTAGTGCCAGACGCAGCGTTACGCATGATTCCTTTTTCCACCTTAAACGACGGTCAGCATTTTCTGATAGAAGACTACGCGCTGGCGCTCACACCTGGCTTGACCTTAACCGATCCGCAGGCGCTCAATTGGAAAGAAGCGCAAGTGTTATTACTGGGTTTAGCTGACGCAGTACAAGACTATCCGCCGCTTCCCGGCGTGCCCAGCGAATTGCAATCTATTCAAAGCCTTACTGGTGGTGACAAATTACTGAACGGGGCTTACTCAACAGAAGCTTTCCGCGACAAACTGCAAGCCAAAGAATATTCCGTCATCCACATGGCAACGCACGGCGAATTTAGCTCCGACCCCGAACACACCTATTTGCTGACCTATGAAAGCAAGCTCACTATCAATAAGCTACAGGATGTTATCGGCTTAGGTAAATTCCGCGAAAAACCTATTGAACTCCTGACCTTAAGCGCCTGTCGCACGGCAGTTGGTGATGATCGCGCTGCATTAGGGTTAGCCGGTGTAGCCGTCAAAGCCGGCGCTCGTAGCGCCTTGGCAAGCCTATGGTTTGTAGACGATGAAGCCACCTCTGGGATGATGAAAGATTTTTACCGTGAAGTGATGAATGATCCGAACCTCACCAAAGCCAAAGCACTGCGCAAAGTGCAGCTTAAATTGATTGCTCAGGATCGCTACTGGCACCCGTCTTACTGGGCACCTTTCCTGTTAATCGGCAACTGGTTATAAGCTGCCACTTCAGTTTGAGTCGTTTTATGTCGAATATTCTTGTTATTGATGATTCCTGGTTTCAGCGAGCCAATCTCCGCGCTATTTTGGAAGAAGCCGGGCATCAAATAATAGAAGCAGAAAATGGGCGCATCGGTTTACTCATGGCAGTCAAGCATGAGCCGGATTGTGTGTTACTGGATGTGCTAATGCCGGAAATGGACGGCATTACTACCTTGCGCAAAATCCGCGAACAAAAACTCGCTATGCCGGTGATTATGGTCACAGCCGACATCCAAAAAAGCACCGAACAAGAATGTTTAACCCTGGGCGCTCAGATGGTCTTGCACAAACCCATAGACCCAGACAGTGACACGCTACAAAAAGCGATTGGTCTGGCGCTGGAAGGCTAAAACATGCAACTCCCCGCCAAAGACCGAGAAAAACTGCAAAAAATGTTGCGCATTGGCGCAGAGCAAGCCGCCAGCACCCTCAATGCCATGCTCCGCAGCCCCGTGGAGCTATCCATGCCAGAAATTAGCCTGCTGCGCCGTCACGAACTCACCAAACTGGATATTGAAGAAGGCGAACAAACCTCATCTATCGTCAGCCTGGGTTTTAAGAGTAACCTATCTGGCACTGCCTTATTGGTTTTACCGCAAGAAAGCGCCACGCGGCTGGTAGAAATACTCGTTGGCGGACGCTCTATAAATACTGCCGAAAAAGTCATCCATATTGCCGCCATCACAGAAGTCGGCAATATCCTACTCAGCGGCTTGCTCGGCGCAGTAGCGAACGAATTGCACCGCAACCTGGTGTATACCAGCACTCCCACCTATGTTGAAGACCGCCTGCTGCACTTGCTGCAACGCGACCTAGCAGATCCAGAAGCCTTGCTCGTATTGGCTCACGCACAAATGCAAACTCCAGGTTTACAAATTCAAGGCACAGCAGTGCTCTTGTTCCACGAAGTATTGTTTTAAGAACTCAAGTGCGTAACATAACTGCCTGCAAAGCTGAATATTTTCTTCAGGGTGCGCGTATTAATTAACCTTACCCCTTCATCTTCTTTGAGAAAACCCGCATGAAAGCTAAAGAATACCGCATGGCATCGGGCGCAAATGGCGCTCTGTTGTTTCTTAAAAATATTCCAGGTGTGGCACTCGGCGACCGCGTCGTGATCCGCGATCGTGGCGGGCGCAAACGCAACGGACAAGTCATTCGCACCTCCGAAGCCGTCGTCCTCGTGCAAGTGTTTGAAGGCACAGAAGGGCTAGATTTAGAAAACACCTGGGTACGTTTTCTCGGCGAACCCTTTGAATTGCCGCTATCGCCCGACTTGCTAGGGCGCATCTTCAACGGCGTGGGCAGACCCCTCGACGGTCGTCCACCGATTATTTCCGCCCACAAACGCAACGTCAACGGCTCTTCGGTCAACCCCGCCGCCCGCGCCTACCCCAGAGAATTTATCCAAACCGGCATCTCCACCATTGACGGCTTAGATTCACTGGTACGCGGACAAAAACTACCGATTTTTTCCGGTTCTGGGCTACCGCATAACCGCCTCGCCGCGCAAATTGTGCGACAAGCCAAACTGCCCGGCGAAGAATCACAATTCGCCGTAGTCTTTGCAGCGATGGGCGTGTCCTATGCCGATGCACGGTTTTTCCAAGACGAATTTGAATCCAGCGGCGTGTTAAGCAACGTCGTCATGTTCATCAATCTCGCCTCCGATCCACCGATGGAACGCCTGATTCTGCCGCGCACCGCCTTAACCGCCGCCGAATATTTAGCCTACGAAATGGATCGCCACGTCCTCGTCGTCATCACCGACATGACCCACTACGCCGAAGCCCTGCGCGAAGTCGCCACCGCCAAAGGCGACGTACCCGCCCGCAAAGGCTATCCGGGCTACCTCTACTCCGATTTAGCAGAAATCTATGAACGCGCTGGACGCATCAAAAACCGTCACGGCTCCATCACCATGGTGCCCGTAGTCAGTATGCCCAGCGACGACATCACCCACCCGATTCCCGACCTCACGGGCTACATCACCGAAGGACAAATCGTACTGTCGCGGGAACTACACAACCAAGGCATATACCCGCCCGTCAACGTACCGCCGTCGCTGTCGCGCTTGATGAAAGACGGCATCGGCAAAGATTTCACCCGCGACGACCACCAACGCCTCGCCAACCAACTCTACGCCTCCTACACCCGCGCCCTAGAAGCGCGTAATCTGGCATCCATCATCGGTGCAGAAGAACTTTCTTCGCAAGATAAAAATTATCTGGATTTCGCCCAAGCCTTTGAAAAACGTTTCATCGGACAAGGCGAAAGCGAAGACCGTAGCATTATTGAAACCTTAGATTTAGCTTGGGAGTTGCTCTCGATTCTACCACCCGATGCACTGTCTCGCGTGAAAGAAGAAGACTTGAAGAAATATCATCATTGGCAGACAGAGGTAGCTTAATTGCCCATTGATGAACTCTCCATGTTTGAACACCCCTTATCTAATGCCAAAAACGCTATTTTGCAACAACTCTATTTTGAGTCTATGCAAAATGTAAAACATCGGACGGGGCTTTCTTTGTCAGCCTAATCTAGCGAGTTTGAGCTCGCACAGCATGGACGCTGTCACCCGTCTTACAGGTTAAATAAAGAATTTGAAAAACTGTTACCAGAGTTTTCCTTATCTCTAGAAGAAGAAGCAAAAAATATTGAAACAAAAAAACTTGCCAAATACCAAAAAAACAAGCCGAGGAAATTCGCCTGTACTCACTACCGCTACCGATAAATTGATTTTTATACTCTATTATATAGGGACAATTCATATTTATCTCCTTTTTAAGGTTATTTATAGATTCAATTGTTTTCTAAAATCATTTTCATTGCACCACTACCCCTAGCGATTAGCCGCTTCTCGCTTCAACAGAGTTAGTCACCAGGAAATTTGCTGGCGCTGTAGCGTAGCGCCATTGCTGCTATCACTAACACTAAGATAGCCAGCGTTAAAGTCATAACACGCCACTCGTCCATTGTTTTAATATCCACCACCAAAATACGGGTTAAGGCGGTAATGGCAACATAAAGGAAAAACTGTACTGGTAACTCATGCGTCTTAAAATAAACGCCGATCATGGCGCCTAGTTCTAAGTAGATAAACAATAAAAGAATATCTACCAAAGAAGGATAGCCATGTAAATAAATATCCATACATTCTTTGGCGGCTGCCCAAATCACGATGAGACCTATGATAAACAGCCCAATGAGATGAAATAGTTCTACGAGATAATTGCCAATGCGATTGACGTAGCTGATAGAGTTATCAATCTCCTGAATGCTTTGTACTTCAGTTGTTACTGCGGAAGATTCGGTATTCATCTGAAACCCCTTAAAAGTAGAACGCCATAATGAAAGATGTGTATTGTTTCTTATTGAAAGAAAAATTTCAACTTACTGCAAAACCGATTAAAACCAATCGTTTAACTGCTTGTTTGCTTGGCTTCAGCCGCTTTAGCGCGGTTTATCACGAATTGTTCAAATTCGCTGGCGGGTAGCGGCTGGCTATAGAGATACCCTTGTCCTTCGTGGCATTCGCTGGTTTTCAAGAAACTCTCTTGCATTTCGTTTTCGATCCCTTCACACAGCACTTTGAGTTGTAGAGCACATCCTAGCGCGATAGCGGCAGCGGCGACTTTGCCTTTGTCTGGATTACTGCCGACGCCTTCAAGTAGGCTGCGATCTAACTTGAGCTTATCTACATGCAGGTGTTCTAGGTAACTCAGCGAGGAGTAGCCGGTGCCAAAGTCGTCAATTGCCAAGCGCACGCCCATGTCGCGCAGTTCGGTAAAGACGGTGCTGGCGCGTTCTAATTCGCCGATAAACACGCCTTCGGTGATTTCTAATTCCAGCACTTGCGGCGGCAATCCGCTGCGCTTGAGGGCTTGTTCCACCATGCCAAGCACGTCACCGCGCCTGAGTTGTAGCGCCGAGACATTGACTGCGATATAGGATAAGGGCAGTCCGGCGTCTAGCCACTGGCGCATTTGTTGGCAGGCTTGGCATAGCACCCAACGATCTAAAATCAGAATCAGGGCGTTTTCTTCGGCGATGGGAATGAATTTGCTTGGCGGTATCATGCCCAGTTGCGGATGTTGCCAACGTAGCAGGGCTTCGGCGGCAAAAATGCGCCCGGATTTTAAATCCACCTGTGGTTGATAGCATAAATAGAAGCCCTCCAGTGCAAGACAGAGGTTTGGGTTTAGTTGCATGGGGTTGAGGCTATCCATCGCTTGGCGCAGGGCGTTTTCTAATTCCAGGCGGTCTTGTGCCAGTGCGGTGAGTTCTTCGGCGTAAAATTGGTAAGTGTTGGGTCCCTGGCGTTTGGCGCGGGACATGGCGGTGCTGGCGTGTTTGAGCAGGGTGGTGGCGTCGCTACCGTCACGCGGGTGTAGGCTCACGCCTAAGCTGGCGCTGAGGCGCAGAACTTGTTCTTGAATACTGAACGGGCGGGTAAAAATACTGAGCACCTGCATGGCTAACGCAGTGGCTTGTTGGGTGAAGGCGACGGGTTTGAGTTCCATAAAGCAGGCAAATTCATCGCCCGCCACGCGCCCCAAATACGCATTGGCGGGCAGTTCTTTTTGCAGGCGCAAGGCAGAGGCGCGTAGGAGTTCGTCGCCGGCTAAGGGGCCCAGGCTTTCGTTGATGCTTTTGAAGCGATCCAATCCCAAGTGCAATACCACCAGAATGCTTTGGTGATGCGCAGCTTGCTGCAAAGCGTATTCAAGGCGTTCGCGCAGCAGGACGCGATTGGGCAGGTGGGTTAAGGCGTCATAATGCAGCAGGTGTTGGATTTTTTCGGCGTCCAGCTTGCGGTCGGTGATGTCGGAGAAAATCCCAATGTAGCCCTGGGTACGCCCTTGTCCGTCAAGGATGCGGGAAAGTCCTTGCCAAGCCGCAAACAGCGCACCATTTTTGCGCCGTTGCCAGATTTCGCCTTGCCAGAAACCTTCGCTGTCTACTAATTGCCAGAGGTTTCGATAAAAGGCTTGATCGTGACGACCGGATTGAAAAAACTCCGGCGCGTGTCCTATCACTTCTACTTCTTGGTATTGGGTGATGCCAACAAAGGCTTCATTAACCGCCAGAATTTTGCATTTGGCATTGGTAATAAAAATGCCTTCGGTGGCGTGTTCAAACACGATGGCGGCTTGGCGCAAGTGCATTTCGGCTTGTTTGTGGGCGCTGATGTCGCGGATCAGCGCCAACCAGTGCGCCACGCCGTGATAGGTTAAGCGCGAACGCTGAATTTCGATGTAAATGCTTTTGCCTTTGCGACTGACCGGGGTGATTTCGCAACGCGGAAATTCTTCCGTCTCGTTCAGGAAACGCTTGAATAAGCCGTAATCTTCTTGATGAAACAGCACTTGTCCGTAGAGCTTGGTAAAGGCTTCGTGTGTGTAACCAAATAATGTGCAAGCCGATTGGTTGGCGTCCACAATACGCCCGTCGTTGTCCATAATCACCAGCGCCAAAAAAGCCGTATCAAAAATGCTGCGATACAGGGTTTTTTCTTCTAGGGCTTGAGTCGCTTCGCGCTGCAACTGGCGCATCCGGCTGCCAGTCAAGGTGCGTGCAACGATGGCGGGCAGTAAGCCATCGAGTTCTGCGTCCTTGCGCACATAATCCATTGCGCCGCGTTTCATGGCTTCCACCGCCACGCCCACATCTTCTTGTGCGGTCACCATCACCAACGGAATCGGCAAGTGCTCGCGTAGCGCATATTCCAACAAATCCATGCCGTTCATATCCGGCAATTGGTAATCAATCAGCGCCATCGCGTAACGCCCGTCGTGCAGGCGCTGTATGCCTTCTGCACCGGTTGCCACATGGTCTACCAGATACCCTTCTTGTGCCAATAGTGCCTCGACCAGTAACGCATCTACTGGATTGTCTTCAACATACAGCAGGCGCTGTTGTTCTGTTTGGGCATTATCAATCGCCAGCGTCCCCCATTCCGCCTCATGTTTACGCCAGCTTTGGTTGTGTAAACCCAGGGTTTTCAAGTCGTTATGCTGAGCGCGACAATAGGTATTCTTGCCCAGTTGCTTGGCGCGATACATGGCAGTATCCGCTTGGCGCAACAGGCTTTCTGCCGCATCTGCATCGTGCGGAAACACCGCGATACCTATGCTGGCAGACACCGAAAGCTGGTGCGCATTCTGTTTGATAGTCAGCGCGAGGCGATCAATCAAACGCTTTGCCACCACATCCGCCTGTTCGGCGTATTCTAAATCCGCCAGTAGCACAATAAATTCATCGCCGCCTAAACGGGCAGCGGTGTCCTCCTCACGCAACGCCTCTTGCAGACGCTTAGCAACCTTAATGAGTACCTGGTCGCCCGCGTCATGGCTGAAGGTGTCGTTGATGGCTTTAAACCCATCCAAGTCAATATAGAGCACTGCCACCTGTTGCCCGTGTCGCTTGGCACGCGCTAAGGCATTGAGCAGGCGATCATGCAGCAAACTACGGTTGGGTAAACGGGTAAGCTTGTCGTAATGCGCTTGATAGGTGAGTTCTTGTTCGGTGCGTTTACGCTCGCTGATGTCGGAAATTACTGACACATAATGAGAAATTGCCCCATCAGGGCGGCGTACCAGCGTGATGTGGTTTTGCATCGGCAGCACGCTGCCATCTTTGCGGCGGTTCCAGATTTCGCCTTGCCATTCACCCTGTTGCAGCAACTCATCCCACAGGGTCTGAAAAAAAGCGCGGCTATGCAGCCCAGACGAGAGGATATTGGGCGTTTGCCCCAAAATGTCCGCTTCCGTATAACCCGTCAGTTCGGTAAACGCCGGATTGATGCGTATCACATGCGTGCTGGGATCGCATACCAGCAACGCCTCGCCAAGACTATTGAACACAGTCGCTGCCAAACGCAAATCATCTTCCGCCACTTTGCGCTGCTCAATGTCTTCAATGTTCCACACCGACCCCTGCGACACATCGGTTGGGTCTATGGCTTTGCCGCGCAAATAGCACCAAAATAACTCACCATTTTGGCGCACCATGCGCTGCTCGCTTTCAAAGGTTTTGCCATCATTGAGTAGCGGATAAATCTGCGCACTGAGGTATTCAAACTGGTCTAAATTGGGATAAATCTGCGCCACACTTTGCCCAATTAAGGCTTCTTTGCTATAGCCAAAAATGCGCGCACATTCGTCATTGACCTGCACAATTTGCCGATTACCATTCAAAAAAGCGATACCCACCAGGGAGTTATCAAACAGAATTTTTTGCTGCTGTAAGCTGTAGTGCAGTTGGCGATTGTTGGTATTAAGCTGGCGATTTTTTTCTGCCAAATCCTTTTGTAAGGTGCGTAGTCGTAAATGCAGATTGATACGCGCCCAGAGTTCTTCTGGCTGCACAGGTTTCAGCAGATAATCCACGCCGCCGATGTGAAAAGCTTTGATTTTATGCTGCACACCGCTCAGCGACGTCATGAAAATGACTGGAATATCACGGCATTGCGGCTCTGATTTCAAACGCTGGCAGGTTTCAAACCCATCCATTTCTGGCATGAGAATATCCAACAAAATGAGATCAATAGTCTCCCGCAAGGCAATCTCTAGTGCGGTAAAACCATCTTCGGCAACCAACACGATAAAGTTTTGTCGCTCCAGATAACTGGAGATAACGCTTAGGTTTTCTGGCGCGTCATCCACTAATAAAATGCGCTGAGATTGAAGTTGCGTCATAGCGGCTCTTGATTCAAATTTTGTGCGAACAGGGCGGATATGAGGCACATTCAAACCTATCCGCATAAGCTGTGTGAAAAACAATTCAAACAGAGCAAAGCAAAATATTTTAGTATATCTGCATATTCAGATTATAACCCGAAGCAGCTAGAGTAGCGCAGCGCCCAAGCCCTGAGCCATAACCTTACAAACCTCTATTCATACCCGCCAGAAACTGCATTTTTTGCTCTAGCAAATTTGACACAACTGATTGATTTTTAATTGTTTAATCAACATCCTTGAGAGCGGTTTCAGGCGGCGCGCAGTATAATCGCCGCTCAATATGCCTAAAGCAGAAAATGAGCTTAAAATCACCTGAATGCAACTTATGAACACTCACCCAGCGCTTTTCACAGTTTTGCGGTATATCAGGACATCTCTGCAAGGATGGCTTATGTCAAAATGTTTGATCCAGAAGCTCGGTAACGCCTATAACCGCGCAAAAAATCGCCGCAAATACGCGGTACGCCAAGTCGCGCAATTTTTATGGGTGCTCTGTTTGGGGTTGGGTTATGCCAGTGGCTTGCGTGCCGAAGAGACCATTGTCATCATAGATATGCCCTACGAACTGCTGGCATCTTTGGGCGAATATGAAGAAATTCATAACCAGGAAAAACAACAGGATCAAGTCCTAGACCCGCGCATGATTCCAGTGCTACGCAGCATTTTGCACGAATATCGTCAACAACAGGACAATTTGGAACAGTTGGCGCAAAATTTTGCCGACCCCGAGCCTTTGCGCCTGCGTCAGCAAAAAATGGCGCGTTTTATTGCACTTTTTCAAGAAGAATTAAATTACCGGCAAACCATGCAAGAGTTTCGAGAAGCCATGGAGAAACAACAGCATCTATTAGATTCATCAGGAAAACCCTAGTGCCCTCAACAGGAGAACAGAATGCAACCCACGCCCTTTCAAAGCACTTATGCGCCCTTCACTTTGCTGTTGCTGTTGAGCACACTGTGGCTATCTGGCTGTGCAGGCTTGACCCAACAACAAGTCCAAGCCTTAATGAATTTGCAAAACACCGCCGCTCATACGCGCATTCGGGTTGATCAAAAACTTCAGGAAAATCCAGAAAGCCTGCTGCGTGATTCCTTAACAGTGCTGGATTCGATTTTGACTTACACAGAAAATGTCAAAACCGATCCAGAACGTTTTAATCCTGAACAGCTTAGAAGCTATCAGCTTAAAATCGCCATTATTAACGAAAATATTGAGCGTTTTTCTGATCTTAAGCTACAAGCTGACGTGTCTTTTCCGCTTGGCGGCTATCAACTCGCCAGCCTTTCCGAATATGGGCGCCAAGCCAGCGATTTACTGGTGAATAAACTCAGCAATGCTTTGACCGAGTTAGCGAAAAAATACCCCAGCAACAAAATTCGCTTAATTATCAAAGCGGTAGGTTACACAGATGAAATCCCCATCAGCCCAGGCAGCGCCTTGGAAAAAGCTACTCTGGCAGAGGTAGAAAAACCCGCCAAAGCCGCCGCCGCCAGACGTGCTCAACTTAACCAGGTGTTATCGCGCTTTCGCGCCCAAAGCTTGCAAAACTATGTAGTACAAGGCGTGCGGCAACAGTTGCCTGCCCATTTGAATGCGCTGGAAATTGTCAGCCACATTGAAGGCATGGGCGAATCGCTACCGCGTGACGCCAACCCGCAGCCACCTTATCAACGCGAAGACGAGCGCCGCCGCGTGTGCATTGTTTCGCCTTTTATAGTCGGATTACTGAATCTTTAAAATAAAAGATATATAAAATCATATGCTTAATAATTATAAAAATATAATTATTGAGTAATCCTACTATATTGAAGTCATCCCTTGATGTGTAAATTCAAAGCCGGGTTTTTACTGGCGTTTATTTTATGCCTGCTGATGGCAAGCATGAGCAAAAGCGCCTGGGCTGAAGACCCTTTAGCAGAAGAAGATGAGCGCAAAAAAGCGCAGGTGATTTATAGCCTGGCGCTTTTTGTCACCTGGCCCCCTGCCCACTTTAACAGCGCAGAAACTGCCGTGCCTTTTAAGCTTTGCCTGTTGGGGCACATTTCGTCAGGGCTGCACGACAGCCTGCAAAGTATAACTAAAACCAAAAATATTCAAGGACATAGAATCGAATTATTAACAATACAGCCCAGCGAATCCCAGCCCCAGTGTCACCTCGCTTTTATCGGCGAGGCATTGAGCGAGCCGCTTGCCACGCTGCTGCCGCGTTTGCACCAGTCAGCCATTCTCACCCTCAGCGATCAACCCAACTTTGCCGAAGCCGGCGGTATGATCGCTTTGCTGCAAACCGGACAGCGCGTGCGTTTTGGCATCAACCTCGCCGCCGCCGAACAAGCCGGGCTGTCTATTCGAGCGCAACTACTGGTCATGTCAGGTACTTCGTTGCTGGGCAAAAAAAATCCGCACACTCAAACACCTACCGCAAAAGATGACGCAGACTAACAAATCCCCCAGCATCAATCCCCAAGATCGCGGACTGCTATACGGCGACGGTCTCTTTACCACCCTCGCCGCTCTGCCACAACGCCCCTTGTGCTGGGAACAGCATTGGCAACGCTTGCGCGATGGCTGCCAACGCCTGAATATCCCCGCACCCGCACAGGCCGATCTCGAATGCCGCCTGTACAGCTTATGTGACGCACTTTCGCAACCCGCCGTCATCAAAATCCTCATCACACGCGGCGTAGGCGGACGCGGCTATAACCCACCCGCCGCCGCACAACCTAACCTGCTCGTCTCGCAACATCCAGGGCTCAATTATCCCGCCCATTTCTGGCAACAAGGCGTAAAAGTGCGCCTGTGCCGCACCCGATTAGCCATCCAACCCCGTTTGGCAGGCATTAAGCACTTAAATCGCCTAGAAAATGTGCTGGCGCGTAGCGAATGGGACAACGCCGAAATCGCCGAAGGTTTGATGCTGGACATGCACGAGCACCTGGTTGAAGGCACTATGTCCAACCTATTTTTTGTGCAACACGGCTGTCTTTGCACGCCCAGCTTACAAGAATGCGGCGTCGCAGGCGTCATGCGTGGGCTGATTCTGCAAGCCGCACAACAACTTGCCATCCCCACCCGCATCAGCCACTTTAGCCTAGCGGCGCTTTACGCCGCCGCCGAAGTCTTTTTAAGCAACAGCCTCATTGGTCTTTGGTCAGTACACAGCCTGCAGGAAGACACCAGCAGGCTACACCAGTGGTCATCCCAAGCCCTCGCCACGCGCCTTAGAATCCACCTCGCCCCACACCTCGTCACCTGGAACCACAGCTAATGCTTGCCACGCCGCCCGCCACGCACGTCATGGGCATACTCAACCTTACCCCCGACTCATTCTCCGACGGCGGACGTTTCCTCGACCCGCAAGCCGCCCTAGAACAAGCACAGCGCATGGTTGAAGAAGGCGCAACCTACCTAGATTTGGGCGGCGAATCCACCCGCCCTGGCGCACCCGCCGTCAGCACCAGCGAAGAACTGCGCCGCCTCATGCCCGTACTTGAAACCGTGCGCGAACAACTACCGCACACCAAACTCTCAGTAGACACCAGCAAATCCGCCGTCATGCAAGCCGCTATTGCCGCCGGTGCTGACATGATCAACGACGTAAACGCCCTGCGTGCGCCAGGTGCGCTCGAACTCATCGCCGCCAGCCAAGTCGAAGTCTGCCTCATGCACATGCAAGGCGACCCCCGTACCATGCAGCAACAACCGCACTACCAAGACGTAGTTGCACAAGTGCAACAATTCCTCGCCCAGCGCGTACAAAGCTGCACACAAGTCGGCATCGCCCGCCACCGCCTCTACCTAGACCCGGGTTTTGGCTTTGGCAAAAACCTGCAACACAACCTCTTGCTCATGAAACACCTAAAACAACTCCAGCAACCCGACTGCAAGCTACTCATTGGCGTCTCGCGCAAATCCCTCATCGGCGCAGTGCTAGACAAACCCGTCAACCAACGGCTCTACGGCGGTTTAGCCCTCGCAGTGTTAGCAGCCACCCAAGGCACACACCTCATCCGCACCCACGACGTAGCCCCCACGCTAGAAGTGCTACGCATGACCCAAGCAGTGCTGAGCTAACCATTAGCGTTATTTACCCACTTTAACTGTTAAACATAAGGATCAAATACATGCTCACGCAAGGATTCCGCGCTGATCTTCAAGGCTTACGCGCCATTGCAATTCTTTTAGTTGTTTTAACACACGCCAACTTCCCTATCCTCCCCGGCGGCTTTATTGGTGTTGATGTATTTTTTGTATTATCTGGCTACCTCATTTCCAGTCTTCTATTAAGAGAATTTCAAGAAACTGGCACAATTCAACTAGCACGCTTTTATGCGCGACGGCTTAAGCGTTTATTACCTTCGTTGTTAGTGGTGATTCTTTCTATCACGCTCATCACACCTTTGCTGCTTTCTTACCATGAAGTCATGCAACAAACCGGCTCAGATATTTATGCAGCCATCTGGAGCAGCAACCTGTATTTTGCATTTCGAGAAAAAATCTATTTTTCTGCACCAGAAACTCAAGACCTATTTCTACATACCTGGTCACTCAGCGTTGAAGAACAATTTTATTTATGCTGGCCATTGCTCTTGATATTGTTCCTACCCGTGTTGAAAAAATACCTAGTTAAAACCCAGCAACATTTATCAGCAGCGTTAATACTGATGGGAATGATGTCTTTACTCAGCTTCATCCTCTTAGCCTATTGGACAACAACTCAACCCTTGTGGGCATTTTATTTAATGCCATCGCGCATCTGGCAATTTGCACTGGGTGCGCTGGTGTTTATTTGGTTGGAAAACAAAAAAACCTGGCTAAACACTGCTTGGAGTGGATTCATAGGGCTTATTCTGATTATTGGTAGCGCGTTATTCTTGCATCAAGAAATGCTCTATCCAGGCTACTGGGTTCTCTTTCCTTCCATTGGTGCAGCACTCATCATTGCATCGCATCCACCGAGCAAATACTTGAGTGTTAATCGCCTGTTATCTCATCCCACTTTAGTCTGGATTGGTGATCGTTCCTACGCTTGGTATTTATGGCATTGGCCAATACTGATATTGGGCTTTTCGTTGGGAATGAAAAACAGCATAAGCCAAACTATCGCATTGATTCTAATCTCTTTGTTAATGTCAATGCTGAGCTACCGTTTGGTCGAGTTACCCTTTTGGAAGGGACGTTGGAGTCAATTATCCAATCCGCTGTTAAGCATTTTGCTGGCAATATTAGCAATGGTATTTGTGATAACTGGAATTTTGAAATATAAGCAAGTTTTTAGTGTTGACGAAAACAATCAATTTGTTCAAATAGTAGCAGCTTCTCGCGCTGATATACCTGCAATTTATGCTTCGGGCTGTGATACCTGGTATCAGAGTGCGGAAGTTTACCCTTGCATGATCAGTGGACAAGAAGGCGCATCAAAAACCCTGGTTTTTATTGGTGACAGTATTGGAGCACAATGGGTTTCATTGTTACCTAAGCTATTTGCAGCACCCGAATGGCGTACTATTGTTTTAACTAAATCATCCTGCCCCATTGTGGATGAACCCATATTTTATGCGCGTATTGGAGAAGAATACAAAATATGCAGTGAATGGAGAAATGCGGTATTAGAATCCTTACCTTCTTTTCACCCAACACTCGTCATTATTGGCAGTTCCATAGACTATGATTTTTCCCAAGAACAATGGATAAAAGGTACGCAACGTATTTTGTCGCGTTTGACCGCAGTGGCAAATAATACAATCGTATTGACAGGCACACCAGCGTTATCCTTTAACGGACCTGGTTGTTTGATGAAATGGTATACCAGTCTGTTAGAAGGCACAGCAGAAACTCATGAAGTCTGTCGTGAAGCACTCACAGTAACCAAATCTGCTTTTGTTGCTGACGCATTAAAACAAGCAACCCAAAATATTCCAACCGCTGGTTTCCTCAATTTGAATGATTTGGTTTGTCCACATCAGTTGTGCTCGGCTTTAACAGAAGACGGTATTATTGTATTTCGGGACAACCAACACCTCACCAATTCATTTGCACTGAGTCAATATAAAGCAGTTGCAGAAAGATTGGAAAAGCTGGGGATTGATACCTCTTTACAGCATTAAGATTTGACATTACCCTGAAAAAATGTTTTGCAAAAGGGGCAAGCAATCCGGGTTACTTTTGTCTTTTGCGCCATAATAACAATCAAATCAATTGGTTGTGATTTTATGTAAAAATATTCCGAGGTGTATTGGGCTTAAGCAATTAAGCAGTATTTTTCTCTCTGCCAAGGCTAGGTAGAAAAATTTTCCCCGATGCCTGCACGCCGCGCAAATTTCAGTACAATGCACAACTATGAAACAACACAAACTCCTTCGCCTTATAGCAGAAAACCGAGCCACAGGTGCGCTTGAACTCGATCTCAGTGACACCTGTTTACTGGATTTGCCCGATGCAATTGAACAATTGCAACACCTTGAAAAACTGAATCTCAGTGGCAATGAACTGATCAGAGTGCCAGAGGTTTTACTGAGTTTGCCTGGTTTACGCCAATTAGATTTAAGCCGTAATCTATTGCAAAATGTGCCAGCAGAGTTTGCTCGCTTAAGGGCTTTGCGTAAACTTGATCTCAGTCACAATGAATTGCGCGAATTTCCTTTGGAAATTCTACAGTTGCCTGCATTAGAGCAACTGTTATGCAAACGTAATCGCATGCGTGCATTACCAGAAAATATCTATGAATTAGCCCAATTGCGGCATTTGGATTTCAGCGATAATGCTTTGACCGAGTTGCCAGAAACTTTGTTTTCTTTGCACAAACTAGAACGTCTCATTTTAGATGATAATGACTTAAGTGAATTATCTGATTCTATCGAAAAGCTACAGGCGCTTGAGTTTCTTTCGCTGAAAGAAAACGAGCTGGTTACATTACCTGATAGCCTGGCTCAACTGAAAGAACTGGAATACTTAAATCTCAATCACAACAGCCTGCAAGCACTACCGCAGTACATAGGTAATTTAACGGAATTGTTGCAACTACATTTATATGATAACGAGCTGGCAAAACTACCAGATAGCCTGGCAGATTTACAAGCACTACAACGGCTCGATTTAAGTGATAATATCCTAGAGAAATTAGATTCTTCCATCTTTTGCCTTACCGAATTGCGGTGGTTGGACTTATATGATAATGAACTAGAAGCCATTCCTGCGGGTATTGAACAGTTGCAGCATCTATTAGAACTGGATATTAGCCATAATTTGCTGACAGAAATACCTGAAGCACTGTTCTGCTTGCCTAAATTGCGCCGACTTGATTTAAGCTACAATAGTATTGTCAAATTACCTGATGCTATAGAACAGTTGCAAGAATTGCAACGCTTGGACTTAAATGGTAATGAGTTGGCTTATTTGCCCGATGCGCTGTTTCAGTTGCCGCAGTTGCAATACCTTGATCTCAGTTACAACGTGCTGCCTGAAGTTTCTCCTGATATGTACTTACCCAAGTTGCAGAGATTTTTGCTGAATGGAAATGAATTAACCGAGTTTCCGGCGGCTATTGCAAAATCTACCCAGCTCAAACGCTTGGATGTAGGACACAATGAATTATCTGATTTACCTGAAGAAATCGCGCAGTTGCAAGCCCTAGAAAGTTTGGATTTAACCAATAACTTGCTTTACAGTTGTCCCGACTGTCTGAGTCAGTTGCATAATCTGCGGCAACTGGATTTAAGCGGTAATGGTTTGCAAAACATGGCAGCGGAAGTCATGAATCTACCACGTTTACAATGGTTGAATCTCAGTCAAAATAATTTGACTGAGTTACCCGCTGGCGTACACAACCTGGGCACGCTCAAGCACTTGGATTTAAGTGAAAACCCCTTAAAAAGTGCTTATCTACGCGCCTGGTCTTCCTGGTTTGGGGTAGATAACATTAAGTTGGAATAGATTCTTATGCACCAAGCCGTAACACTGATGGATAGCTTGCGTAATGCAACCTGGTCTGAGCATAAAAAACTAGAAAAACGGCCATTTAATCAAGCTTTAGCCGGTGGGTGTTTAGCCCAAGCGGCTTATGTGAGTCAATTGCAACAGTATTTTTTGCTGTTACTTGTTTTGGAGCAAGCACTTGCTAACAGTCATCACCCCAGCGTGCAGCACGTTTGGCAAGAAGATTTGCGTAAAACCCATTTATTGCAGCGGGATTTGCTGTATTTTCAAGCCCTTGAACCTCTTCATGCGGTCCCGGCGAATAGCTTATTTATGCACTGGTTGGAAGCAATTCAGCACACAGAGGAATTGGCTTTGCTCGGCATTTTGTATGTGTTTGAAGGCTCTACGCTAGGGGCAAGCGTATTGTTACCCATTGTCCAAAAAAGCTATGCCTTGACCCAAGCCGGGTGTGCTTTCTACCGCGCCTATGGTGTTGATACCCGCGCACATTGGGCGATTTTCCGCGAACGCATGAATCAGGCAGTGTTAGAACCCGCGCAGCAGCATCAGGTAATCCAAGCCGCGCAACAGTGTTTTTCCCAAATAGCTGCTTTATTAGACGATATTTGGCAACAAACTAACGCCTAATGCCTCATTTTTATTATAAATTAAAGCTTGTAAGCATTTTTTAGGGAAAAGTCTTATGCGTCCTGCACAACTCGGTAGGCTATTGGATAAAGAATTTGCCAGCGCCCAGCATGGGCATCATACCCCGGTGATGCTGTGGGGTGCGCCGGGCGTGGGTAAATCCCAGATCGTTGCGCAAGTGGCTGAACGTCATGGCGCTGCTGTGGTGGATGTGCGGCTGTCGCAAATGGAGCCAAGCGATTTGCGCGGTATTCCGTTCCGTGTGGGCGATTTGGTGGAATGGGCGGTGCCGTCATTGTTGCCGGATGCGCAGCGGCATGGCACGACGGGTATTTTGTTTTTGGATGAAATCACTTCCGCGCCGCCGAGCGTTTCTGCCGCTGCTTATCAGTTGATTTTGGATCGGCGGCTGGGGGCTTATCAGGTGCCGGCGCATTGGATTATCGTCGCGGCAGGCAATCGCCAAGGGGATCGCGGCGTGACTTATACCATGCCCGCGCCCTTAGCCAATCGCTTTGCGCATTTTGAAGTGGAAACGCATTTAGACGATTGGGTGTTTTGGGCGTATCAAAATGGCATTGATGAGCGCATTATCGGCTTTTTGCGCTTTCGTCCAGAATTGCTGTTTAACTTTGATCCAGCACATAATCCGGTGGCTTTTCCTTCGCCGCGTTCTTGGGAATTTGCTCACCGTGCAGTGCAAAAATTTGCTGAAATGCCGGATTTGTTGCTGGGTAGTCTGCAAGCCTGCGTCGGACCGGCAGCCGGTATTGAATTAAAAGCCTTCATAGACAATCTGGATAAAATACCGGATTTAGACGCGATTTTGCGTGGCGAACCCGTGCCCACACCCAGCGAAATTGATCTGCAATATGCAGTGGCTTCGGCTTTAGTCGGGCGGGCAATTCGCGCCCAAGGCACGGCGCAAGCGCCAGAAATTTACGGGCGCATTCTCGATTACGCCCGCACTTTTCGCCAAAAAGAAATGGGCGTGATGCTGGTGTCTGACATGCAGCGGGCTATCGGTAACGCGCTTTTCAGCGTGCCGCAATTCCAGACGTGGGCAACATTAGTCACAGACATACTGCTGTACGCATAAAGCTTGAGTTTACCCCTGCGGGGCAAGCGCCTACAATGCACCTTCCGAGGTTGTTAGCAACCTTAACTCGCCCCCTTCTCTTCAACCAATGGAGAACACATGATCCCCGAACTCGGTCATTTTGCGCTGATCTTGGCGTTTTGTCTGGCTGTGGTGCAAACCATTTTCCCCCTCATAGGCGCACAACGCGGCATCACCAACTGGATGTCAGTCGCACGCCCCGCCGCCACCGGACAATGGGTGTTCTTAGCCCTGTCGTTTGGCTGTCTTACTTATGCCTTCATTCACAACGATTTTTCCGTGTCCTATGTCGCAGGCAATTCCAACAGCGCCCTGCCGTTGCAATACCGCATTTCCGCCGTGTGGGGTGGACACGAAGGCTCATTATTACTGTGGGCATTGATTTTAAGCGGCTGGACTCTCGCCGTTGCGCTGTTCAGCCGTTCGCTGCCGCTAGAAATGGCAGTGCGCGTGATTGGCGTCATGGGCTTTGTCAGCAGCGGTTTTCTGCTGTTTATGATTTTCACCTCTAACCCCTTTGATCGCCTATTCCCCATGCCGATGGAAGGGCGCGACCTCAACCCGTTGCTACAAGACCCAGGCTTAATCATTCATCCGCCGATGCTTTACATGGGCTACGTTGGTTTCTCAGTGGCTTTTGGTTTTGCTATCGCCGCGCTATTGGGCGGCACTCTAGATAGCGCCTGGGCACGTTGGTCACGTCCTTGGACTACAGTAGCCTGGATTTTCCTAACGCTGGGCATCGCGCTCGGCAGTTGGTGGGCGTATTACGAACTCGGCTGGGGAGGCTGGTGGTTTTGGGACCCGGTAGAAAACGCTTCCTTCATGCCCTGGCTCGTCGGCACCGCCTTAATGCACTCGCTGGCGGTCACAGAAAAACGCGGCGCATTCAAAACCTGGACTGTATTACTCGCCATCACCGCTTTTTCCTTAAGTCTGCTCGGCACATTCCTAGTGCGCTCAGGGGTTTTGACCTCAGTACATGCTTTTGCCAGTGATCCCGCTCGCGGCGTTTTTGTGCTTGGCTTCTTGGTCGTCACCGTCGGCATCTCCTTAACGCTATACGCTTGGCGAGCGCCCAGCGTCGGGCGCGGCGGCAGCTTTGAAGGGGTGTCTAAAGAAAGTTTCCTACTAATGAACAACATCATCCTTGCCGTCATCGCCGCCACAATTTTGCTTGGCACACTCTACCCGCTGTTCCTTGACGCGCTCGGCATGGGCAAAATCTCCGTCGGCCCGCCCTACTTCGGCACACTGTTTTTCTACCTCATGATACCGCTCCTCTTCGCCCTCGGCATCGGCCCGCTGGCACGCTGGAAACAAGACGAATTTGGCAAACTCATGCGCCGCCTTGTTCCTGCCTTGAGCCTCAGCATTTTAGGCGGCTTAAGCATGATCCTGTTCTACGGCAACGACGGCTGGCAAGCAATACCTGGCATAACCGCCGCTTTTTGGATACTCCTTAGCAGCCTACAAAACCTCTATGAAAAAACCCTACACAAAGCCAGCATTTGGCAAGGAATGCGCGACTTACCGCGCAGCTTTTACGGCATGATCATCGCCCATTTGGGCGTCGCCTTCTTTGTTGTCGGCGTCACCCTGACGACGACCTACAGCACCGAAAAAGATGTCAGTATGTCACCCGGACAACCCATTGAGGTGGGCAGCTACCAATTCATGCTAGACCGCATCGAACAAACCCCAGGACCCAACTACACAGCCACTCGTGGCACTGTGCGCGTCAGCAAAGACGGACAAGAAATCGCCCTATTGCACCCAGAAAAACGCATTTACCAAGTACAAACCATGCCCATGACCGAAGCTGGCATTGACGCCGGATTCACCCGCGATCTCTATGTCGCCCTCGGCGAACCGCTCGGCGCAGACGCCTGGAGTATGCGCGTGTACCACAAACCCTTCGTGCGCTGGATTTGGCTCGGCGCGATTTTCATGGCACTCGGTGGCTTGCTCAGCGTACTGGATAAACGCTACCGCCGCCAAGCCCAACGCGAAGCCGTCAAACCCATGGCAGTAAAAGTCAGCGAAGCAAAAGCCTAACACCCGCCACAAAACTCAATAAAAAGCACCAGTGTTTGATTAAATTTCGCTTTTTTCTCTCGTGCGGCGTAGAACGCTGGCACGATGGAAAGCGTGGGAACAAGGAAAGAAAGACCCGCCGCGCAGGACGTTATGACGAATGTTTAACCGCAGAAGCCTGAGCTATTTTAATCAAAGCTAACAAGGCTTCATTAACGGCTTCTTCAGAAGGAAAGGCTTGAGCAACTTCGGGTTTAAGCCGCACTAAATTATGTGAAGCCTGATAGTCTGCGTAATATTTACCGCGAATACCCGCCTCCAAATCTCCTCTTTTATAATGAGGACGCATTTCATTACTAGATTCAACCGTTTTTATAGATATTCCTCTTATGTTTATCCATTGTGCGTACACTGATAAAGAAAACAAACATCTTTAGAAAATTCAGAAGTAGATAATTGGCTACGCAGCTTAAATCCAAAACTTTCTATAAAGTTTGTGGATGCCTGTCATTCAGGAATTGCATATATAAAAGATATTGAAAATTCAATAGACTTGTCCTATCATAATTTTCAACTAAAATAGTAAAAATATCTGTAATTCATAAAATCCCAAAATGAGGCTTTAAGTTATGAGTAAATATATCA
>DYPD01000174.1 GCA_020720115.1 Thiomargarita sp. | reverse complement strand
GGCGGGGCTGTTTAATCTCAAAAATAACTTTGTTATTCAATGAGTTACTAAACTTAAGCAAGTCTATTTTCATTAGACCACTACCTCTTGTTGTTTATAAATTTAACCAAAAAAATGAAATTGAGCAAGTCTATTAATGTCCTTACTGAATGGGGTGTTGCACATTAGGTATAGGGATAATATTTCAGTTGCACGGGAGTATCGCAGCTAAGACCTGACAGATTTTAGAAATCTATCAGGTCTACCATATAATTGATTTGTGTTCCCTATAGAGCAAAAAATGCAGTTTCTAGCGGGTATGAGTATAGGTTAAAACAAAGCGTGTTATGCGACTCAGCTCCTATACGGGCGTAAAATTGGGGTAGCCGCCGAATTCAATGATGGCTAACAGTTTTGTGGCTTTGGGCATTGCGGTAGCCAAGTAATCGGGTTGTTTTTCTAACTTATGTTTGACACAAAAGCGCGGGGGATAGTGGATATTTTATTCATTTTGTTGTTGTTTTTAGCGGGTTTGCTGGCGGGGGTGATGAATGTGATGTCTGGCGGCGGTTCGATGCTGACGCTGCCGGTGTTGATTTTAGCCGGACTGGATAGCGCCACTGCGAACGGCACTAATCGGATTGGGATTATTACCCAAAGCTTGGCGGGCATGGCGGGTTTTGCGCAAAAAAAGCTGGATCACGATTATGCGCAGAGTGTGTGGTTCAGTCTGCTGACGCTGCCGGGGGCGATTATCGGCGCTTATGTGGCGGTGGCGATGAACGATACCTGGTTTCGCTATGTGCTGGTGGCGGTGCTGTTGTTTAGCGCCGCTTCGCTGTTTATTCCGCTGCCTAAGCCGGACACGCAAGCCTCGTCAGCCCGGCGCTGGCTGGCGTATCCGGCTATGTTAGGCATCGGTTTTTACGGTGGATTTATTCAAGTCGGCGTGGGGTTTTTGTTTATGGCGGTGCTGTATAACCTGCTGCATATGCGCTTGTTGTACGTTAATGCGCATAAGGTGGTGGTGATTTTGGTGTACAGCTTGCCCGCGCTGGGGGTGTTTTGGTGGAACGATAAAATCAACTGGTCGTTAGGCATTGCGCTGGCAACCGGTAGCGCCTTGGGCGGTTGGTTGGCGGCGCATTGGAGTCTGAGTGGCGGGGATGTTTGGATTCGCCGCTTGACGCTGGTGATTGTGGTGTTGATGTCGGTTAAATTGCTATTGTATTGATAACTAATGAGATATTAATCTGATACCCGCCAGAAACTGCATTTTTTGCTCTGTCAAACTTAATGCAAATGCTTGATTTTTAAGCACTTACTCAACATCCCTGTGAGCAGTTTCAGGCGGGGCGCAGTATACCAGCTTCGGGCGCCGCCGTTGTTCTTCCATGACCTGTTTCAATACTGAAGCGCCCAGGCGATCCTCTGGGTCTAGTTCTAGTACCTTGTCTAGCATTTGCTCGCCTAACTTCAACTCATTTAAGCGCAACTGAACATAGGCTGCGCCTTTGAGCGCCAGCAAATAAAAGCGCACCAGCCCCATGTTTTTGCTTTGTGCCTCTAGGTGCGCGGGCGTCAGCGCCCGCCAATCAGCCGGAAAGCCCAAATGCTGACCGCTGATGCGCAACGCATGATGCGCTGTCGCCAGCGTGTCTGTGTAACTGTGTTGGTAATAATAAAAACGGTATAGGGAAACCAGCACTTTAAGGCTATCGGGCGCGAGAAAAAATGCCCGCAAAAGCTGCATTTCTCCGCCGCCTTCGCTGTAGGCATTTGCCGCTGCTTCAAGTAATTCAGTCACTTCCGCCGGCAGGGCTTCTTCGTAATACAGGACTGCTGATTCGTTGCCGGCAAAATCCAGTAAATCCATTAGTCTTGCTCCAGTTCCGCGTTGGCTTTTTTGCACACACAAATATCCATCGCTTCGCACGCTGGGCAACTTTCGCCCGTTTCCGGCTGCGGGCGATTTTGTGCCAGCACTTGTTTTTCCAATTCAATGACGCGCTCTAACATGCACTGAATGGCTTTGCCAACTGGATCGGGAATTAAATGATGATTCAAATCAATGCCATGTACCTGCTGCTCTGGGCTGACTTCGCGGCGCACTATGCGCCCTGGAATGCCCACTACGCTGACATTGGCGGGAATGTTTTTCACCACCACTGAATTTGCCCCAACGCGCACATTGTCGCCGATGCGGATCGCGCCGAGAATTTTAGCGCCCGCGCCAACCAGCACGCCATTACCTAGCGCTGGATGGCGGCGTCCTTTGTTCCAAGAAGTGCCGCCCAAGGTGACGCCGTGATACAGGGTGACATCGTTGCCCAACACCGCCGTTTCGCCGATGACCACGCCAATGCCATGATCAATGAACAAACGCCGCCCAATTTGTGCGCCCGGATGAATGTCAATATTGGTGAAAAAGCGGCTAAAAAACGCCAACAATCGCGCTGGATAACGCCAGCCGCGTCGCCACAGGGCATGGCTTAAGCGATGCGTCAACAGCGCATGGACGCCCGGATAAGTGGTGAGCACTTCAAACCAGTGCCGCGCTGCCGGGTCGCGGGCAAAAACGCAGAGCACATCTTCTTTCCAGCTTGCCCACAGACTTAAAGGCGCTTCGCAGGTACTTTGTTCGAGTTTAATGGTTGCATCCATCACTTTGTTTTCCTTATGTTTTAGCCTGGAAAGGCGGGTTAATGCACGGCGGGAACTGGATGTTCCAGGCAATTCAAACGCGCATAGAGGTTTTCCAGATAAGCCGGTTGTGGGCGGATTTTGGTGCGGCTGACAAAGCTGCGGATTTCTCCTAACAGCAGCAGGGCTTGTTCGCGGGACAGGGCGATGCCCATTTGCGCATAGACTTGCATCACGGTGCGCGTGCCGGAATGCTTGCCCAGCACCAGCTCGTGTTGGCGACCCAGATCGGCGGGGTCAAGTCCTTGATAATTCAGCGGGTCTTTCAACAAACCATCCACATGAATACCGGCTTCATGGGTAAAAACCCCAGGACCAACCACGCTTTTTTGCCAATGCAGGGGGCGCCCAGAAGCGGCTGCTACGCGCTGCGATAAGGCGGCAAAACCATGTGCATCAATGCCTAAGTCTGCGCCGTACAAGCGTTTCATGCCGATGACCACTTCTTCCAATGCGGCATTGCCTGCACGTTCGCCTAAACCGTTGACAGTGGTATTCACATGGGTTGCACCGCCGCGAATGGCGGCTAAGGTGTTAGCAGTTGCCAGCCCTAAGTCATCATGGGCGTGCATTTCAATCTCCAAATCCACTGTATCCGCTAGGGTTTTGATGGCTTCCAACACCCCAAACGGCTCCATAATACCGACCGTATCAGCAAAGCGAAAACGCTGCGCTCCGGCATTTTGCGCGGTTTCTGCGACACGCAGCAAAAACTGCCTATCAGCACGCGAGGCATCTTCACCACCAATGCAGACCTCCAAGCCCATGTCCAGCGCCTTGCGCACATGATGCTCAATGCTGTTGAGCACCCAAGCGCGGTCTTTGCCGAGTTTGCGCTCGATTTGCACATCAGACACCGCGATAGACAAATCTACCATCGCCACGCCCAGATGACGGCAATGCTCTAAATCATCTTCGCGCATCCGGCTCCACACCAACAAATGTGCGTTTAAGCCCAAATCCGCCACTGCACGGATGCTGTCGCGTTCTTCCGCGCCCATGCCAGGAATGCCGATTTCCAGTTCAGGCACACCCAGCGCATCCAAATGCTGCGCAATCGCCAGCTTTTCTTCCAAACTAAAAGCCACGCCAGCGGATTGTTCGCCGTCGCGCAAGGGGGTGTCATCAATCACAACCGCAGGAATTTGCATAGGGGGACTCCTTGAAGTTAAGGCTCTTAAGCAGTCTGAGTCGGCAAGCCCTATGCCATGAAATTTTTACTATAAAAACAATTACTTGTTATTCACGCCTTGGGTTGCTGAGGGCTTTCTAACAGCGCGAAAAAGCGGCACTGTCGGAAAACTTACAAACACTTTTTTGCTTACCAACTTTCGCCTGATGCGGCTGGTTGTGTAAGTCCAGATTGCTGTTGTAATTGACGTTTTTGATGTTCCCAAGCAAATTTGCGGCGCAGCAAACCGCCTGGATCATCTTGCACGCGATTGAGCGATTGCTCTAATGCCGTTGACTGTTCTTGCGCTTGACGTTCTTCTGCGCTTAACACCGGCGTGCTGGGCGTTTCGGCTTTGTCCGGCGGCGTTTTGCCCTGCTCTTGCTGAGCTTTCAAAGCTTGGCGAATTTGCTCTTCGCTGGGTTTTTCCTGTTCTTTTTCAGATGCTTGAGCCGCTGCTTGTTGCTCTTCTGCTTGTTGTTTTTCTGGCGTGGGTTTGGAGGCAGACTGGTCTTTGCCCGCTTGTTGCCCGTTTTGCTGTGCGTTCTGTTGCCCGTTTTGCTGCTGCTCTTTGCTGTCTTTACCTGACTGCTGACCGCTTTGCTGTCCGTCTTTTGGCTGGTCTTTGCCCTGTTGCTGACCGCTTTGTTGCCCATCTTTTGGCTGGTCTTTGCCTTGCTCTTGATCACTTTGTTGCCCGTCTTTTGGCTGATCTTTATTTTCTTGATCTTCGCCTTGTTGCCGGTCTTTTTGTTGTTGTTCTTGCTGTTTTTGTTGTTCTAGCAGTTTTTCCACGAGGGCTTTGTTGGCTTTTGCCGCAGCATTTTCAGGATTTTTTTCCAGCGATTTTTCATAGGCTTGCAAGGCTTCCGGCAATTTACCCTGCTTTGCCAGGGCGTTGCCGCGATTGTAGTGCGCGTCGGCGCTGTCTAGCTGGGCGAAGCTCTGCTCCGCTGCGGCATAATCGCCCGCACGGTATTGAGCAACGCCTTGCCAATCGGGGGATTCAAATAACTGTGCGGCTTGCTGCGGCTGTTGCACGGCGAGGGCTTGCGAACCCTGTTGATCTGCCCGTTGCCAGAGGTTTTCCCACAGCCCTGCGTGCGCATCTGGCGGCGGTAGCAGGAAAAAAATCGGTAGCGCCGTCAGCAACCAACCGCGTCTAAAACCCAAGGCAGCCAGGGGCACCAGCAGCAGCAGAAGCCAAACGCCCTGCTCTTCCCAAGCGTCGTTGTGCAGCTTGTCTTGTGCGGCTTTGAAAGCCGCTTGCGGTGGCGGCGACAGCAGATAATAAATGTCGCGCTGATCGGCGCTGTAGGGTACATAAATGCCGCCACCAGCTTGCGCAAGTGCTTGTAATTCTGCGCTTTCTAGGCGCGGCACTACGATAGCGCCTTGTGCGTCTTTGAGTAAACTGCCGTCGCGTAGCGGAATGGGAGCGCCCTGCTCAGTGCCGACGCCCAGCACCGACAGCCGATAGCCTTGCGCTTTAAGTTGTTGCGCGTAACTGTCCAGCGCCTTTGCTTTGACGCCGTCGCTGAGGAGAATAATGTCGCCTTGGCTCGCACCGCCTTGTTTGAGCAGGGCTGCCGCCGCTTGCAATGCTGCCAGTGCATTGCTGCCAGGCACGGGCATTAGGCTGGTATCCAGCGTTGGTACTTGCGCAATAATGGTTTGCGCATCCGAGGTCAAGGGGCTGACGATGTGTGTATCGCCAGCAAACACCAGCAGCGCGGTTTGCCCTTCGGTGCTTTGCTTGAGAATGTCTTGCAGCTTGAATTTGGCTTGCGCCAGGCGCGAGGGTTTGAGATCGGTGGCATCCATTGAGCGCGATAAATCCAGCACCAGCACCCGCGCTTGACTGGTTTCAAATACCGGCTGCGGGCGCTTTGACCAGGAGGGACCCGCCAGCGCCAGCACTGCCAGTAGCCAGCCTATGCCCAGCAGCCACAGCACCAGGCGTTTGCTAGAGCCGCTAAATTGCACTAATAGATGCGGCAACAGGTGCGCATCGCAGACCTGTTGCCAAGCATCGCTACGCGCTCGCACTTGCCATAGCCAAAACAGCCCCAGACTCAGCGGCAGCAGCATCAAGAACCACAGAGGGCGAATAAAGTGAATTTCGTTGAGCATGTTAAAACCTATCATTCAAAGGAGGGTACTTGGGCACTGAGATGGCAGATGATCTGGGGTTTTATGCAGAATTACCAAGCCAGGCACTTGGGCGGTAAAAAAACCTGTGTGGCAGGGGCGCTTGGTTTTTTATTGTTCCCAAGTTTTATAGTCGGATTACTGAATATTTAAAATAAAAGATATATAAAATCATATGCTTAA
>DYPD01000173.1 GCA_020720115.1 Thiomargarita sp. | reverse complement strand
GCATATAGATTGTTTAGCTAAAATAAAACAGGCTTTTTAGACCGGACTCAATAATCATTTAGCATTAGAAAAACATAAAAAACATAAATCTCTAATAGCAAGGTAATTAAAAAAAATGAAATTAGCAAACAAGCGTTCACTAATTTCATTCTATAATTTCGTAAAAAAAACTGTATTAAAATGCCGGACAAGGAATAATCGTGTGCATATCGCGCAGATTACCACCATTTTTATTAAATTTGTAAACCAAAGAAATCTCATGCGAACCGCCGGTGTGATTTAACAATCGGGAAACTGTTACGTCAAAACTGTATCCGATGCTGACATCGTTTTTCAATTTTACGCCGACAAGTGCAATAAGTGCATCAATATTTTCGTAATTATCGCCGGAGCCGGCAGCAAAACCTTTAATCGGAATTCCGCGAAACCATGCACCGAGCACCAACGGATCGCGCTCCCAATACGCGCCCAAATCAAGCTGATCTGTGCCGCCTTGGTAGCGGTAGTGTCCCACAAAATTTACGCTCTCCTGCTCTCGACCATATCGAACACGCTGCATTCTGGATTGTTTATTCTTGAGCGGAATTTTTGCACCGCCAAAAACGGAAACTTTCATTACCACATTCGCTTCACCGGCGGTTAAACTTTGGTTCGGAGTAAGCAAGTGGTCCATCGTAAAACCGCCCCAATACGTTTCATTGTAAGCTAATGCAGAGCCGGTTAAATCTAAATATCCCACGCTTTCTGCGGGTACGGGTTGCGTTGTGGATCCGCCTGTAGTATTTCCGTTTGCAAGAAGTTGGTCTATAAAAGTTAAATCGCCAAAATTGAGAGCGCGTTGCGAAAATTTGAGCTGTATTCCGGGACGAATAAACCACTCGTTGTTCTTGTAGCCGCGCTTTTCGCCAAGTTTTATGCGATATGCGTATTGCAAACCGGCTTCGGTTAGGCTTAATTTTCCGGTTCCGGCTTGGTCTCGAAACAGTAAAACGCCCACGCCGCTCTTGGCTCGTCGAAAATAATGGTCGCCCGCAGCCGCAAACGAAACGAACGTTCCGGGAATTTTGGGCCATTGGTCTCTATAATTTAGCGACAGCCTCGAACCTTCCGTGTAACCGGCAAACGACGGTGCCATAGTCATCGGGGTAGAAAAAAACTGGGAAAAATGCGTAATTTGCGCATTTACCTTTTTTGTAGCCGCTCCCGACAAGACCATGATAACCAATATGATAACTGCTTTTTTCAATGTCCCGATTTTTTACGCATAACCTAATAACGTTCTTTTTCAAAAAAAAATTATCCGCTCATGCAACTGTTTTACACTTATTTTAGTCTTGCAAATTAAATACCGTTTTTGCAATAATACAACTTATTTTGATAACTTGTTCAAAAATAACAATGCCTCGCGAATTTCTAATTCCGAAATGTTGCAGTCCGATACGGCATGTCCTATATGAGATAACAAGCTGGTTTTAATCACGTTAGATACATTTTTTTTGTCATGTTTCATGTATTCTGTAAGCATTTCAAAGTCCGACTCGTCAATACTAATTTTCCCGTAAATTTCTAAAATTTTTCGCGAATATTCTGTAACCAAACCAAAATTTAAGCCTAAAATTTTATTTGATACAACTAATTCACAGATAATACCTTGTGCAACAGCCTCTCCATGCAGCAATGGATTGTCAGTTTCCTTAAAAAAACTTTCAAACGCATGTCCGAAGGTGTGTCCGAAGTTCAAATTCTTTCGCAAACTTGTTTCATTAAAATCCTGCTCAACAACATGTGATTTTATTTGGATTGATTTTTCAATTGCACTTTGCAAAAGTTCAGTTTGCTTTGGATTTTTGTCCATTTTTTCTGCAATTTCGAATAATTCATCCAAATGTGTGGCATCGGCAATGAAGGCGTGTTTCAACATTTCTGCAAAACCGTTGAAAATCTGTCGAGTATCTAAAGTTGCTAAAAATTCCGATGAAACCAGCACGATTTCAGGGCTTTGCATCACGCCAATCTGATTTTTCAGTTTGCCGTAGTTTACGCCTGTTTTTCCGCCTAATGCCGCATCGACTTGCGCTAAGAGCGTTGTCGGAATATTGATAAACGAGATTCCGCGTTTGAACGTTGCTGCCGCAAAGCCGCCCATGTCGCTGATTACGCCTCCGCCGAGGTTTATCAGCAGAGACTTACGGTCGGCATGATGCGCAAACAAAACATCCCAAATTTTGTGAACCGTTTCAAGTGTTTTTTCCGATTCTCCACTTTGAATTCTAATTAAATGACATTGTTTGGGAAGAACATTTTCTATTAATTGATAACAATATTGAAACGTATTTTCATCGACTAATAAAAACACAGATGAATAGCTACTTTGAGCAAGAAATTCGGCTAAGTCATTAGCGACGTTTTTTGTTACCTTATATTTTGGACTATTGTGATTCATTGTTTATCTTGAGTAGCAAATTCAAAACTCCAAATATATAAAAAAAACTTTTATCGAACTATGATGTATGAATTAATTTTCCGAATAAAATATATGCACCTTTGCGGCATAATTCAAAATATCAACACAAAAAATGATACAATTTACGAATACGGAAATTGCTTTTAAAAGCAAGTCCGACAAGGCATTATCGAAAGCCTGGTGGTTGTTTAAAATTATGGCAAGTCCTTTTTTGGTCAAAACGCTTTCCGGCTTGACGAAAGCTGCGCTTGCGGTGCGTTTTCCGGTAGCGTGGGCGGTTCGACCGACGATTTACAGCCATTTTGTGGGCGGCAGAACCATTGACGAAAGCACGCCGATGGTGCGATTGCTCGATAAATTTAATGTTCGGGCAATCTTAGATTATTCCGTTGAAGGCGGCGAAACGGAGGCTGCGATTGACGCCGCGCTGCAAGAAACTTTGCGCACAATTCACAATGCCGGAAAAGATAAAAATATTCCGTTTGCGGTGTTCAAACCCACAGCTTTCGTGCAAAGTGAAATTTTAGAAAAAGCCGGCGGCGACAAAAGTAAACTTACAGAAACTGAAAAAAAACAGGCTGCTGCGTTTAAAGAACGTGTAAATTTGTTGTGTAAAACGGCTTACGATGCAGGAATTCCTATCCTGATTGATGCCGAAGACAGTTGGTATCAGGATTTTATTGATGAAACGGTAGAAGAAATGATGCGCATTTACAACAAAGAAAAAGCGGTTGTGTTCAATACTTGGCAAATGTACCGACATGACCGGCTCGAACATTTGAAAAAATGGTCCGAACGTGCTGTTGCCGGAAATTTTTACGTCGGCGCGAAATTCGTGCGCGGCGCATACATGGAAAAAGAGCGCGCACGTGCCGCCGAACGCGGCTACCCCTCGCCTATTCAACCCGACAAAGCCGCAACCGATAAGGCTTACGACGATGCGTTGCAATTCACGTTCGAGCACTTGGACAGATTTGCAATTTTCAACGGCACGCATAACGAACACAGTTCCAAAATATTAGCCGAATGGATGGTAGAAAAAGGAATCGCACGTGACGACAACCGAATTTGGTTTTCGCAGCTTTGCGGCATGAGCGACCACATCAGTTTCAATTTGGCTGCCGAAAGATTCAATGTGGCAAAATATCTGCCTTATGGTCCGATAAAACATGTGTTGCCGTATTTATTCCGCCGCGCAACTGAAAACACATCGGTAAAAGGACAAACCGGACGCGAACTTATGCTGCTGACAAAAGAACGCCAAAGAAGAAAATCGAAGAAATAATATCAGACGTTAGACATTAGATTTTAGACGTTAGCACATTTCTTTATGAAATTAGAGTAATTAAAGGCATTCAAAATGCAAAAATCCCTGTAAAACAAGTGTTTACAGGGATTTTTTTTATGCTGAACTTACAAATTTTATAACTAAAAAAGGGTAAGCTACTCATATCGCACCGCTCAACCATCGTACCCTTGCTTCGATCAAGACCTGGGGGATTAGACAGGAGCTGGTCGTATGAGACTTACCCCGCACAAAAGTATGTATTTTTCCGTTACTACAAAAAAAAAAAACCAAAATTGGTATTTTTCTTTTTAACAAAGAGTCTTAAATGCTGATTATATGAATTTTAGTTCAAAATTATATTTGAAATTTTTGCCACAATTTATCTTTCAGCTCCAAAATTCCTTTTCCTGAGATAGATGAAATGTAAACCGTATCGACCTTTTCGGGTAAATTTAGTTTCAATTGAGCGAGCATTTCATCGTCCAACATATCGCATTTTGAAATTGCGAGAAGTCGTTGTTTATCAAGTAGTTCCGGATTATATTTTCGCAATTCGTTCAACAAAACTTGATACTCCGCTCCAATATCGTCGGTATCCACCGGAACCATAAACAATAAAGCTGCATTTCGTTCAATATGCTTTAAAAATCTGATTCCCAAGCCTTTACCCTCAGCCGCACCTTCAATAATTCCGGGAATATCTGCCATAACGAACGATTTTTCGTCCCTATAACTGACTACGCCCAAGTGCGGAACCATTGTTGTGAACGGATAATCGGCAATTTTTGGTTTTGCTGCCGAAACTGCATTCAACAAGGTTGATTTTCCGGCATTCGGAAAACCGACCAAACCGACATCAGCGAGCACTTTGAGTTCCAAAATTATGGTTGCTTCTTCGGCAGGTTCGCCCGGCTGTGCGTAGCGCGGAGCTTGGTTTGTGGAATTTTTGAAATGCGTATTTCCGAGCCCGCCTCTGCCACCTTTGAGCAGAATTTGAGTTTCGTTATTTTCGGTAATTTCAAACAGAATTTCGTCGGTTTCCGAATTTTTCGCAACCGTTCCGAGCGGAACATCAATAATAATATCTTTGCCGTCCGCCCCGGTTTTCAGCGCGCCTAAGCCCGCAACTCCGTTTTCTGCAAAAATATGTTTTTGAAATTTTAGATGCAACAGTGTCCAGCGGTTGTTGCTGCCGCGCAGGATAATATGCCCGCCGCGCCCTCCGTCTCCGCCGTCGGGTCCGCCGTTCGGCAAGCCTTTTGCTCTAAAAAAATGAACTGAACCCGGTCCGCCTGCGCCCGAGCGACAAATAATTTTGACGTAATCTATGAAATTTGCTGACACTTATTGAGTTATGAGTTATAAAATTATTGAGTGTTGAAACAGAAAATTTGAAATTTCAATCGAATTCTAAAAAAATTGTAAAAAAATTTCATTGAATTGCAATCAAATTTCTACAAATTTTCAATTATTCCTTCAATATTTCTGAAAATATCTTCAATTGCGCCTTCGCCGTGTACTTCGCGCAGTTTGCCTTGCTCTCGATAATATTCTTTAACAGGCGCAGTTTTTTCGTGGTAGATTTTGATACGATTTTCGATGATGTCGGGCGTATCATCGGTACGTCTTCCGGTTTTTCCGCGTTCCACAAGCCGGCGTTTAAGTTCCTCTGTGCCAACTTCTAAGGCAATCATTGCAGAAATCGGCATACTTTCTTCACGCATCAACGCATCAATGCGGCGCGCTTGCTCAACTGTTCGCGGGAAACCGTCGAAAATAAAGCCGGATGCGCCTTTGTTTTCCATAATTTTGAGCATGATCATACTCAAAACAATCTCGTCCGGCACGAAACCGCCGTTGGTCATGTAGCGTTTTGCAAGTTGTCCGATACGTGAATTTTGTTCAATTTCGGCACGTAAAATATCGCCTGTCGAAAGGTGGACAAGGTTGTAACGTTCGATAATTTGCTTACTTTGAGTGCCTTTACCTGCGCCCGGCGCACCGAAAATGAGCAGATTTAGGAATTTATCCGATTTTACGGTGTAAATATCACGATAATTTCGTCCGAAACCGTCGTAATCCAAACCGTATCCGACAATAAAGTCATTCGGAATTTTTAGGGCGATATAGTCTATGTGAAAATCTTTAACAAACGCATCAGGTTTAAACAAAAATGTTGCAATTTTAATTTCGGCAGGTTCTCCGGCACGAACTTGCTCAATCACATTTTCCATTGTTAAACCGGAATCGATGATGTCTTCCAAAATCACAACGGTTTTGCCTTTCAGATTTTCGGTCAAGCCGATAACTTGAGTAATGTGTCCCGTTGAGGACGTGCCTGTGTAGGATTCTGTTTTCAGAAAAGAAATTCGTGCATCAAATTCTATTCGCCGGAAAATGTCCGAAGCAAACATAAATGCGCCGTTCAAAATTGGCAAAAACACGACTTCTTTGCCGCGCAAATCGCGGTTCAAGTCGTTCGCAACGCGCTGTACCGCATGTTGTATTTGCTCTTCTGTAATGCTGACTTCAAATTCTTTTCCGTGTATTTGGATTGTTTTCATTCTATCAGATTTTTTTCGTTTTGTGCTGATTAATAAGAAATAAAGCGATTTCTAACTACATTTTTCAAAACATAAAAGTATTGAAAAAAATTGAAATTACGAATAAATTCAAAAAAAAATCAAAATTCGTAAAAATCACATACTTTTGCTGCAATTTTTAATAGATTTTGAATG
>DYPD01000172.1:4393-6530 GCA_020720115.1 Thiomargarita sp. | reverse complement strand
GGCGAATTGCCGCTCTCCACGCAGGTGCGCCTGCTGCGCGTGCTGGAAACCGGCGAATTTATTCGCGTCGGCTCATCGAAAGTGCAGAAAACCAATGTGCGCGTGATTGCTGCCACGAACGTGAACGTATCGCAGGCGGTGCGCGAAGGCAAATTTCGCGAAGACCTTTACTATAGGTTGAATACCGTGCCGATTTCGGTGCCGCCGCTGCGCGAACGCAGCGAGGACATTCATTTATTGTTCCGCAAATTTGGGCAGGATTTCTCCGACAAATACCGTATGCCAACCGTGCGCTTATTGCCCGATGCTCAGGAATTGCTCGGAAAATACCGTTTTCCCGGCAATATCCGACAGTTAAAAAATATTGCAGAACAAATTTCCGTTATCGAGGAGGAACGCAATATTTCGGCGGAAAAACTTAGCCGTTACCTGCCCGCCGATGCCACACGCGAGTATTTGCCTGCCATTTACGGCGGCGGAATAAACAAAGAAGAATTTTCGACAGAACGTGAAATTTTATACAAAATTTTGTTCGATATGCGCGGCGAAATCAACGAATTAAAGGCGATGATGCGGAACATGGCGCACACGGAAGAACAAATTTCGGCGGCGGTCAGAAATTTTGATATTAAGCCGGATTATTCTGATAACTTTGCTCCGAATTATTCAACTTCGTTTGTGAACAATAACGTTGATAATGAAGTAGTTACGCAAAGAAGTTCGTTCATAACCAAATCCAAAGATATTGAAGATACGGAAGAAATTATTGAGGAAAATTTGTCGCTCCAAAAAATGGAAAAGATGCTGATTCAGCGCGCGTTAGACAAAAATAAAGGCAAGCGCAAAAACGCCGCCGACGATTTGGGAATTTCCGAACGCACGCTTTACCGTAAAATTAAAGAATACGACTTGGAAGAGGAATGAGTTGAAAGTTCATAAAGTTCGTCGAGTTTGTAAAGTTCGTAAAGAAAACGTAGAGACGCAAGGTTTGCGTCTTCAGAGTTAAGGACTTTTGTTAAGTTCGTAAAGTTCATAAAGCTTGTAAAGTTCGTAAAGTCCATAAAGTTTTTAAAAATTCATAAAGAAAAAAAATGTAAAGACGTATTATTTTGCAAAAAAGATTCGAAAACACAGTTTTTTTGTTCCGGAAAACATTAATATTCTAAATTTTCTTTTCAAAATCAAGAAATTTTCTTTTCAATAAATAAAATCAAAAAAAATATAATTTGCTGATTTTTAATAATTTAAATACTAAATAAAGAATTTTGTAATACCAATTTTCAATCTAATTTTCAGAAATGCTAAAAAAAATTTTGCCGATAGGCATAGTATTTGTAATTTTAACTTTACAAAATTGCTCCGTAAAATACTCTTTTACCGGAATAAATTTAGACCCAAAGGACAAAACAGTAACGATAAAATACATCCAAAACCGCGCGGCGTTAGTGAATCCGACTCTGAGTCAGAAACTTACGGACGGCATCAAAGATCGTTTCATGGCGCAAACGAGCTTGGAACAGGTGGATTTTAACGGCGATTTAAACTTTGAGGGCGAAATTACGGGTTACAAAACCGCTCCGGTCTCAATAACATCCGACCAGCAAGCGGCTTATAACCGATTGACTATCACGGTGAAAATTAAATATACGAGCGTAAATGCGCCGAAAAATAATTTTGAAACATCGTTTTCGCGGTACGCGGACTTCGAAAGCTCGAAATTGCTTACCGATGTGGAGGACGAACTCGCGGAACAAATTGTAGAAGAATTAATTGACGATATTTTCAATAAATCAGTTGTAAATTGGTAAACGATTCAAACACAGCACGATATGAATGCACAAAATCTTGCCGAATTTATTAAAAATCCGGACAGCCTCGACAAAAAAAGCTATGCTGAACTTAAAAGTATGCTCGACCAATATCCGTATTTTCAGACGGCACACCTGCTCATTTTGCGCAATGCGAAGAATGTAAAAATCGTCAGCATTGATAAAATTGCCGCCAAATCGTCAGCATTTATTAACGACAGAACAAAAATTTTTGAACTTTTGCACGATTCTGCTGTCAAAAAAGTTGCGGAAACGCCCAACAAACACTCTGTTCGTGAGCAAGAACCCTCGCGCGTGCGCACCAGAGA
>DYPD01000172.1:0-4293 GCA_020720115.1 Thiomargarita sp. | reverse complement strand
CAATATCATCCGAAAGATACAGAAAATTCAACATCCGAAGCCGTTATTTCGGAAGAAGAATCTGCTTTGGTGCTTGAAGAACAAATTATTGATAAACAAGCACTTACTGATGATATTTTTAGAAAAATTGCAAACATTGAACGTTCAACTTCCGCCTCAAAAAATACTTCGGAAACAGTCGTAAAAGAAAAACGCGACAGAGACAGAAAACCGGCAACAACGGAGCACAGAAATACATTTAGTACAGAAACCGAAATAAAATCGGAAGACTTACAAGTTGCTGATAATCAGGTAAAAACAGAAGTTGCAGAAACAATTACAACACCTGAGACCGATAGAACACAAACAACAGAAACCGTTTCGGAAAAAATTGAAATTGAAACGCAAGAAATTGTAAACGAAACAGTTACAATTACCGAGTCTGTTGAGGTTAAAGAAACGGAAAAAACTGTTGAAACTATTGAAAATAAGCAAATTACGGCTGAAACAACAACTGTTACTGTTACCGAAACTGTTGTAGAAACCACAACAGAAGTCAGCACAACTGTAATTGAGAATCAAATAAATACAGATAACTCAGAAGCTGTTTTGCAAGAAATCCATGAAGATATTATAACAGAAATTCCCGAAGTTGTGTCAGAAATAGCCTCTGAAACATCCGAAACGGAAATCATAACCGAATCGCACCCTCAAACAATAAGCCCCGAACAGCTTTTAAATGAAGTTTCGACAACCATTCATGTAAAAGAAGACGTGAAACCAGAAATTTCTGAAACCGAAGAAAAAAAGCAAACCGCAGCCGATGCGCTTATGGCAAGAATTGCAGCCATGCGCAATCAAAAGCCCGAAAGCAAAGACCTGATAACCAAATTTATACAGAACGAACCAAAGCTCGATGTAAAAAAAGAACTCGTCATCGACGGCGATATTTCCGAAGAAAGTGTCCGCGAAAAAGACCCGATTGTAACCGAACTTATGGCAAGTATTTACATCAATCAGGGCTTGTATGACAAGGCAATTGATGTTTTTAAAAAATTAATTTTGAAATATCCGGAAAAAAAAGATTACTTTGCAGCCAAAATTCAGGATACCCAAGAATTGAAAAATTAACAGCAAAAAATAAATTAAAAGTATGGCTTTATTAGTAATCGTTACAGGCTTAATTATCGTTGCGAGTGTCATTTTGATACTCGTTGTATTGGTTCAAAATCCTAAAGGAGGCGGCTTAGCAGCAGGCTTCGGCGGAGGCGGCGGACAATTCGGCGGCGTGGCACAAACCAACAAATTTTTAGACAAAGCAACTTGGACTCTGGCAGTTGCGTTACTCTTGTTCGCTATTGCAGCAAGCGTTCTGTTACCCAGAAACGAAGCTTTGGAACAATCCAAAATCCAAAAAGCACTCAACGAAGTGAGCACAACGCCCGTAAACAACTTTCCGTCGGTAGAAGAAGTTAAAAAACAAAACGAAACTCCCGCTACAGACGAAAAAGCGAAAGACAAATAGTATCTTAGTTGATAGTTGATAGTTGATAGTTGATAATTGAAAGTTGAAAGTTACTTTGCGTTTGTAAGAAAACGTGTAAATATCTGATAATATGTAAATTGTAGTCATATTTTTAATTGAATGTTTTGTCATACAGTGGTCATTCAATAGTCAAAAAGTTGTCATTCATTGTTTTTATTTAATTTCAATTGAATTTCTACTATATTTCTATCGAATTTCTAAAACATTCAAGCAGAAATATCTGAATAACACTAATATCATGTCAATTTTGAAATGACGCTACATTGTCCTACGGACGAATGCAGGTCAGTAGAGACTTTCCATCGTCCGCTAGGACATGGAAACGTCAGAAGAGGCTTGACATGACACTAAGTATTTCAATGCGCTTTGAGTATTCTTACAAAGACAAATTATAGAACTGACAAAAAAGACAAAGCTCTGCCGTGTGCAGGGCTTTTTTTTGACGTTTTGTCAGATATGGAATCAAGGCATAATTGTTTGTTTGATAATTAGTTACAAAAATAGTTTCATTAGATAGATATTTTTTTTCACAAAACAAAATCCCAATTTCGGGCAAAATGGCAGAAAACAGGATTTGGCACAAATTGTGTAAAATAGGGATGTATCAAATTTAAAAAAATCTCATAAAATAAAGTATCGTATGAAAACAGTCATCCAACCACTCGGACAGCGCATTCTGGTAGAACCTGCCGAAGCCGAAGTAAAAACAGCAAGCGGACTTTTCATTCCCGACACCGCACAAAAAAAACAACAACGCGGAACCGTTGTTGCCGTGAGCAAAGAACTCACCGATGACGAAAAAAATCAAATCAAAGAAGCTCAAACCGTGCTTTATGCGAAATACCGCGGTGACGAAATTGAATACAACGGCAAAACTTTCGTAATGCTCGATATCGCCGATGTTTTGGCAATTCTGTCTTAATTAAGAATTAAGAATTAAAAATTAAAAATTAGGAATTAAGAACTGTAAGTTAAATCTTCAAGTTTCAAATTTCAAGTTTCAAATTACAAATTACAAATTACAAATATCAAATAACAAAATAATAATACAATGGCAAAGGAAATTAAATTTAACATTGAAGCACGCGATTTACTAAAAAAAGGCGTGGACAAATTGGCGGATGCCGTAAAAATAACGCTCGGACCGAAAGGACGTAACGTTGTAATTGACAAAAAATACGGCGCGCCGCACATCACCAAAGACGGTGTTACGGTAGCAAAAGAGATTGAACTCTCCGACCCTTACGAAAATTTGGGCGCACAAATGGTCAAAGAAGTGGCATCGAAAACAGGCGACGATGCCGGCGACGGCACAACTACGGCAACGGTTTTGGCGCAATCTATCATCAATGTAGGTTTGAAAAACGTTACTGCCGGCGCAAATCCGATGGATTTGAAACGCGGTATTGACAAAGCTGTTCGCGCAGTTGTGGAACATCTGAAATCTCAAGCGCAAGTTGTGGACGAAGACAGCGACAAAATCGAACAAGTTGCACGCATTTCGGCAAATAACGACAACGAAATCGGCAAACACATTGCTGCTGCCATGAAAATTGTGAAAAAAGACGGCGTAATCACCGTTGAAGAAGCAAAAGGCATCGACACAACTGTGGATGTTGTTGAAGGAATGCAATTTGACCGCGGTTATTTGTCGCCTTACTTCATTACAAACAGCGAAAAAATGCAATCCGTGCTCGAACATCCGTTTATTCTGATGTACGACAAAAAGATATCGACTATGAAAGATTTGCTGCCGATTTTGGAGCCGGTCGTTCAAACAGGTCGTCCGCTTGTGATTATTGCCGAAGATATTGAAGGCGAAGCACTTGCAACACTCGTTCTGAACCGTTTACGCGGTGCTTTGAAAATTCTTGCCGTAAAAGCTCCCGGCTTTGGCGACCGCAGAAAAGAAATGCTCGAAGATTTGGCAATTCTGACCGGCGGAACCGTAATTACCGAAGAAAAAGGCTTGAAACTCGAAAATGCAACGATGGATATGCTCGGACGTGCCGAAAAAATTGTGTCTGACAAAGAAAATACCACAATCGTAAACGGTGCCGGCGAAAAATCGAATATCGAAGCGCGCGTGAAAGAAATTCGCGTTCACATCGAAAATACAACTTCGGACTACGACCGCGAGAAACTCCAAGAACGTTTGGCTAAACTCTCAGGAGGCGTGGCAGTTATCTACGTCGGCGCAGCATCGGAAGTGGAAATGAAAGAGAAAAAAGACCGCGTGGACGACGCTCTCAGTGCAACTCGTGCAGCCGTTGAAGAAGGCATCGTGCCCGGCGGCGGCGTGGCATACATTCGCGCACTTGAAGCCCTCGAAAACCTCACGGGCGACAACGAAGACGAAACCACCGGAATTCAAATCATCAAGCGCGCAATTGAAGAACCTTTACGCCAAATCGTAAACAATTCGGGCAAAGAAGGTGCCGTTGTTGTGCAAAAAGTGAAAGAAGGCAAAGCCGATTTCGGATACAATGCCCGCACAGACAAATACGAAAACCTATACGAAGCCGGCGTTATCGACCCCGCAAAAGTTACGCGTATCGCTTTGGAAAATGCAGCTTCAATCGCAGGCATGTTCCTGACCACGGAAGCCGTTATGGTAGAAGAAAAATCCGACGAACCCGCAATGCCCGCCGGCGGAATGGGTGGCATGGGCGGAATGGGCGGCATGATGTAGTCTGCATCCAATTTTCGACAAACATAATTCATTCACAGACTCTTACAAACAAAGTAAGGGTCTGTTTTTTTTAGAC
>DYPD01000036.1 GCA_020720115.1 Thiomargarita sp. | reverse complement strand
CCTTCGACAAGCTCAGGGAACGAGCCTTCGACAAGCTCAGGGAACGGCAAGCGCCGCGCCCAAAGTGCTGCGTGTCTTAAAAGGCCACGCCAGCGTTATCGCCGCGCCCAACGGCTTAGCCTTTTCCCCCCGACGGCACACGCCTCGCCAGTGCCTCGTTTGACAGCACGGCGCGGCTGTGGCAGGTGGACAGCGGGAAGGAACTGCATAAGTTGGAGTGGCATAAAGGCAGCGTACAGACGGTAGCTTTCAGTCCTGATGGCGAACTGCTTGCGACATCCGGCGATGATGCCCGCATTGTCGTGTGGGATGTAGAAAGCGGCGAAATAGCGCAACAACCGCTGGCGGGGCATCAAAACATCGTCTTCGGCCTCGCCTTCAGCGCCGATGGTCGTACCCTGGCTTCCGCCAGCCGCGACAACACCCTGCGGCTGTGGGACACTTCGACTCCGCTCAATGCTGGCGTGGGCAGCGGCGTGACGCTGCGGGTGTTGCAGGGACATACTGCCGGGTTGTTGGATGTGGTAGAACGCGACGGGGCCTGGTATAGCGCGGCGAATGACGGCACGGTAAGGCGGTGGAGTGCAAGCCCGCTGCCTGAGCCTGTCGAAGGCAGGGGCTTGCACTCCTCTGGCAACTCGACCACGAACCCGCTTCCGCCGCCGTGTCGCCGGACGGGACGCTGGTGGCAATAGGCTTTGCCGATGGCAGCTTGCGGCTGTATGGCCTGCCGTGTGACGCGGACAAACCTGACAGGTTTTTAGAAACCTGTCAGGTTTCGGAGACTCCCCTGCTGCTGGCGGAAATGGCGGAGGCGCATGGCGAAAAAATCAAACGCCTTGCCTTCAGCCCGGACGGTAAGTTATTGGCTTCCGGCGGGATGGATAAAACCGCCAAGCTGTGGACGTTAAAGGAGTCCAATCCTCGGATTGGACGTGAAAACCAGGACACGTCCAAGCCGAGGCTTGGACTCCTTCACACCCTCACCGACCACACCGCTACCGTCCACGCCGTCGCCTTCAGCGCCGACGGGCAACGCCTCGCCACAGCGAGCTATGACGGGCAGGTGGGGATTTTTGAGGTGACGAGCGGGGAACGGCAGGCGTGGTTGAAGGCGCATGAGGGGACAGTCCAATCAGTCCAATTTTCACCCGATGGCAAACAAATTTTAACCAGCGGCTACGAAGACATGACCCTGCGCCTCTGGAACCTCACCACCACCCCGCCCAGCCCAGCGCGGGAGCCGCTGCGCTCCCAAGACGAGCTGCTGTGGGCGAGCTTCAGCCCCGACAACCGTTACGCCGCCGCCGTCGGGCGCGATGCTGTCGTCACCCTCTACCCGCTGACCAGCATTGCCACGCCCTTGCGCCTGGTGGGGCATGAAAATACCGTATTGCGTGCGATTTTTAGCCCCGACAGCCGCCAACTGGCAACGGTGAGCGGCGACATGACGGTGAAAGTGTGGGATTTGGACAGCCAGAAGGCGTTGTTCAGCTTGCGCTTGCCGACGCAAATGATAAATAACCAGCCGCCGCTGTGGGACTTCGACTTCCGCTGCGTGGGCGAGGCGCAAAAAGACTGCTGGATTGCGGTGCCGCTGACGGTGGGGAAATTGGCGTTGTATCGCTTGAATTATGAATAAAGCACGGATAAGGCGGCGGATGGCAATGTTTTTTTATAGGTAGAGGGCGGCCATTTGTCGCCAGTAGCGTCCGCGATGGGCGCGTCCGTCCCATTCGTGCAGGGCGTGCCAGATGCCTTTGTGCCACAGGGTTTGGCTAAGGTGGCGGTTGTTGTCGAGGAAGGGGTCTTCGCGCCCGATGGTGAGCACTATGTCCATTTGTCGTAGGTGTTGTAAACGCCATTGGCAGTCGAGGTTGGGGAGGAAGTGGGTGGGGGTGTTGTAGTAGATGTGTTCGTCGTAGTGTCCGTCAAATAGGTTGCGGAAGGATTCGACGTTGAGGGTGAGGTCGTAACGTCCTGAAAAGGCGCAGAGTTTTTTGAATAGGTGCGGGTGGCGGAAGGCGATGTTGGCGGCGTGAAAAGCGCCTAAGCTGCATCCGTGTGCGATGGTGCAGGGGTGTGGGTTTTTGTGTGCGATGAAGGGTAGGACTTCGTTGAGTATGTAGTCTTCAAATTGTAGGTGGCGGTGGATGCGGCTGGCGGGGTGGCACCAGTCGCAGTAGAAGCTTTCCCAGTCGAGGCTGTCTACGCAGTAGAGTTGGAGTTGTCCGGCGTTGATTTTGTGCGCGAGGGTGGCGACCAGTCCGAGGTTTTCGTATTCGTAAAAGCGTCCGTCACGGGTGGGGAAGATGAGCACTTTGGCGCCTGCGTGTCCAAAGACTAGGAGTTCCATGTCGCGTCCTAGGCGGGGGCTGTACCAGCGGTGATATTCTCGGTTCATAATCCAGCAAAAAATTCCTTGAGTTCGGATAACAAAGCTTGTTCTTGTGCGGCGCGGTTGGGGTAGTCTGAGTGTCCTTGTTCGAGGATAAACAGGTGTTTTTTGCTGCTTAAGCTGTTGTAAATGGCGAATTGTCCGGGCGGTGTGACCATTGGATCAGCGAGTGCGGCGGCTATGTGTAGCGGTTGGCGGATGTAATGCGCTGCATTGGCAGCATCGTAATAGGCTAATGTTTCCAGAACGTGAAGCTCTGGATGGGCGCGGTGAAATCTTTGTACGGCGCTGGCGCTGCCCCAGGTGGGGAGTTGCAGGCGGATTGGCTGGTGTCCGAAGCTTGGGACGTTGAGATGTGCGCGTGCGATGCGTGTATCCCAGGGCAGCGCCAGTGCGCCTATGCCGCCGCCAAAGCTGGTGCCAAGATAGCCGATGTGTCCGCGTGTGGCGGGAAATAGGAGCAGTAGCACGGACACTGCTAACCAGAGGTCTTCAACGCAAGCGCCGAGAATATAGCGATCTTTTTTGTCGAGGTCGTGTAGCACATGGTATTGGGGGTTATCGGAAATGGAGACTTGGCGGCTGCGTGATAAGCCGCGAAAGCAGGGGAATAGTAGTGCTGCGCCTGGGACGGGTAAATGCAAATCTGGGGCGTCGCGTCCGCCGTAGCCGTGTCCAACCACCAGTGCGCGGGTGACGGGCGCGTGGCGGGGAATCAACGCCCAGCCGCCGATCTCAAAGTCTCCGCTGGAGCGGTAGTTTAAATCATAGATTTCAAAGTCTTGTTGGCTGCTGTTGTAGCTTAGGCGCGGGCGCGGTTGTACCTGTAGCGTGCGGGTATAACGTGGTTGCCAAAACTCGGCAAAATCTGCCGGTGGTGGTGGCGGTGCTAGGCGCAGTAATGCGTCCAGCGGGTAGCTGTGTGCGGGATTGGGGTTGTACATAGGGGGCATTTGTTTTGCAGGCGGGTGCGTCAAAAAACCCGACTTAAGTCGGGTTTTTCATTGTTAAAACAGGCTGATGCGAAGATGGGAAAAAGCTTTTAGGCTTCTTCGGGTGGAGTTTGTCCAGTCAGGTGATAATATTTTTGCCAAAGCACCTCTTCGGTTTCTTCATGATGCGGGTCTTTGGGAATGCAGTCTACTGGGCAGACGTCCACGCATTGCGAGGTTTCGTAATGACCTATGCACTCGGTGCATAAATCTGGGTTAATTTCATAAATTTCCTCACCCTGGCTGATTGCTTCGTTGGGGCATTCGGGTTCGCAAACATCGCAGTTAATACATTCGTCAGTAATATAAAGTGCCATAATCAAACTTCCTGTTTATTGGATTTACCAAAGGACTTTGCAGTCAAGACTGCAAAGCCAAACCTATTTAAAGCTATGTCAAGCACAGTTTGGTACGCAATGCTTGAATCACAATGGGATCAACAAATTGATCAACACAACCACCGAGCCTAGCCACTTCTTTTACTAAACTGGAAGAAATATAGGTGTAGCGTGTTGCGGTGGGCAGAAAAACCGTTTCTAAATGCGGCATTAAAGCGCGGTTCATACTGGCTAATTGAAATTCATATTCAAAATCAGACACCGCTCGCAACCCTCTGACTAAAACTAAAGCCTCACATTGTTTAGCAAATTCTGCCAGCAGGCAATCAAAACCGCATACAGATACATTGTCAAGATGGGATAATACCTGTTGTGCCAATTGCACCCGCGTTTCTAGGGGGAATAGGGGCTGTTTACCAGGGCTGGCAGCAACCGCGACTATAACAGAGTCAAACATCACGGCAGCACGCGCAACAATATCGCCATGCCCGTAAGTGATAGGATCAAAAGTGCCTGGGTAAAGGGCTTTTATTTTCATGGGGATTTCCGTGGGTGACAGCAAAGCTTGCAGAATATACCTGAGCAGCCCCTACAACAGCAATTCACAATTTCAGCTATCGCACACAAACTCGGTGCGGGCGCTTTCAGTGTTATACTTTTGCGCCCTTTAGAATTGACCACCGCAACATTTTGGAATAGACCGCCATGCACAACATCCACGCACAACGCATCCTCATCCTCGATTTTGGTTCTCAATATACTCAACTCATTGCCCGCCGTGTGCGCGAGGCGGGGGTGTATTGTGAAATTCACAGTTACGATATGCAACCCGCTGATTTAATAGCTCTTAATGCCAATGGCATAATCCTATCGGGCGGTCCCGAATCCGTCAAAACAGCCCCCCACATCCGCGCCCCGCAAACAGTATTTGAACTCGGTATACCGCTACTAGGCATCTGCTACGGAATGCAAACGATGGCGGCACAACTCGGCGGCAGCGTGGATGCGTCACAACACCGCGAATACGGCTACGCCCAAGTCCGCGCTCGCGGACATTCGCAACTGTTGAAAAACATTGAAGATCAGGGCAGTGCCGAAGGTTACGGCTTACTTGATGTCTGGATGAGTCACGGCGACCGCGTAGAAAGCCTGCCCGACGGCTTCAAAATCATCGCCAGCACCGACAACGCACCCATTGCTGGCATGGCAGACGAAACGCGGCGGTTTTATGGCTTGCAATTTCACCCCGAAGTCACCCACACCGCGCAAGGCGAGCGCATCATCAGCCGCTTCGTACACGACATCTGCGGCTGTGAGCGGCTGTGGACGGCTGCCAACATCATTGAAGACAGTATCCAGACTGTGCTACAACAAGTCGGCGACGACGAAGTGCTGCTGGGCTTATCGGGCGGCGTTGATTCCTCGGTGGTTGCCGCCCTGTTACACCGTGCGATAGGCGAGCAACTGACGTGCGTATTCGTAGATAACGGCTTACTACGCCTCAACGAAGCCGAGCAAGTGATGGCAACTTTCGCGCAACACATGGGTGTAAAAGTAATTCACGTCAACGCCGAAACGCGATTTCTCGACGCCTTAAAGGGCGTGAGCGACCCCGAACAAAAGCGCAAAATCATCGGCAACTTATTCATCGAAGTATTTGAAGAAGAAGCCGCGAAACTCACCAACGTCAAATGGTTAGCACAAGGCACGATTTACCCCGACGTGATCGAATCCGCTGGCGCGAAATCAGGCAAAGCCCACGTCATTAAATCACACCACAATGTCGGTGGCTTACCCGCACACATGAAACTCAAACTGATCGAACCGCTGCGCGAACTATTCAAAGACGAAGTACGCAAACTCGGCGTAGAACTCGGCTTGCCCGCCGAAATGGTCTATCGCCATCCCTTCCCAGGCCCCGGTTTAGGTGTGCGCATTTTAGGCGAAGTGCATAAAGACTACGCCGACATCTTGCGCCAAGCCGACGCGATTTTCATTGAAGAACTGCGCCACAGCGGTTGGTACGACAAAGTTAGCCAAGCCTTCGCGGTGTTTTTACCGGTCAAATCTGTCGGCGTGACCGGCGATGCGCGGCATTATGAATATGTGGTGGCATTGCGAGCGGTGCAAACCATTGATTTTATGACCGCACGTTGGGCACCTCTGCCCTACGAACTGCTCGACACCCTGTCACACCGCATTATCAATGAAGTCAAAGGCATCTCACGGGTTGCCTACGATATTTCGGGCAAACCCCCGGCGACCATTGAATGGGAGTAACCCCAATCCTCCCCCGATTTATCGGCTAGCAGACTGTTTTGCAAAGGTTTTAAGATGTCTATCCAAGTATTTAACCAAAGCGTGGTATGCTAGAGATTTACCAACAAATCATAGTATTGAATAACTAATCCGTTTGACACCTCAAGTTGTTTAAGAATTTTGCAATGACTTAACTGCATTCAATACTCGTTTTTTAGCATTTTCCAAAGGATGTACTACATGACAGAAAAACAAAAGCCACCGCGTGTCATGATTGTGGATGACACTCCGCAAAACATTCAAGTTTTAGGTACGACTTTGCGCCGCGAAAATTACCAGATTTATGTTGCGCAAAATGGTTTGCAAGCCTTAGGTATGATGAATGAAATCTTACCTGATTTGATTTTGCTGGATGTAATGATGCCAGAATTGGATGGTTTTGAAACCTGTAAACGTCTGAAAGCGGAAGAACGCACACGTCATATTCCAGTGATCTTTCTCACGGCTAAAGCAGAAACCAATGATATTGTACATGGGTTTGAACTGGGTGCAGTAGATTATGTTACCAAACCCTTCAATGCGACTGAATTATTGATTCGAGTACGCACCCAATTAGAACTCAAATCCAGCCGCGATGAAATAGAACGCATTAGCAATGAACGCAAAGCACTGGTGCATATTCTGTGTCACGATCTGGCTAATCCCATGAGCACCATGATTTCCATTCTGAATATGCAGGATTTTTTTGCTACGTTCGATGAAATGCGTGAGCTTTTATTATCTGCGGTGGAAAATGGCTTAAATGTGATTCAACTCGTGCGCGAAATGCAAGCCTTAGATGAACATCGGCTGAATCTGGAATCTTTGAATCTATTGTCAATGGTGACTGAATCGGAACGGCTATTACAAGCACGTTTTCAAGATAAGCAAGTGGCTTTGCACATTAATATTCCTAACGATATACAGGTGCAAGTTGAACGTACTTCTTTTGTTAATTCGGTGATTAACAATTTACTGACGAATGCGTTGAAATTCTCTTACCCGAATACTGAAGTAAACTTAACCGCTGAGGTCACAAATGCCCACAAAGTGATTCTGCGTATTCAGGATTTTGGTATAGGTATGTCAGAAAAACTGGTCAGCGGCTTGTTTGATGTACACAAAACAACCAGCAGAAGAGGAACAGAAGGAGAACAGGGTACGGGCTTTGGTATGCCACTGGTACAGAAATTTGTAGAAGCCTATGGTGGAGAAATCGAAGTGACTTCTAGTTCAGAGAAAGAACACCCCAAACAGCACGGCACTGTTATTAGTTTGCATTTATTGCGCAGTGAATAAGCAGTTATAAAAGTTTCTTGAAGGATTTGAGATGTTAAGCGAAACAACACGCTGGATGGACTTAGATAAACAGTCGAGTCCCCGCGTTCTTATAGTAGATGATACTCCAGATAACATAAGGGTATTGGGTACTATTTTACGTCAGCAAGATTATCAAATAAATGTTGCGCAAAATGGTGTGCAAGCACTTAATTTAACTGGCAAAATCATGCCGGATTTGATTTTACTCGATATTATGATGCCAGAGTTAGATGGCTTAGAAACCTGTCGGCGTCTGAAACAAGACCCGATAACCCGCGATATTCCAGTGATATTTTTGTCAGCTAAAGCAGAAGATGAAGATGTTTTGCAAGGATTTGAATTAGGTGCGGCTGATTATGTAACTAAACCCTTTAATCCTAGAATTCTTTTAGCACGGGTGAAAACACACATTGCACTGCGTCAACAAACTAAACAATTACAAGCCTTTGCAGATCGAGATGGTTTAACTCTGTTGGCAAACCGGCGGCGTTTTGATGAATTTATGCGCTCTGAATGGCGGCGTTGTCACCGAGCACAAGCCCCCCTCTCTTTAGTGATGATTGATATTGATTATTTCAAATTATACAACGACGCTTATGGTCATTTAAAAGGGGATGATACCTTAAAACAAGTTGCTCAAGTGCTGGCAGCGGTGGGTAATCGTCCTACCGATTTACCAGCGCGTTTTGGTGGTGAAGAATTTTCCGTATTGTATGGCAACACGGATCATGAAACTGCAACCCGTTTTGCGCAAGATATTCGGGCACATATAGAAGCATTGCAAATTCCTCATAGTGATTCTAAAGTGAGCAACGTAGTGACCGCCAGCTTGGGAGTGGCGACTCAGGTGCCAGATGATCAGCATTCGCCGTTACTTTTGATTGAGGAAGCCGACACTAAATTGTATGCAGCCAAAGAAGCCGGACGCAATCGCGTACAAGAATAAGGATAATTGATTAAAATGAATAGAAATGCTTAATAAAAATAAAACATCCAGAGAGGTTTAAGTTGGATGCTTTGGCAGGCACGAAACCGAGTCAGTTAATTGTTCCATTTAACCCCTGCTTAATCCTCTGCTGATTCTACATCCTGTTTATTGTTGTACCTAATTTGATTCGCGCTCAGTCGCTTAAAGGAGTCTCTCTTGTCTATTTTCCGAGCTTACGATATTCGCGGTATTGTTGGCGAAAGCTTGACTGAAGCTTTGGTTGAGCGCATCGCCCAAGCCATCGGTAGCCAAGCACAAAGCCTAGAACCTAACCAGACTCCGCGTCTGGTAGTCGCCCGCGACGGGCGCTTATCGGGACCCAACTTGCAAGCGGCGCTGATACGCGGACTGCGTGCCAGCGGCTGTGATGTGATTGATATTGGTATGTTGCCCACGCCGCTGCTGTATTTCGCCACGCATCATTACGCCACCGGCAACGGCGTGATGCTGACCGGCAGCCATAATCCGCCAAATTATAACGGTATGAAAATCATGCTGGGCGGCAAAACCCTCTCTGGCGAGGGCATCCAGGCGCTCAAAACTCGTTTTGATAACAATGACTTATATAGCGGCGCGGGCGGCTTGGAATGCCGCGAAATTGCTGATGCCTATGTGCAGCGCGTGCTCTCGGATGTCAAACTGCAAGCCGGACGGCGGTTTAAGGTGGTGGTGGATGCTGGTAACGGTGTGGCGGGCGTGTTGGCGCCGCGTTTGTTGCGCGAATTAGGCTGTGAAGTCATAGAGTTATTTTGCGAAATAGACGGACATTTTCCCAACCATCATCCAGACCCTACACAACCCAAAAATGTGCAGGATTTGATTCGTGTGGTGCAAGCGCAGCAAGCGGATTTAGGCTTGGGCTTTGACGGTGACGGCGACCGGCTGGGCGTGGTGGATGCGCAAGGACACATTATTTGGCCCGACCGCCAACTGATGCTCTATGCCCTTGACGTTCTCAGCCGTCATCCGGGCGGACGCATTATTTACGACGTGAAGTGTTCGCGTCATCTGCATAAAGTCATCAGCGAAGCAGGCGGTGAACCCATTATGTGGAAAACCGGGCATTCGTTCATGAAAACCAAACTCGCTGAAGGCGGGTTGTTGGCGGGCGAAATGAGCGGGCACATTTTCTTTAAGGAACGCTGGTATGGCTTTGATGATGCGCTTTACACTGCTGCCCGTTTGCTGGAAATTCTCTCCAAAGACCCGCGTCCACCGCAAGCGGTCTTTGCCGATTTGCCAGATGCTGTAAGCACGCCAGAATTGCAAGTGTCTATGTCGGAAGGCGAGCATTTTGCGTTTATGCAAACCTTTGTACAAGAAGCAGATTTTGGCGCTGCGCAAGTGTCTCTGATTGATGGTTTGCGGGTGGAATTTGACGATGGCTGGGGTTTAGTGCGCCCTTCCAACACCACGCCCTGTTTGGTGCTGCGTTTTGAAGCCGATAGTTCAGCCGCCTTGCAACGCATTCAAGCGGTTTTTCGCCAGCAATTGTTGGCGCAAAAAGCCGATTTAGACTTGCCTTTTTAAGCACAAAGCACTCAGGAGCATGACATGAACGCACTTGCCGCCTATCTGGACACCCAGGTTTCTACTACGCAACCCTATTTATACCCAATGACGGTCGAGGCATATCACCGCATGGCAGAAACTGGGATTTTGCAGCACACACATGGTATTGAACTCATTGATTCAAGGATTATTCGTATGTCACCGATAGGCAGTGAACACGCAGATAGGGTCAACCGCTTGGCTCGTTATTTTAGCAAAATAGCCGCTGATGACCTGGTGATTAGCATACAAAACCCGGTGTACTTGAGCGAAACCAGCGAACCTGAACCTGACCTGGCGTTGCTGCGTCCGCGTGCTCAGCCTTACCGCGAAGCGCATCCGCGTGCGCAAGATGTGTTGCTGATTATCGAGGTCGCGGATACTTCGTTGCGCTATGACCGCGACGTGAAAATCCCGCTGTGTGCGCAGCACGGGATTCCTGAAGTCTGGTTGTTGGATGTGACGGCAAATCGCTTGGAAGTGTACCGCGAACCCGTTGAGGGCGATTACCGCGTGCGCGTAAAACCGCGCCGCGACGAAACCCTGGTGCTCTCTGCTTGGGCGGATATGCGCGTGGATTTGCAAAAGCTTTTTTAACTCAATGAATTAACTCAAACGCAGGGCGTACAGACGTTCGCCTTGATAGGCTAGGACTTGCGTGCCATTTTTGCACAGGCGCATATCGCTACGAATGGCGGCGTCTTTCACTACACGGCGCCCTGCCTGGCTGCGGTGTAGCACTTGTAACTCGCCCTCTTGTAACAACTGCACCACCACGCCATTATCCAAGGCAACGAAATTCACCTGGGCTTGTTCTACATCTTGCATAATATCTGCTTGATAATGCTGGAAGTTTTCACTAAAACGCAAGCACAGCAGCGCATAACGCCCCTGCCGATAGCCCAACAGCATGGCTACGCCTGCTTCGTATTTGCCGTCCAGCACTTGATAACCCTGTAGTTCCGGCACGGGTAGCAGGGCGCAGGCTTGCGCTTGGTAGGGAACGAGCACATAGGGTTCGCCCAGCACGTTTTGGTACAGTATGCCGTTTAGCACTTGGTGCGCTTTGGGCAGAATGTGCCAGCTTGCGCCTGGTGCGGCAACGCAGGTCTGTTTTAATTCGTGTAATTTGATGCCGGTCACTTTATCCTGGTTGACGCAAAACAGGTGGTTGTCTGCCAGCAATAGCTTTTCAGCCTTCAGCGGCAACTTCAAATCCGTTTTGCTGTGTAGATTATGCAGTTGCAGTTGTTGGTTTACCAAGCTGGCTAGGATCGGCTGCATACTGAGTTCTGCATGAAAAATCTGATAAATATCAGGTAGCTGAATCTGAGTACCGTCTTCCAAATGCGCCTGCTGTCCGGCAAACACTGTGATATGTCCTTGATAACTCTGGCAGCCGTGAATGGGGGCGTTAAAGGTGCGTAGCAGTTGAATTTGCAAGCCGCGAGAACTTTGCAGCACGGGCGCGGCGGGCTGCGCAACCTGGTGGGCGGTGCCAAGCGGCGGTGGGGGCTGACGCTCACCCTGTTCAAATAGGCGCTCGAACCAATCGCGCCAGGCTGGGGGAATCAAGCTAAAATCACGGGCGGCAGCGGGCAGCGACACTTGCGGATTAAAAATGGACATATTAGCGCGCATCCGTGCGGCTAAATCTTGCTTGTTAAACTGTGGATGCTTGCCTTTGTAGGGATGAATGCCGATCAATAATTGACAGGCAACGATGGCAAAAGCAAACCAATCGCTCAGCGTGGAAAATCCTGGCGTATGATAATCGCGGATACTGGGCATGATGGCGGTAGCGGGAAAACTCGGCGTTTGGTAAGAGTCAGTATCAATGAAATAAACTTGCGTGTGCTGCTTATCCAGCAGATAGTTCATTTCGTTGCCGTCTACCAACAAACAGCCTTGTGCATGAATAAAGGCAATGCTCTCTTGCATGATCTGCAATAAGCACAAAATTTTAGCATTATCAATGCGTTGTGCGTGGCGATAATCATTGGTAAACAAACGCGGTAGCGCCACGCTGTCAGGCACATGCGCCATGCGTATGCCAACCGGCTGCTGTTGCGTATCCAGCAAGAGCGCATCCGGCACAATAAGGTTGGGGCGCGACAGCACCCTTAATTCCTGAATCTTCGCGGCGGGCGGCATCTGTTGCGGATTGGTGTAAATCTTGTAGACCCATGCACCCTGCATATACAAACACCCTTCGCCGCCTTGTGCGATGAAATCCTGGTCACTTAAGTGGACGGCTTGCCCGCCCTGAATAAATAAAGTTTGAGTCTGCATGATGCTAGGGTCTCGGTCATTGGTAACAAAAAAGTCACATACATATAAAGGAGTGAGTCATGTTTGATTTTAGTGGACAAGTTGTGGTTATCACGGGCGCGGCTGGCAGTTTAGGACAAGTCGTTAGCCAAGCCTTTAGGCAAGCCGGCGCCAAGCTGGTACTGATTGATTTACATCAGGAAAACCTGGAAAAAGTCTATGCACAATGGGAACATTGCTTGCCCTGCGCTGCCGATTTAACCAACGAGAAAGAAGTGCAAGCAGCCATTGAACGAGCGATTCAAACTTTCTCGCATCTGGATGTGTTGGTCAATGTCGCTGGTGGTTTTCGCATGGGCGCTCTGCTACACGAAACCGATTTGGACACTTGGGAGCTGATGCTTAATATGAACGCCAAATCCGCTTTTCTCATGTGTCGTGCCGTTACACCCCATATGTTATCGCGTCGCCAAGGCAAAATCGTCAATATCGCCGCCCGCGTAGCGCTGGCGGGCAAAGCTAAGATGGTGCCTTATGTAATCTCCAAAACAGCGGTGTTGCGCTTGACCGAAAGCCTATCAGCGGAAGTCAAAAACCAGGGCATTAACGTCAATTGCATTTTACCCGGCACCCTAGACACTCCGGCTAACCGAGCAGACATGCCAGATGCGGATTTTTCCCAATGGGTTGCGCCGCAAGACATCGCCAATGCCATTTTGTTTCTCGCCTCTCCCGCCGCCCGCGCTATACATGGCGTGGGCTTACCCGTGTATGGCTTGACTTAAGCACAAAACTGCTCGTCATTGTTGCTGCCACCCTGCGCCTCTCGTTTAGGAAATTCAGTTAGGTATTTAACATGCAAAAACTCTGGAATGCCATTGCTCGGCATTTTTTCCGCACCCTGGTCAGCTTGTTGATTATGGCGTTTTTCCTGGCACATGCGCTGAATTATCTGCGTTGGAGCGGGATTGACGCGCTGGAGCTTTTGACCTACGACGCCCGCTTGAACATTTTGTTAAAGCAGCAACCGCCCGCGTTCGATAGGCGTGTGGTGATTGTGGACATTGATGAAAAAAGTCTGAAGGTATTGGGACGCTGGCCCTGGCGGCGCAGTTCGCTGGGCGACCTGGTAGACTCTTTGTTTGATCACTATAAAATCAATATCTTAGGTTTTGATGCTGTGTTTGCCGAACCGGACATCAGCTCTGGTTTGAGCACCCTGGAATATTTGGCACAAGAGCAACTCAAAGATAACCAGGATTTTCTGCATGTGTTGCAAGACATGCGCAGCAATTTGGATTTCGATCAGCGTTTTGCCAAGAGTTTGCGCAACCGTCGCGTGGTCATGGGCTACACTTGGCTAGATGCGGAGAATAGTACCAGCGGACAGTTGCCGCCTGCTGACTTTCCGCTGTCCGCCTTGGAAAACAGTTTTTCACAACCCTATCAAGCACTTGGCTATGCGGGTAATTTGCACATACTCGCCAACGCCAGCATGAGTGCCGGACATTTTAATTCTTATCCAGATAATGACGGTCTCACCCGCCATGTGCCTCTGCTGTATGGTTACGACAACAAGCTTTACCAGTCTTTGTCGCTGGCAATTGCGCGTTTTGTGCTCAACGAACCCTTAACCTTAGACCTAAGTTCCCCGCAAGGCGTACAGCACTTAACTGGATTGCGTTTAGGGACACGCCATATTCCGCTTGATCCGCATTTACAAGCACTCATTCCCTATCAGGGCAAAAGCGGCAGTTTTCCTTATGTTTCTGCGGTTGACGTGATTTTCCGCGAAGCTGATCCCGCACTCTTAAACGGCGCTATCGTGTTGTTGGGCACTACAGCAAAAGGTTTGTTTGACTTACGCGCAACCCCCGTACAAGAGGTGTATCCAGGGGCGGAGATTCACGCCAATTTGATTACCGGTATTATGGACGGGCACATCTTGCACAAGGATCAGGAACATTGGGAACTCTATCAAGTGCTGCTCAGTGGCTTGTTTATGATTACCCTGATGCTGTTGCTCACGCCGCTGTGGACTGCGTCTTTAGCATTTTTATTCAGTGTGCTGCTGTTTTGGGTAAATTTAGTGATTTGGCAACAATATCAACTCATTATCCCCCTCGCACCGACGATGTTAATGCTCACAGCGTTGTTTTTCTTTAATCTTGCCTACGGATATTTTGTCGAATCACGCAACAAACGCCAATTGACCAGTTTATTTGGGCAATATGTGCCGCCGCAATTGGTCAACGAAATGAGTGAAAATCCTCACGCCGATTTTTCTATGGAAGGCGATAGCCGCGAAATGACTGTGTTATTTTCTGACGTGCGCGGTTTCACCTCTATTTCTGAAGGGCTTGAGCCTAAACAACTGTCGCGCTTGATGAACACCTTTCTCACACCCATGACCTATATCATTCATGACCACCGCGGTACCATTGATAAGTACATGGGCGATGCGATTATGGCATTTTGGGGAGCGCCCTTGGCTGACGCACAACACGCCCGTCGTGCTTTGGATGCCGGATTGAAAATGATTGAAAAACTCGAAGCCATGCAGCCGCTCTTCGCTCAACAAGGCTGGCCTGAAGTTAAAATTGGCGTGGGCTTAAATACTGGCGTGATGAGCGTAGGCAACATGGGATCAGAATTTCGCATGGCTTACACAGTATTGGGCGATGCAGTAAATCTAGGCTCGCGTTTAGAAGGACTGACGAAACAATACGGCGTACAGATTATTGTCAGTGAAAGCACCCGTGCGGCTGTGCCCGAATATGTTTACCGCGAATTAGATAGAGTGCGAGTGAAGGGCAAAGATTTGCCCATCAAGATTTATGAGCCGCTAGGTGATAAAGCCAACATCAGTGCGGCAACGAGGCAAGAAATAGAAAATTACGAACAAGCCTTGCAGCACTACCGCGAACAAGCTTGGGAGGCAGCAACGCAAGAGTTTGCAGCCTTAGCACAAGCTTATCCTGAGCGCAAACTCTATAACATTTACTTGGAGCGCAGCCGCCATTTTCAACAAAGCCCGCCAAGCACAAACTGGGATGGCGTGTTTACGCATACCAGTAAATAAGGCGGCTTTTATTTACAAGAAGAAGGTAAATATTGAACACCAATAGGATTGGTTACGCCCGCTATAGTGCAGTCCCAATTCCAATCTTTACCCGTTTGAAAATACAGCATACGAACTTTTTTACCGCCCAGCGGGGAGTTTGCTGCACCGCGCATTTCTGCTTCAACGTAGAGATTGTTAGGATCAGTTGAAGAAGTAATGAGGCTGGTGTACTTCCCCGCAGATTTCCCGCCGATCTGATCTACAGTAGGCCAGACTCCCCTCGATAAATAAAACTCCTGCATAGGAATGCGCAATCCAGCCAAAAGCTGAACGGCTTCAGACACTTTACCACGATTGATATAGTCGTTATAAATGGGCAAGGCAATAGTTGCCAAAACGCCAATGACCGCAACGACGATCATCAATTCAACAATGGTAAAACCTGTTTGGGTGTTAGAAACTCTGGTTTTCATATTTTATCCCTTTGAATATACGCTGATTATTTACAAAACAGGCTGCACCGAAACGACTCATAGGTTAATGCAAAACTCAAAATTTATATGTGCTGAAACAGCTCACAATTTGAGTTTATCAAACCTTATTTTCCAGTACAGCTAAAAAATCTCTATTTTTAGTATCACATCCTCGGCGCATATTATATGCCAGCCTTAAAAAAGCAATTATGCACAGCTAAGTTACTAAAGCTTAAAGAAGTTAAGCTGCCTTTGTGATGTACGCAACATCAAAACCTGCTGATTTTCAACACCTGCTGCTGCTGCTCAACAGGTATTAAGGTTAAGTAGTGCGCATATCCAAAGTGCAAAAATTTCTTCGCTGACTTTTTGATAAGCATTAAAGACAGAGTTTTAAGTGAATTTTATGTCAAATTACTTATTGTTTTAATTCAACAGTGGATAATACTATCTGGTTCATGGAATAATGAAAATCGTAGTTTAGTTAAAGCAACACAACTCATCAAAGACCCAGCTGCACGATTTGCAAAAGCGGTTAATAATAAAGAGGAATTAATCGTATTTCTGGATGAGTTGTGTACTTATTTCTCTCATGGCTGCTCGCTCAACAAACGTAAAAAACACCCAAATACGGCGCAATTACTTCACAACTCAGCTGCCCGTCCGCGTCGCAGGCATCATAAGGGATAAAATGGTGAGAGCTTAAGTTGATGCGTATGGCGCTATCGCTAACGCACCCTACCAGGCGGTTATTTCATTAGAATTGCCATTGCGTATATTCATTAGACAAATCATGGATCACATAACGGGCATCTTCAGTGGAGAACAAAGGAATCTGCGAAATGGGTTGATTAGGATTAGCGGCTACGTTGTTTAAGATATTCCTGAATTGACACATCATGGTATGCGGTGTTTCTGCTTTGAAACGGGCGCGGTCATAGTTTAATGAGCCAAACAAGCGATCTTTGCTGTGGGTTAGGTGCATGTAGAAATGAATGAAAAAGGTGTAAGGAAAGGCTTCTTCATACTGAGATTGCAAACCAGCCAGCGGCAAAGTAGGTTCAAAGAACGCTGGATAGATCACAGCTAAACAACAAACATCCGAAAAAGCGGTGCTTTCGGGATGAAAAATTAAATTATCCAGGAGTTTTTTGCAATAGCTGAGATTAGAAATGTTGCGATAAAAATCGCGCATGGAGTGTTTAGCACGTTCGAGCATTTCATTAAAGCTGGGATCATCGCTGAAATCTGTACAGATATAGGCTGACATCGCATAATGCCCTAGAATGCTTTTGAGTTCTTTACGGGTTCTGTAGTTGAAGTCTGCCATGCTGATGATTTGATTTTGCCCGCTCAAGCGGTGCAATAGCGTGTGCAGTAATAAAGTAGAAATCATTAATTCTGTGGTTTGCACGCCAGAGTTCAAAACCGCAAAGGCGTGTGCCGTTTTGCGGTCAAAGCTTAATTTCTTCATCACTGGCTGCGGTGGATTTTCTGGGTTGGGTGGAAAATCACAGGGACATTGTGAGCCTTTGAATTGCGCTAAGGTTTCTGCACCATACACAGGTTCATCGCTGGTATCAGTAAGCTGTTCTTTTATCCACTGGGCGTAATCAGCATATTGAATTGGCAATGCAGGTAATGCAACCGGTTGCTGTTGATGAAAACCTTGGTATAAGGTGGAGAACTCTTGATTAAAGAGGGTAATTGCCTGATCATCAAAGCTGAAATAATGGATGCAGTAAGCAAAAATGTGATTTTCTTTGCCTAATTTGATGAGCACGCTGTCTATCATATAACCAGGTTTGACCGTTTTGAAACGTGCTGCGGAAAAAAACTTGAGTATTTCTGCTTGCTGTTGGGTTGCATCCAGCGTGCTGAAATCTAGCTGGGGGATTGTCAGGGATTGAAAAGGTTCAATGCGCTGTAAAGCTTCTTCGTTGTCAAGAATTAGGCTGGTTCTGAGCGGTTCATGGCGTTGTAGCATCGCATCAAATGCGTGCTGAAGCGCAACCAGATCGAGTTTGCCATACAGATGAAATGGCATCCAGAACAATTGATCATTCATGCCAAAAGCGGTAAACATCTTAAACAAGCTTTCCACTTCCAGCACTACTGGATACAATCTGCCATCACGCGGTTGCTCTGGAATAGCGCTTTGGCGGGTGGACAATTGCCAATGTCCTTGTTCAATGCTCTCCGCTAGGGTTCTGATATTCGACATTTCAAATAAGTCATGAATACCAAAGTTGATATTGAACGCTGCTTGTAATTCAGAGACTAGGCGCAATCCGAGTAATGAGTTTCCACCTAAATCAAAAAAGTTGTCTAGCACGCCGATGCGTTCAATTTCTAGGGCATTTTGCCAAATTTCAACCAGTTGTTGTTCAATGCTGGAGGTGGGCGCGACATACTTGTCCGCCAGGCTTTCGGGTTCTAACGCGGCTAAGGCTTTGCGGTCAATTTTGCCGTTGGACGTTAGCGGCAGGCGCTCCAACACGCTCAGATGGCTGGGCTGCATGTAATTGGGCAAACGCGCAGCTAAAGTCGCCTTGAGTTCGGCGGTCACGGCGCTGGCGTCCGCGCCTGCGGTCAGGGTCAGATAGGCGATGAGGCGTTTTTGGTTATTTTTGCTATAGATCACTGCCACCGCTTCCTGCACCGCTGGATGCTCCAGTAACGTGGCTTCAATTTCTCCTAAATCAATGCGATAGCCGCGCAATTTGATTTGATGGTCAAGGCGTCCAAGGAAGTCGAGCGTGCCGTCGGGCAGCCAGCGTGCCAGGTCACCGGTTTTATAAATCCGCTCGGTTTTGCCAAATAGTTCAATTTGCAGGAATTTTTCTGCGGTTAATGCGGGCGCATTAAGGTAGCCACGCGCCAGCCCTACGCCAGCGATGCAGAGTTCGCCCGGCACGCCCAGCGGTAAGGGCTGGTGGTGCGCATCAAGGATGTACACGCGGGTGTTGGCACGCGCCCGACCGATAGAAACATAGGGGCTAGTCTGTGCGGGCAATACGCTGGGCAGGCGGTGCAGCGTTGGGGTAATTGCCGCTTCGGTCGGTCCGTAAGCATTGAAAATAGTTAAAGCGGGGCAGCGGTCGCGGGTTTGTTGCGCCAGTGCTGAAGGCACGGCTTCGCCGCCCAGAATCAGGATGCGCAAGGTTGATAAGTTTTCGCTAAGGCTTTCAAGTACAAGCATTTCTTGCCAATAGGCTGGCGGAACATCAGCAATAGTTACCGCTTGAGTTTGCAGCAAAGCCAGTAAATCTGCCGGCGGCATCAGGCTGCTTTTGACCAAAACGACGCAAGCGCCACGCAACCAGGCGGAGAACAGTTGTTCCAAAGAAATGTCAAAACTTAAGGAGGCAAACTGCAACACTTTATCCGCAGCGGTGGGCTGATAATGTTGCAAAATAGCCTGAAGATGTAGCGCCAGCGCACTATGTTCCACCATCACGCCTTTTGGCGTGCCCGTCGAGCCGGAGGTGTAAATCACATACGCCAGGCTGTTGACGGCAATGTTCAGTGCAGGATTGGTGGCGGGCTGCGCTTCCAGACTGAGTTCATCTAGGCACAGCAAACGGTATTCGTGCGCCAGTTCTGCCAGCGGCAAACGCGGACGTAGCTGGCTTTGCGTCAGCAGCAGGGGCGTGCGGCTGTCTTGCAACATCGCCAAAATGCGTGCTGTGGGATAGGTCGGATCAATGGGCACATAGGCTGCGCCCGCTTTGAGCACCGCCAACAGGCTAATCAGCAGCGTCGGAGAACGCTCGACGCAAATCGCCCATAGCTTATCGGCGTTATCGCTGCTCAGGCTGAGTAAATAGTGCGCCAATTGGTTGCTTTTAAGATTCAGCTCGGCATAGCTGAGGTTTTCGCTGTCACAGCGCAGCGCAACATGGTCTGGGGTTTGCGCGGCTTGCTGTTCAAACCAATCCACAAGGGTTTGATTTTGTGGGTAATCTACTGTTGCGCTGTGCCACGCCTGGAGTTGCTCAAGCGCCTGTGTGTCTAGCAGCGGTAAGTGCGCCAGCGGCAAGTCGGGATACTCAGCTATCGCCCTGAGCAATTGTTGGAAATGTCCCATCAGCGGTTGCCAAGCCGCTGGCCAGTGCGCCCGCCCGCCACTGAGGGCAAACCAGATCGCGCTTTCATCCGCCGTAGTCGTTTTCTGCTCCAGCGCCAGCCAGACAATGGCAGGCAACTCAGCCAAGCCTGCGCCGCCTTTCAGCGTCGGTTCACGCAACACCAAATCCTGCAAATAGCAGCCTTTGGCTTGAATTTCTTCTAGTTTTTCTTGAAATGCCTGGCGCGCCTGAGCAAAGGTGTGTGCTGTGTCAATCTGGAGGTTTAAGGGCACGCGCTGCGCAAAATAATCTTCATAGCCCACAACGGCTTGCGTTAATGCCGGATAGCTGAAACCTAAACTGACTTTGTCGCCCTGACTCAAACGCGCCAGCAAAATGGCAAAACTTAAAGTCAGAAAAGCCGCATCGCAATGTGCCGAATAGGTCTGCACAGACACCGGTTTGTCGGTAGCCTCCGCCAGCGGCAAATTGAGCGGCGTCAAGGCAGCCAACTGGCGCGTCCAATACGGCTCATAGCGGCAATAACCGGCATCTAATTCAGTTAAGCCTTGCCATTGCTCAGCGGTGGGCGAGGCAAGCTGTGCGCCGATTGACACACCGCAACATTGCATCCAGGCGGCGGTCGGCAAAATTTCTCCGCTCGTTGAAGACAATTGATAGATAGCCAAATCTTGGCTCGCGCTGGCAACCTGAAGAGCGCCCTCTTGAAGCGCCAGCAAAGTACCTGGCGGCTGGTGAGATGCCTGATCTAACACTTTGGTTTTTAAGGGAATCAATACCTGATCGCCGAAACTCAGTTTGGGTAAACCGACCGCGTTGCGGTAATTGCCCATCGTCAGTGAACGCACCAAGGCATCCAGGCGTTCAGCGGGTTCTGCCCAATTGAACGCACAAGCGGCTTCAGGACGATGCCATAGACCATAGTAACTGCGCTGACTGAGGTCTTGTTTAACTGGCTTTAGACGATTTTCTATAAGCGCCTGAACTAATTCAGTAAATGCAGTATAAGCAGCGGCATAGCAGTGCAGATTCAAACTCAAGGCGGTGTCGTCGGGCGCGATCTCCACTGGCACCTGTTGCAAAATATCGCCCGTATCAATACCCGCTGTCATTTCATGCCAAGTCACACCGTGCTGTTTTTCTTCCAGCCGCAGCGCATGAGTAGTTGAATGCACGCCCGCATAACGAGGCAACAGTGAATCATGGTAGTTGATTGCAGCTTTGCGGGGCAGTTGCAATACTTCAGTTGGAATCACCCAGCCATTGACGATACTGAAAAGATAATCGAAGCTTTGTTCTTGCAATGCGTCCAGTAAAGTGGATTGCTGCGTAAAGCAACTTAAACCCCGTTGTTTTGCCCAGGCGATCACTTCAGGATCAGGCGAAAAAATGCCCTGAATTGAATGCCCTTGTGCTAACCAATACTCAGCGCAGCGCATGAGTAAACTGGTTTCACCCAGCATAAAACAACTAAAGGAAGGGGTTTGAGTTGCTTGCGTCATAATTCACCTTGGTCAACAAGAATCTAAGTGGCTAAGCAGCATTTTATGTGAGAGATACACATAAAAAAATTAGGGTGGTTGTATTATTGACCACCCTAATTGTTAGAACTGCTTCAGATTGAGGTTATTTGCCGATACAGCTTGTCTCCGGTTCTTTATTGGGATCGGCAATAAATTGTTCCGCAATACTGATAGGACAGGGTTCTCCCAGAACTGTTACATGGGTCAGACCTTTCATCACATAGAAATGGCTGTTTGGCAGGGTTTCAGAAATATGTTTACCCCACACTGGCGGCGCATAGGGATCATATTCACCCTGCATAATCAGCACCGGCAGATCAGAATGCACGGGCATGTCCTGTTCTTTTGCAGCGGTGCTACTGACCCATTGGTTACACATGTTTTTAATTTCTCCACCCAGCACTGCCGGTTGGTAATAGGGTAAACCGACCCAGGAATACATCTCGATACTTTTTTCAATAGTCTCTTTGTTTTCAGAATCTACCATATCATGGCATACGGTTGAATAGTAACGTCCCCAACTGGTGCCAATGACATGCCCACCTGCTTGTTGCTCATTGATGGCTTCAATCAACCCATTGTAGTCTTCTTTATAGGTTTCATAGATGAGCTTGGGTAATCTGGGGATTGGATTCGCGGTAAAGAGTTCATTCACAATATAGCCGCTAAACAGGTTGTCATTCACCGGAATTTCTACTGCATCACATTGAGCACCTTCAGCACAATGAGGATTCTTTACTGCCAATTTAAGCGGTGCTTTATCTAAGCGTTGAATAATAGCTGAATAGGCATTTTGTAGTTTAGGATACTTGGCATTGCAATCCGCATCGGCTTTGCAGTTATCAAAGACGCTGTTTAAACTATTCACTTGCGCTGCCAGCAAATTTGAATACAACCAAATATCAGAAGGAATTGCAGAATCCATAATCACGCTACGAATATGAGCGGGAAACTTCCGCATATAGGTCAGGGTTAAATAAGTGGCATAAGAATAACTGAAGATATTGATCTTTTCATAGCCAAAGGCTTTTCTAATGGCTTCCATATCTAACGCGGTTTGTTCCGTGTTATAAACATTCAGGTTATTGTCTTTGCCTAGACGCACACCGCAGGCATTCACCGCATCCACCTCATGTTTTACATGTTCTTCTATGCTAATATCTTTGCCAAAATCCTTGTTGTGGGCTTCATCTATTTCTGGGCACTCCAGATTAGGCATGGATTTCCCTACGCCGCGATGATCGTACATAATGAAATCACGATCTTTGGTGAAGTCTGGGTATAAAGGAAATAGCACCGGAATCATTTCAGCGATTTTGCCGCCAATTGAAGTACCAGCAAATAACACCGGGTCAGCTACGGGTGTGCTGCTACGACTTTTGGCTTTAGCAACGAAGATTTTAATTTGCTTGCCGTCAGGTTTGGCGTGGTCTTCTGGCACGCTTAAGTAGCTGCATTCCCATTGGACTTGGGTTTCTGCATAGCCGTCAGGACAGGCGGTTGCTTCTAGGGCATGGTTTTCAGCACTGACCGCAGACAAGGCGGGAAATAGCGCAAGGGCGTATAAACAGGTGAGTTTCTTGAACATCATCAAGTTTCCTTATAGGGTATGGATTGAATTAAGAATGGATTCATTGGATTTTGTATAAACAACGGCTGAGAAAATGCACACTATGCTTGAATAGGTCAATGTTCATTGATTCATATACATCTCCTTATATCAAGTGGTGATTGGTCGGCATTGTAACAGATATAATTTTTCATTATACCAGGCGCATTCTACATCCACCGGATATCCACACTGGTGTTCAAGTTCTAGTGCCAATTGTGCAGCGGCGAATATTTGTGCTTCGCTCAACACCAGAGCAGTAGCCATCGCGGGCGGCGTTAAGGTTTCGACCATCCCATTGCCCTGATTTGGGCGCATCAGGCTAGATTTTGCGCCGATTTGCTGGGTAGTGATACGATTTTCCACTTTGCTGAATACATAGGTGTCAGGCATAACGCGCCCAGCAACAATAGACTCTCCCAGTCCCCAGTGGGCATTGATGATGATTTCATCTGGCTTACCATTGACCGGATTGGCGCTGAATACTACGGCTGCACATGCGGCGGGAATGAACTGCTGCACCAGCACCGCAATATGGGATTGTGCGGCAGGTGCAAACTTTTTCCGATAAGCCGCCACCCGCTCGGATGCGGCGGAAGCCAGGCAAGATTCCACCGCTTCCAGCAAATGCTTTGCACCCATCACATTCAGATAGCTGGCATATAGACCAGCAAACGAAGAACCCTGTCCGTCTTCATCGGTCGCAGATGAGCGGACGGCAACGGAAACATCCTTAGCGCACAGCTTTTTGCTTAAAATTTCATAGGCTTGAATAATTTCCGCTGCACCCGTATGCGCTGCAATGCAGAAACCAAGCGGCACTGCATAGCGGGCGCTAAGGCGGCTTAAAATCGCCGCCTTGTTACCGCACACTTGAGCATTTTGCCCCGCTTGCTCATCTAGCCAGAGAATGCTCATGCCAGTTTAGCTACTCATCCAGAAACAGGACGGTGCCCTTGTCCCCATCCACTTCAAGCAATTGACCATCTTTAAGCAAATGCGTGCCAATACGGAAACCAACCACGCAAGGAATACCATATTCACGCGCCAACACCGCTGCATGACTAAGCACGCCGCCGATATCTGCCAGCACTGCGCCTGCTTTGCTAAACAAAGGTGTCCAAGCGGGCGCTAAAGAACCCACCACCATAATGTCGCCAGGTTCTAATTTATGACTATCATACAAATCATGTAAAATCTTAGCGCGTCCTCTGACTTTCCCCGGCGCCGCAGGCACGCCACCCAGACCCCCTGATACTTCAACCGGTTCAGGCGCTTCTGTATTGACATAGGAAAGCGTCAGCGGGTCTAAGATATAGTGAGCATCTACCGGATAAGCGCCGATAAAAGCGGGGGGCGTGATAGGCGCAAATTGGTCTTCCTCTGCCTGACGCTCTTGAATGCGCTGACGCACATCCAGCACTTCTGGCAGCAGAGCAGCCGCTTCTTTCAATTCATCTGCATTCAGATGGTAAACGTCTTCTAGTTTCTCCAGCACCCCCCCTTCAACTAAACGGCGGGCAAATTCTTGTACAATCTGGCGGAAATGATTCATGCTCGGTACATCAATCCATTCATTATTCAATTCACGCAATTGATTAGCGTTTTCCGTCATTTTCAAATGACGTTCAAATTTCTCCACCACTTCCGACGGATAGCTTTGCAACTTGGCACGCACAGCTTGCAAGCGTGCATTGCGTTCGATTTCCCAGGTTTGAATCTGCTGTTCCAGATAATTTTCTGGCTGATGGAAATAACCCTGCACAGTTTCCAATAAAGGCGCTGGATTAACGGTTTTGCTCACCAGCGTACCGCGTTCACCCCGTTTGCCATAAATTAAAGAAAGATCAGCGAGCTTTTGTTTGAAAGCGCGGCATTCTGCACAATCATCCAACAAATCCAGAATGGCATCCGCTGCATTGTTGGCTACCAATGGATAGAGCTTAGATGAAGCCATGATTTCGCGGCTTAATGCCCACAGATCACGGTCATATTTGGTATTGCGCCCATAAGCCAGGAGCATGGCGCACCCTTCAATGGCACTTGCACCCGTAAAAATGCTTTGATAAGTTTGATGAAAAATATCTCGCCCCAGCATGATAGGCATAAACAACAGCAGCCGGATGTTCCAGCAGCTATGCTGGCGCTGGATGGTTTCATCCCAATGCGCCAATAATTCTGCCATAGATGCGTTGCTTAAATCAAAAGCTTCCCAGTAGGCAAGATGTTGTTTAACTTCAGGCAGCCATTTTTGTTCCAAAATATCCAGCAAATTCAACATGACAGGTTCTAGTTTAGTCATGTAGTTTTGAATGCCCTCTTCAGGCACAGCACCTAAATCATGGGTATAAGAACCATACAGAGAATTATTGACTACCAGGCTTTTAATTTTGAAGGGATAAGCATAAACATCGTTGCACACCACTAAAAAGTGGTCTACTAAGATTTTAATAAAAACATCATCCAGTGCTTTCCTGGGTTTAACGTAATGGGTATCCAGTTCCCACAATAAACGCTGATCATCTGGCGTTGGCCAGTTCACCGGAAAATCATCGGGAATAGGCAGAAACGCCAGTTCTCCCTCATGAGGAACGGGTTGATACTCAATTTTTTTATGTTCATTTGCCATATACTGATGTTCCTATATCCTATAAGGGTTGAGAATAATTAAAACCTAGTTTTCTTTAGGTTTTAATTCCAGATTCAATTGCTGCATAATGCCCAGCAGATTTAGTTCTTCTCTTTCTTCAATGATCTTACCGTCCTTAAAATGACAGATCACAATAGAACTGTATTCAATCTTTCTGCCATTAGCGGGAATGCCCATATAATCACCCTGCTGCGTGCCGCTGATAACAAAACGGGTAATCACCCAATCCTCTGCCGCATACATGGCTTTAATCTGCCAACGGAGATCGGGAAAAGCCGCTAAGACAGATTTCAATTGCGCCATCATTTCTTGCCTAGATAAGGGCGTTGCCGCGTTAGAAGGTGAATAATACTTGTAATCTGGCGCAATGGCTTGCGCTACTGCACTGGTATCGCCTTGATTCAAAACTTCAATACTATGTTGTATAACTGCTTTATGGGGATTCTCCGAAATGATTGACGGCTTTGCGGCGGGTTCTGCGACTACTTGACGATGAGTGGCAGGTAAGAAGTACAAGCTGGCAATCAATAGCACCCATACTGGTTTCATATTCAGTCTCCTTGAATCACAGCTTGTTTGTTCCAAATCTGCAATTTGATTTTCCAAGCACCATCGCTTTGCTTTGCAAACACCGACACGCTGCTGCCTTTAAATTCCAGCATGTTTTCATTGCCACTCAATTTGAGCTTCTCACGGGTTTCTAGCGTGTACAAATAAGCGCAAGCACCATCACCTTCAATCTTTTCTATCCCGTCAACGACTTCCACCCGTTCAATGCCATAATCTTTCATCATTCCCGCCGTCCAATCTACTAGGGATTGTTGTCCCTGGGTTTGAAATATGTCACCTTCCGGTGCGAGGAAAAGCGCATCTTCGGTATAGGCAGAAGCATAGCCTTGCCAATCAAAGTTGAGAAAACACTGCATCATTGTGTCGTAAGTCTGTTTGATAGCTGTTACATCTTGTTCAGATAAACTCATTGTTTATTCCCTTTAACCCGTAAAAATCTCAGTTTCACCTTCATTCTCCGACAGAATAAAACCGAATCGTTCACCCGCCCGCGCCATGCTTTCCAAATCCTCCACACTAATAGCGCCGATAGTCTGTTTAGCCGCGTCGTCAATAGCAACCAATAAGGTTTCTGCAATACAGGCAAACAAATCCGTGTCATGCAAATCAGTTCCTTTAAAAATCAACTGCTGCTTTGAGGAGGTGGTTACTAAGCCACCACCACGCCGATGAACATAGGGTAAATCATTGACATTCTTGTCTATATTATGCGGCGTGGAAGTATCAATAATGTAAATATCCTGATTCTGTTCTTTAGATAAATCTTCTTTTAAAATCAGCACATTGGGATCATTGGTGGCGGCAAAGATAATATTTGCCCGGGTGATGCTCCACTTAGGATCAACAGACAAAATAACGGGAGAGTTGCTTTCATTACGCAGGCAATCTAACAACTCCTTGCTTAATTCACGCACTTTAGCTTGATCATCGTTCTCCAAAGCAGTTTGCGCGGTTTGCCGGAATCCAGGATTTTCTAATTTATTGCGCACCGATTCTATTGCCAATAAAGCTTTGGCAACTCCGCTGATTTCATTGTTTTGTACAATCATTTTCAATAAATACTGACAAATGGAAATACCCGCACGTTCAGTAGAAGGAATCGAAGTAGCAACAGCGATAATACGCTCTACATCTTTCAACAAACTGAGTGCCGCGCTGTTGCAGATATTGCCGTTAATGCCAATGGCTGCCAGTGTTACGCTTTCGCCTTTAGCATGTACTTTAGCAATGGCTTCACGGATTGCCTGCGCTGTGATATAGGCAGTGAGCGTATTGCCGGTGGTTTGTTTCACACGACTTTCATCTGCAAAAGCTGAAACAAATATGCGTTCATCCTGATAGCCCATGCCGTACTGCGCGACAATAGACCAATAGCCGCCATAGCCCAGCGCAGTACCGCCCAGTTTAATGACTTCTTCTTTGGCTGTTTCGGTGATGCGCAATAAATAGCGCAAAGCTTGGTTGTTATCTTCACCAGTTTTAGCCAATTGCAAAGCATTTTTGATTTTGCTAGGACCTGCCAGGGTATAGATGGGCACTAGCACCACTTCAGAGTCAGCGGTGGATTTGATCTTAAGCGCATCTGGTATACCAATATAAACATCATCAGAAATACCGTAGAACTTATCAATTAAAAAGGTCAGTTCTTCATCAGTGAATTGTCCTAGAGAATGATCTAGATATTTCTTTGGATGTGTGTAATCCAGAATATGCAGCAGCATAAAAGCGGTTTTGCCGCCTTGCTTAATGTAGTTTTCCACATCTACTTTAGGCGTTGAGCGCAAATGGCTGAAATCTTTGATTTCATCAGGCTGCGCCGGTTGCAGATGACCGGTAAGAAACTTCATTAATTCATAGGCATTGTCACGGCTAATAATCACACAAATATGCCGAAAAGCGGCAACTACATGGTCGCACTGTTCTTTTTTGATATAAGCACAGGGTTGCAAGCGTATCACTGGTCTGTCATTAGACACAGTGACAAACAAGCGGATATTAAATACATTAAACAAGTGGGCAATGATGATTGCGCCCAGGCTTTCCATATCCCATAAAGAACGAATGAACACCGAATACGAATCACTTTGATCAGCAATATGCACGCCCAACAACAACCCCATGCCAGTGACTTGTTCAATGACCTGTGGGAACTCACGTTGTAGCGATTCCAGGCGATTTTTGAGATAAGTGCCTGTGTCTAAGACCCTTTCTTGTATCCTGTCTGTTTCATAAATATTCAACACTTCTAGGGCAATCTTACTACTGAAAGTGTCTTCATTGAAAGTGGAGGAATGATTAAGAATATCATCATCTTTATCGTAAAATGCAGAATCAATCATGGTGGCGCTGATTTTGGCAATGCCACCGCCTAATTGTTTGCTGAGAATATAAAGATCGCCTTTTACTCCAGACCACTCAGTGCTTAAAAAATAGCCGGTACGTCCTAGTCCACATTGAATTTCATCCAGGATTAAAGCAATGTCATGTTGAGTTGCTAAATCCCGGCAGGCTTGCAAGAAGACTTTATTCAACTGATAGGCGCCGCCCTCGCCCATTACTGGTTCAATGATAATGGAAGAGGCTTTGATCCAGTGCACTTCTTGCCAATGCAACTGGTTATTTTGGAATTTGATTTGATAATACAATTCCATTTGCTGTGTGAAAGCATTTTGCAAAGCCTGCACGTCATCCGGTGGAACAAACAGGGTTTTGCTTAAGTAGCGCAGGTAGGGTTTTCGGTATTCTTTCTTATAAGTAGCTCGCAAAGCACCGTGCGTTTTACCATGAAAACTCTTTTCCAGCGCAATGGTTGCTAGTTCGGTATGCAGCAACAGGTATTCATTGACTGCAAAAATAAAATCTAAAATATCATCAGCACTACAGGCAGTAATATCAAGCTGTTGCTGTTCAACAATGAAAGCAAAGCGTTTTTCATTAATCAATTGCATTGCTTTGCGGAGAAACTCTTGCGAAAATCCCTGCCCTGCTGCTATGGCTTTTTTTGCCCGTTGAATATTGCTTCTGGATTTTTCCAGCAGCATGTCTATTTTTTTGTATTTGTATAATTCAACGACTTTGAAGGCAACTTCCACACCTTCTGCGCCTGAATTAGCAAGCTTAATGACATAATCCCCACCACCGGCGGCGGCACTGGTCATGCGATTTAATTTATCTGCCAGCGCAGTAGCGGATGCCGGAACACTGGCATTGCTCAGATTTACATAAGAGCCATCAAAGAAATTTTTTGCTGCTTTGACTAATTTTTCATTATTGATACCAAAAAAATCCGGTCCGAAATTAGTCAGAAAGTCTAAGCACTGAATTTGTTTCCCATTTTTGGTATAAAACAAATATTCACCCTGCCCACTTTCAAAGGCTTCGAGCATATCAATGGATTTTAAGATGCGCCCGAAATTCGGATTCATTCGATGGGTGTATATATCACCCGGAGTGTTGTGAAGTTGTTCCGTCACGTGTCCTACCTTGACTTGATCAAAAGAAATTGTCTGAAAAGATGAGTGCTGATATTCAATACTTGTTTATACATCAAGTGAAACCTTTGTTTGTCTTGAGTTACCGCGAGATGCTACAGATAAAGGCTGGTATCTATGTTAAAGCTGGAAAATGGCGGCATTATTATGCAGCATATGGTATCAGGTAAAAGAGTTTAATTTGCTTTATCAGAAACCTCTGTTTCTGCTTTTATAATTGATTCATCGGTTGGATGTTCCTGCTGTTCATCCTGATGTTTGAGCAACGGCTGTAACGTATTCCCCAACCCCACCACTGTACCCATATAATAGATAGCTACGCTAATAGCAATGCGGGTGTGCAATAGATAAATACCGGCAATATTAATAGCACCAGGCACCACTGCTGACAGTAGGTTTTTATTCATAGTGCGCTCAAATTCATCTGATAATTGAAATAATGTAGGCAAGCGGTGTAGAGAACCATCCATGAAAACAATTTGTGCCACATCGGTGGCAATACTAGAGGCGCCTTTAATAGAAATAGATGCCTGGGCTGATTTTAGCGCGATGGCATCATTGATGCCATCGCCAATAAAACAAACACAATGTTCTTCTTCTTTGAGTTGATTAATCAGTTTGGCTTTGTTTTCTGGCAAGGTTTCTGCAAAATAATGCTCAATACCAAGTTGTTTCGCAAGATGCCGCGTCGGCGCTTCGTGATCGCCGGAAATAATATATAAATTCAAACCACGTTGTTTTAATGTTTGAATAACTTCAGTAGCTTCTGGGCGAATGGTTGGGCAGAGTTCCAGCATACTGATTAATTTTCCATTGATTGCCACGTAGATTAAAGAATAACCTGTGGCTTCGGCTTGGATTTGTAAGGGAGGAACTGCTTCTGGAATAGCAATATTCTTTTGTTGCATAAAACGCAAACTACCCACTTGAATCAGTTTGCCTTCAATAGTTGCTTGAATACCATAGCCCAGTTCGTATTGGGCATCGGCTATTTCAGGAATGACGATAGAAGCCTCGTTTGCTTTAGCAACAATGGCTTGTGCAATCGGATGAGGAAGACGTTGTTCGGCGGCAGCGGCATAAGCCAAAATAGTATTTTCATCGTATTCTGTGTTGAGTAGATGAATTTTATGAACCGCTGGTTGTTCTAGGGTCAGGGTGCCAGTTTTGTCAAATACGATGGTGTCTACTTTTCCTAATGCTTCAAATACTCGCCCGTCTTTTACTAAAATTCCACGCCGAGAAAGAATTTGCAGATAATTCAAAGTGCTTAGTGGTCCGAGCACGACCATGTTGGAGCCCAAATTAGACCAGAGTGCAGCAAGACTGGCGGTGAAGCCCAAGGTGGCGATGGTGACTGCGCCAACGCAAAGCTCGACGGGTAATAGGTCGTCGGCAACCTTTTGTCCGCGTGCCATCACATTATCCGTGTAATGTTGGGTGTCATTGAGAATTTTGCCAATATTGTCGGCAATGGTGTCTTCCCCGGCGACCTCTACCAGAATTACCATTCTGCCTGAGAGCAAAAGCGTTGAAGCAAAGACTTTGTCCCCTATTTCTCTTTCTACCGGTTGGCTTTCGCCGGTTAGAACATGTTGATCAATAGTACCAATGCCGGTTTGAATAATGCCGTCAACGGGGATGATTTCTCCGCCATTGACAATAACCAAATCACCTTTGGTAATGCTAGAAAAATCAACTTGTAGTTCAACGCCATCTTTTTCTATCCAAACTTTTGCGGGATGCCCTTGAAACACATTGAGTAATTGATGTTGCGAAGTTTCTTCGGCTTTCTTGACAATTTTCATGGCAATTGCACTGAGAATGCTGGCGATGGCAAGAATCACAAAATGCCCGTCAGCAATCATCCCTATTGCCATGACTACATACAACAGATAGACATTAAGAACGTGCCCTTGTTTGGCGTATTTCCAGAAAGTGGCAAATATTTCTTTGGATAAATACAACACCGCGCCTATTCCAACTAGGGTAAAAGCAGGAAAGATCGCGCCAAACAAAGCAACGCCGGCAGCTATTGAGGTTAAACGAAAATTGCGGTTAGAGGCTCGTCTATATTCTTCAAGCTCTTGTTGTTTTTCTGGATTGAGTACCAGTTCTTGCTGCTGCCGATCACTGCCTAAGATGGCTGTTTTTAAGTCAGTCAATAGATTTTTATGACTTCGCTCAGACTGGAGTTGCTCTTTATCAGGTGATAGAAGTTGTTCTTCCGCTGTTGCGGGCGCGGCTTGAGTGCGTTTGCGCAGATAGGCGGAAACGCCAGCGCCCACTAGAAACAGTTCTAGCAACACGATAAGGCACTCTTAAAGTAGAAAAACATGGTGTTGATTAATCGGGCTTGGAGGATTCTGGGACAATGCACATTTGCAGTTTTAATTTCCAGGAATTATCCTGCTGCCGTGCAAGTATGGATAAGGTTTGACAATGGTCCAGAACTAAGGTCTCTTCGCTGCCGTAGAACTTGAGTATATCTTTGTTGGGCGTCAATACATAAGCACAGTTACCATCGCCATTGATTTCTCGGATAGAATATTCCATGTCGAAGGTTTCAACCTCGCCCATCAGTTCAGTCAACCGCTGATTTAGCGAAGCTTTACCTTGTGCTTGGAAGAGATGGCCATCAGCGGTGACATGAATCATGTCGTCAGTACACATCTCAGCAAAACTCTGCCAATCAAGCGCCATCATGCGTTGCATCATTTGCATATAGGTGGCTTTGATATTTTGCCTATCTTGTTCTGACAGTGCCATTAGTTGTTTTCCTGGTGCTTTAGGGTTTCAAGGTAAATCATCCGCACATACATATCTAAACCTTTTGGCGTAGTCCAGCCAAACACGCGATAATCTTCTTTGGCATCAGGGAAGCTGAGATGGCTGTGGTTGTAAGCTGATGCGGGAAATTCGGCAAGAAAATCATCTGTTATTTCTTCTAGTGTAAAGAGAATTCCTCGTCTGGCAATTCTTTTCATATTATTGAGTACAGGTTGAATGTCTTCAATACAGAGCAAAGCGGTTAAACAGGTGACAAAATCATAAGACTGATCGGCAATTTCAGCCAATCCTTGTTCTAGTGGTTTGTGGATGGTTTTATAACCTCGTTGTGCGGCGGATTGTAGCATTTTTTCGGATACATCAATGCCGGTAAACTCGAAATTTCCTTCCAGCAATAGGGAAAGCAAGCCGGTGCCACAAGCTAAATCTAAAATCTGCCCTTCTTTAATCTGATGCGTGTCAAAAATTTTCTTGGCTTCAACTAAATGATTGGTTTGCAAGGCGCTTTCAACGCCTTCATATTCATATTCGGCAGCTAAATCATCGAAATAGGCTTCAGCGGAGATTTTGTTTTCCATTGTGTTTTCCTGGTATTTAATGAGTTCTATCCGGCTGACCAGCCGCCATCAACTGGCAATACGACGCCAGTGATAAAGGAGGCTTCTTCAGAGCATAAAAACAACACTGGCATAGCCATTTCAATAGGTATCCCTAGGCGTTTCATGGGCATCATAGAGGCGTATTCTTTTTCATATTCTGCGGCTAAAGGATGGTCTGGCTCAGAAGAAATCCCGCCCGGGCAGACACAATTGATTCTGATTTTGTTTGCGGCATATTCTAATGCAGCGGTTTTGGTTAAACCAACGATACCGTGACTGCTGGCGATATAGCCACAGCGCCCTTCTGAGCCGCGATAAGCAAACACGGAGGCGATATTGACAATAGCGCCGCCGCCAGTTTTTAGCATGGTTTCTATTTCGTATTTCATGCAGTGCCAAGTGCCTTTTAGATTGGTGAAATAGATGGCGTCCCAATCTTCGCTGGGGTATTGGTGCGTGGGCAGAATTTGCGGTGAATCAGGAATGGCTGCGTTGTTACAGGCGCAATCTAGTCTGCCGTATCTGCCTTGAATTTCTGCAAATAATTGTTTGACCTCGGCAATGTCTGTGATGTCGCATGGCAAGAATATCGCTTTTCCACCAATGGCTTGGATCATGTCTAGGGTTTCTGCGCCTTGCTGTGCGCGTCGCCCGCAGATGATCACTTGTGCGCCCTCGCGGGCGAAGGCAATGGCATTTTCACGTCCCAAACCAGCAGTGCCGCCAGTGACCAGCACTACTTTGTCAGTAAATCTTGTGTTTTGCATGAAAACCTTCTGTGTTTACGGGGCGCTCAAGGATAATAGACTTGTTGCGACATAAATCCAGTAAAAATGCGGGGTTCGAGAATATAACTGACTCCAAATTTTTCAGATTTCA
>DYPD01000171.1 GCA_020720115.1 Thiomargarita sp. | reverse complement strand
CTCCTTGATTTTTATTCATATTATATCACATTTTTTCTTAACTTAATGCCATTGTGACAAGCAGATGGGGTGTAGATGAGGTTTAGATTTGTGAACATCAGTGACTATGATGCCGTTTATAGGCGACTATTTCAACGCATTCTACCAACCCGTAGACGGCGATGACGTGCCGTGCGCCAACTTGCTGGGAACACAGGGCGCGTCTTATCCAAGCAGAAATCAAGCGGATAAATGGGTTGCGCCGCCCATGTAGTTGCGTAAAACAGTGGGAATAGCGATTTTCCCGTTTTCATCTTGATAATTTTCCAGCACTGCAACTAAGGCGCGTCCGACTGCCAATCCTGAGCCATTAAGCGTGTGCAGCAAAGCGGGTTTTTTCATTTCCTGTTGTTTATACCGTGCTTTCAAACGGCGGGCTTGGAAATCTTCAAAGTTGCTACAAGAAGAAATCTCACGGTATTTTTGCTGTCCTGGTAGCCAAGCTTCTAAATCATAGGTTTTGGCAGAAGAGAAACCTATATCACTGGTACAAAGCGCCATCACGCGATAAGGCAATTCTAGCTTTTGCAATACTGTTTCTGCATGATTGGTCAGTTCTTCTAAAGCAGCATAAGAATGATCGGGATGAACAAATTGCACCAATTCCACTTTTTCAAATTGATGTTGGCGGATCATGCCGCGCGCATCTTTTCCATAAGCACCGGCTTCGCTGCGAAAGCACGGGGTATGCGCGGTGAAACGCAAGGGCAATTCTTCGCCTTTGAAAATGGTGTCACGCGCTAAGTTGGTTACTGGTACTTCGGCAGTAGGAATGAGGTAAAGGTCTTCAGCAGTTTTGAATAAATCAGCGGCAAATTTAGGCAATTGTCCCGTACCAAATAAACTCTCCGCATTGACCAAATAAGGGACGTAGAGTTCTGTGTAGCCATGTTCGCGGGTATGTAAATCCAGCATGAATTGCAGCAGTGCGCGGTGCAGTCGTGCTAATGCGCCGCGCAACACGACAAAACGCGAACCAGTGATTTTCACTGCGCTTTCAAAATCCATCAGATTATCCTGTGCGCCTAAATCCACATGATCTTGCGCACTAAACCCTAGATTTTTTGGTGCTCCCCAACGGCGCACCTCCTGGTTATCCTCTTCGCTCTGACCCACCGGCGTACTGGCGTGCGGTAAGTTCGGAATGCCGGCGACAATTTCTTGTATACACAACTGAATTTCTTCAAGTTTTTGTTCGCTTTGTTGGAGTTGCGCACCTAAATCATCTACGGCTGCCAATAACGGCTGAATGTCTTCGCCAGCAGCTTTGGCTTTACCGATATTTTTTGAGCGCGTATTGCGCTCGGTTTGTAAGTCCTGGGTGCGCATCTGGCAGGCTTTGCGTTCGGCTTCCAGCGCCATGAGCGGTTCTATGGGTAACGCATAGCCGCGTGTGGCAAGTTTGGCGGCAATTTCAGATAAGTCATCTTGACGGAATAATTGTGGGTCTAACATAAAAATTTCCTGGTTGTGACAGCAGATAAACCGCTGTTTTTGAGAACTAACAAGGATTGTGCGCAAAGGCAGACCAGTAAATCAAATGCCCTGGTTCTAGCCGCGTTTGCAAATAGGTTAAAACTGGCTGCATTTGTTCAGGTTTATCGAAAAATTCTACCACTATGGGTAAATCCATTGCCAAGTCCAGTAAACGGGCTTCGTGTACGCGCCTAGAATGTCCAAAACCGCTAATGCCGCGAAATACGGTGACGCCGCAGACTTTGGCGTCGTTATGCAGGTAGTCGAGCAAAGTATGTAGGGTGTCTTGATCTGCTTCGCTTAAATAAATGCGTGCAACCTGGATTGGGATGTCTTGATTTGTAAGCATTTTTTTACCCATTGCGTGCCAGCCATAAGCCTATCCAAGTGGCTAGTAAACATAAACTTACACTCACTAGCATATTGGCAAAGGCTTTAGCATAAGCGCCGTCGAGCAGTAGGTTAAGGGTTTCCATGGAAAAAGTGGAGAAGGTGGTAAAACTGCCGAGGAATCCGATCAAAATTGCCGCTCGCCATTCTACGCTCAGAGCCAGCCGCTCTAACATAAAATAGGCGAGAAAACCCATCAACAAAGAGCCGATGAGATTGACGCTCAGCGTGCCGTAAGGAAAGCCGCGCCCGAGCAGTTGATGCACGGCATTGGAAACCCAAAAGCGCATGAGTGCGCCGATAGCGCCGCCAGCGGCAATAGCCAGTAAGTGTTGCATAAAGATATGTTTCTTTAAGTGAAATTGAATTTTAAAGGAAGCCTTAGCTACGGCATCCATGACTAGCCTTCACCAACAAAAGCATCTTCTTCTTTATCTGGCTCATTGGCTTTAAGTTGTTTATCTAATGTCCATATATGCACTTTATTTTGCTTTTGTTTAACTTTTACCGCGGTGTCAATTACAGCAGCATCTACTAAACCCAAGCCCTGTAAAACATAGTTTTCTGCAAAGCGCCGAAGAAAATTTTGCAGTTCGTCCACTGCGCACGCAGGATGAACTATTATGGGTAGCTGTGAGTCTGGTGCAAGCGTTTGCTGAAGTTTTTTAGCCAGTTTTTTACGGTCATTTCCATTTTCAATATGTGCAATATGATTGGCAAGCTCATACACACAGGGCAGCGGGAAATACAAGGAGGCTGTGTGTGGTTCAATTGCCCAGGCAAATTTGTCTTTTACACGCTGATATTTTTGTTCTGATGAATGCTTTGGTATTTGAAATAACTCAACCCAATAGCCGGTATCTACCACAATTAAAAGTCTGCCAGCCATGCCTGTGCCTTTTCTTTGCGCTGTTCTTCAAATTGTGGTGACAAATACTGTTCAATAATTTGACGGGTGACTAAATCTCCTAGTTGTCCTCGTGACAAAAGTTCATCTTGATAAGGTAGATCGCTTAAGCGTAATAATTTTGAGGCTTGGCTGTCGCTATCCCAATGGCAAAGCACAACACCCGCTAATTGCTTGTCATTCAAGGCATTCAGAGTGGCTGGATTGTGTGTTGTGACCAACACATTTAGCCTACGTCTTGTGCAACAGTCGGCAATCGCCTCTACTAATATTTTCACCCGGCTTGGATGTAAGCCATTGTCAAATTCTTCAATAATAATACGAGAACTCGGCGTTACTGTTTCAAGTGCCGTCAATACAGCTAAACAGCGCAAAGTACCGTCGGATAAAACTTTGGCGCTGATTAATTCATCATTGTTCTGAGTTTTAAAAGCAAAAATGACATCATTAAGTTGCTCTACTATAATAAACTCAAAATTTTGGTAAGGTTCATCTGGTAAACGCCGAATCCAGTTTAATAAACGCTCAAGTCCCTCTTGCTCTTCTTTAGTTCCTTTTGATAGACCATATAAAACTGCGGATAAATTGGCAGCATTTTTTGTGAGTATTCGATTACCAATACGTTCGTATTCTCGCATTAATTTTGGATTTGGATCGAAGATAAAAGAAGAGTGTAAATAAGTTCTAATTGCACGAACACTTTTAGAACATGCTTGAAATTTTCTGTTGTCCCTTGCAAACTCTTGATACTGGGAGAGCGCAGATTGCATAGAAGAAATAGGAATAGCCTGGTTACTTGGTTTGCCTGGTTTGAATGTTCTATATTTAACCTGAGTTTGTCCTTGGCTTCCAACAGTCTCAAATAATGCTTTATTCTTAAGCATTAAATATTCAAAACGAATAAATGGGGTATTTAGGCTAACGCCAATGCAAATTCTATAGCTAAATGTAACTTTCTCTCCGTCAAATGGTACTTCTCCAGAAAAACCTAAAGCAAATGTCTCTTGCTTATAACGGATGCAGGCTTGCAAGCCCCCTCTGACTTCTTTTCTGCCATCCTGAGCAAGGTCTGTAATTTCATGCAATGCCCCGCCATTGGCAATAAAACTCAGTAATTCAATGGCTTCTGTTAAATTGCTTTTACCAGAACCATTAGTACCAATCACCAGCGTAAGCGGACGAGATAAATTTATTTTGGTTTCAGAAAAATTTTTGAAATTGTTAATGTGATACATAATTTTTCCAGGAAAAATCCGCCCTCAAGGGGCGGATCATCAGTCGGTTTAGGATGCCTGGATGTGCCAAATCTCTTGTGCGTATTCGCGGATGGTGCGGTCGCTGGAGAATTTGCCCATACGCGCTATGTTCAATAGGGCTTTGCGATTCCACAGGGCGCTGTCGGTGAAATCCTGGCTTACGCGCTCTTGCATGGCGATGTACGCTTCCAGGTCAGCCAGGTGGTAAAAATAATCGCCGCCGTGTAGCAGCATGTTGAAAATCGGTTGGAAAATGCCGGGTTCTTCGGGGGCGAAACGGTTGTTGCTGAGGCTGTCGAGAATGCGCTTGATGACGTCGCTGCGGTGGTAGTAATCCCAAGGATGGTAAGTGTGCAAACGGCGCATTTGCTCGACTTCGTGGGTTTTTAAGCCAAAGATGTAGATGTTGTCTGCGCCCACTTCTTCTTGCATTTCCACGTTTGCGCCATCCAGTGTGCCAATAGTCAGGGCGCCGTTCATGGCGAATTTCATGTTGCCAGTACCAGACGCTTCAGTGCCGGCGGTGGAGATTTGTTCGCTTAAGTTGGCAGCCGGGATGATTTTTTCCGCTTGCGAAACGCGGTAGTCGGGAATAAACACTACTTTCAAAAATTCATTGGCGCGGCTGTCTTGGTTGACCACCATGCCGACATTGTTGATGAGCTTGATGATGAGCTTTGCCATCACATAGCCAGGGGCGGCTTTGCCTGCGAAAATGCAGGTTTTAGCTATCGGTGGGCTGTAGCCGTCTTCAACGATGCGCAGATATTCGTGAATCACGCGCATGATGTTGAGCAGTTGGCGCTTGTATTCGTGGATGCGCTTGATTTGCACGTCGAACAGGGATTCTGGATTGATTTTGACATGTACTTGTTCGGCAATGACTTTTGCCAGGCGCACCTTGTTGAATTGTTTGGATTGTACAAATTGGGCGCGAAAACTAGCGTCGTCGGCGTATTTTTCTAACACCCGCAGCTTGTCTAAATCGGTAATCCAGGCGTTGCTGCCAACCGTGTCTGTGAGCAATTTGGACAGGCTGGGATTGGCTTGCGCGATCCAACGGCGTGGTGTTACCCCATTGGTTTTATTGTTAAATTTGTCTTTCCATAGGGCATAAAAATCGGGCACTAGACGGGTTTTCACCAGTTCCGAATGTAATTCGGCAACGCCGTTGACCGAATGGCTGCCGACAATGGCAAGATGCGCCATGCGGATTTGTTTTTCCCAGCCTTCTTCCACGAGGGACAGCCGTGCTAACACTTCGCCGTCGTTAGGCCAGCGCCGTGCAATTTCGTCTAGGAAACGCTGGTTAATGTCGTAAATGATTTGCAAATGACGCGGCAGCACATGCTCTAGCAGATTCACCGGCCATTTTTCCAGGGCTTCTGGCAACAGCGTGTGGTTGGTGTAGCCGCAGCAGGCGTGCGTGATCGCCCAAGCCTGCTCCCAAGCGTAGCCATATTCATCCAACAAAATGCGCATCAGTTCAGCGATGCTCAGCGCCGGATGGGTATCGTTGAGTTGAATAGCGGTTTGCTCGGCAAGGTTGTCAAGGTTTTTGTTTTGCTGTAGATGGCGCATGATAATGTCGCGGACGGCGCACGCAACCAGGAAGTATTCTTGAATCAAGCGCAGTTCTTTGCCACTCCAACAAGAATCCGAGGGGTAAAGCACCTTGGAGATTTTTTCGGAATAGATTTTTTCTTCTACTGCCTTGATGTAATCGCCTCCATTAAAGATTTGAATATCAAAGGTATTAGAAGAACGCGCCGAATACAGACGCAGATAATTCACCGTTTTGCCGCCGAAACCTACAATGGGAATATCGAAAGGCACGCCAATCAGGGTTTTCCAATCTACCCAACGACCAAAGCCACCGTCATTTTTCCGCGTATGGTCAATCCGCCCATACAGGGGCACGGTGCAGATTTCGTAAGGGCGTTCCAGCAACCAGGGCGCGTCTTCATGCAACCAGTGATCGGGGCTTTCGCGCTGATGTCCGTTATCTATGTGTTGGCGAAATAGCCCGTATTCGTAGTTAATGCCATAGCCAAATCCCGGCATATTTTGCGTTGCCAGCGAATCCAAAAAGCAGGCTGCCAAGCGCCCTAAACCGCCGTTGCCCAGTGCGGCGTCGGCTTCTGCTTCTTCCACTTCTTCCAATTCCACACGGTATTTTGCCAGTGCTTCGCGGGCTACCTTATCCATGCCTAAATTGTGCAGATTGCTGCCCAGCAAACGCCCGATGAGAAATTCCATCGAGAGATAATACATGCGTTTGCTACGGTTTTTTTCATAGCGATCCTCGGTAGCGAACAGGTTGTCAATCATGTGCTGGCGCACTGCCAGCGATAGCGCGTTACAAATGTCATGTGCGCTGGCATTTTGTTTGCGCAAACCTAACGAATAAGTTAGATGAAAATCAATGAGTTGCTCAAGCTCTTTGGAGGGCATGTTGGTTAAATTTGAAGCTCTGTTCATAGGTGCTGTTAGACTCTGGTTGTGTATCATGCTTTTTCGCATAGTACGAAAAATGTGGAATTATTA
>DYPD01000035.1 GCA_020720115.1 Thiomargarita sp. | reverse complement strand
ATAACGTAGATGAATTATGGTCATTGAATGGCGAAGCGTTTGTGCGTAAAACCCATGTAGAAAATGCCCCGAAACAAAATCGGCAAATTCAAACTATCAACGGTGTTTGGGTGAATGTGGAAGATTTTAAATCCTTTATTCAGAAAAATCACAAGGATAGATTTATGTCAGAGATTAATATATTTGTTTCTTATGCCAGTCCAGATCGGGAATTGCGTGAATTACTGGTAGAGGGTTTAACCAGACATTTAACCCAAAGAGCCGACTTTACCTATAAGTTTTGGACGGATAAAGACATCATACTTGGCGATGAGTGGCAGGCGGCAATAGATCATTCACTCCAAACTACCCAAGCGGCGTTGCTCCTCGTCAGTGCTAGTTTTGCGGCTTCGCGTTTCATTAACGCAAAGGAACTGCCGGTTTTTTTCCAAAGAAAAAAGCAGGAAGGTTATCGCATTATGCCGGTGCTGGTTAGAGACTTTAGTTTCACCCATTTTGAGGAGGTTTCAACACTACAGTTCTTTAAGCCTTATCATGGAGATTATGGTTTCAACAAGCCTGCTGAAAAAACCAAAATAATGCCATTTGATAAAATAGCAGAAGACACTGATATTGCTGATGGAATCAGAGAGCGTTATTACAAGAATCTTGCCGATGAAATTGACAAAATGGTAAGGGCAAAGTTCAAAAGCTAAAGCCTGGCGTAAACAAAGTCGGATACGATGAGGTTAGGAATTGCATCGTTTGGGATATTGTGATTGATGTGGTTTGTTTCTCACCGCATCCTACCTTGCTTCTTCAAACAATTCTTCAAAATTGCTTGTGCAAATCCATACCCTGATACAACCCGTAAGGCGGATATGGCGCGTCTTTTCTTGCACTGAGCCTGTCGAAGTGTGCGCCGCCATCCGCCATTTCGGAGTTTCCGAATGTCGCATACTTCGACAAGCTCAGTGCATCGCAAGCTCAGCACAAGTGACGCTATCGCTTATGCGACCTACGCGGGCTACTCAAAAAGAATTTAAACCTATAAAAAAACGATGGGTTGTTGAAAGAACAAAAGAACTGTCGCTTTCTGTATTTAAGCCAAGCAACCAATAAAACCAAGACGCTTGCTGTTTTACTACACCAAACCTGCCAAATCTACATAAAGACTTGGCAGGTTTTTTTGTGCCGGTGCTATACTGGTTGGTATATCAATTGTGGAGATTTGCCATGAGTACCCTCAGCCATTCAGAACCCGCGCCGACACTTGAAGAGGTGTGGCGTTTATTTAAAGAAACCGACCGTAAATTCCAGGAAACCGACCGTAAATTCCAAGAAACCGACATCAAGCTCAACAAGCTGGAAAAATTATTTACCAGCCAATGGGGTAAGTTGGTGGAGTCTCTGGTGGAAGGTGCGCTGATCAAGATTTTTAATCAGCGTGGCATTCCGGTTCAACATACCTATACCCGCGCTAAAGGCAATCATCAAGGGCGTTCTTGGGAGGTGGATATTGTTGCTAAAAACGGCGAGGCGGTGATTATTGTGGAAGTTAAAACCACTTTGCGCCCGGATGATGTCAAGCGTTTTATTGATAAATTGCCGCACATCAAAACCTGGATGCGGGAATATGCGGGTAATATCGTCTATGGCGCGATGGCTTATTTGAATGCCGAGGCGGGCGCGGAAAAGATGGCACAAAACAAAGGCTTGTTTGTTATCAAGGCAACCGGGGATAGTGCCTATTTGGAAAATCCGGCGGATTTTGTGGCGCGGATTTACTAAAGAGCGTAGCGCGTAAGGGTCGAAAATGTAGATATGTCGGTGGGCATTCTGATTTGTAAACGCCCGACGCGCAGACACAGCGGCAAAAGCTGTCTAGCGCGGAGATGCAGGGTTCGGTCTCGCCAAACGGTGCGAGCTTCGCGTCGGGTTCGTTCGGAGCAAATCGTGGGTTAATGGCAATGACGCCAAGGTGCGGGTGTGCGTACTTGTGACCAGATGGGGCTTTCGATGGTCAATGCCAATTGCCGTACCAATTCCAACATGCCGGTGTAACCTTCGTAGCCAAATTCGCGTTCTTGGTTAATGTCTAAAAAGGGAATTTTAGCTTTGAGCGCGGTGTACATATTGCGCCCACCAGCAATTAAGATGTCGGCTTTGTACTCATGGTAGACGCCCAGCAATAATTTGGGATTGCCTTCGTCTAGCATCTTGACATTCTCGCCCATCAATTCGCGGATACGCGCCTTGTCTTCTTCAGTAGATTTGCGCGTACCGGTGGCGACTACTTCCATGCCCAAATCCTGCAATGCAGAAATCACTGACCAAGATTTAACGCCGCCGGTGTAAAGCAACACCCGCTTGCCTTTTAGCCGTTCGCCCCAGGGCTTGAGCTGAGCGCGAATGCGCTGCTCTTCGCGCTTGATTAGGGCTTCGGTGCGCTCGGCTAAATCTGCATCTTGCAACACCCGCGCAAAATCTCGCAATGCTTGCGAAGTGTCAGTAATACCGTAGAAACTGCCTTCAAACCAAGGGATTTGGTAGCGTTCTTCCAGTTTTCGCGCCACATTTAACATGGCTTTAGAACACACCATCATGGTGGCTTCAGCACGGTGCATGGTCTGCACTTCACGAAAACGCGCATCGCCAGATAAAGTACAGAGCACGCGAATGCCCAATTCATCCAGCAGCGGCAGCACATGCCAAAATTCGCCCGCGATGTTGTACTCGCCCACCAGATTCACATCATGGATTTTGATGTCTTGACGCGCCTGTGCGGGCAGCGGATCAGGTTCGCGTGTGCCCACCACATATTTCAGCATTGCCTCGCCCGCAATGCGATTGCCAAGGTTTTTTGTGCCATAAAAACCCGCCGCATCCACTGGCACCACCGGCACTTGCCAGCGTTCCTGCGCGGCTTTACACACCGCCTCCACATCATCCCCAATCAAGGCTGGCACACAGGTGTTATAGACAAACACTGCTGCGGGTTGATAATCCGTAACCGCTTGTTTAATCGCGTGAAACAAGCGTTTTTCCCCGCGTCCCATGATCACATCTTGTTCCGTCAAATCCGTCGTCATGCCTAAACGATACAAAGTCGGTCCTGACGAGCGCGTGCCTCGGTTATCCCAAGAACTCCCCGCGCAAGCGATAGGACCATGGACTAAATGCGCCACATCAGCTATCGGCAGCAACGCAATTTGCGCCCCGTCAAAAGCACAACCGCCCGCCGTTGCGCCTGGTTTAGTTTTCGCGCAGCCGGATTTTTCTTTCTTGTTATGCGCACAGGCGGGTTCATCCAATAATTGAGCAATGTCTTTTGCTTTCATGCGGTTAAATCCTTATAGAGCTATTGAGTTAGGTTTGCTACGGCAACTTGTGTTCCAGATAATAACTCAATAAAAACACAGGGTTATATGCAGATTAAGCTGTGCTAAAGGCAACAATAGCAGGGATTGTAGGCTTTCGTACAAGGGCGCAGAAAAAGCACAGCGCCTTAAGTGCCCCTTAACACCAGGGTTTTTCTTAGTGCCGAAAATGCCGCATTCCAGTAAACACCATCGCAATCTGATGTTCGTTGGCAGCCGCAATCACTTCGTCGTCACGCACTGAACCGCCCGGTTCAATCACCGCCGTAACGCCAGCAGCGGCGGCGGCATCAAGTCCGTCGCGGAAGGGGAAAAACGCATCGGATGCCATTACCGAGCCGCGCACTTCAAGGTTTTCGTCAGCGGCTTTAATACCGGCGATTTTCGCGCTATAGACACGGCTCATTTGTCCCGCGCCTACGCCGATGGTCATGCCGTCTTTGCAGTACACAATCGCGTTGGATTTAACGAATTTGGCGACTTTCCAAGCAAACATCAAATCTTGCATTTCTTGCGCGGTGGGGGCGCGTTGGGTGACGATTTTGACCTCTTGCTCGGTGATGCGTCCTAAGTCACGCTCTTGCACTAACAAACCGCCGTTGACACGCTTGAAATCCAGTGCCGGCACCGCTGCTTGCCAATATCCGCACGCCAACACGCGCACATTGGCTTTGCTGGCGAGAATCGGTTTTGCGTCTTCCAGCACGTCGGGCGCGATTATGACTTCAACAAATTGGCGTTCAATGATGGCTTGGGCGGTTTGTGCATCAAGTGCGCGATTGAAAGCGATGATCCCGCCGAATGCCGAGGTCGGATCGGTTTTGAAAGCGCGATCATAGGCTTGCAAGAGGCTGTCAGCCACCGCAACGCCGCAGGGATTGGCGTGTTTAACGATAACGCAAGCGGTTTGCTCAAAGGATTTCACGCATTCGAGTGCGGCATCGGTGTCGGCGACGTTATTGTAAGACAGTTCTTTGCCTTGCAACTGCACAGCGTTTGCCACGCTGACTTCAAGCGGTTGGTGTTCGACGTAAAACGCGGCTTTTTGATGTGGATTTTCACCGTAGCGCATCGCTTGGGCTTTGCGGTATTGCAGGCTGAGAGCGCGCGGAAAATCTGCGTCACCTTCTAGCTGTTTACCGAGATAATTGGCAATCGCGCCGTCGTAGCGGGCGGTGTGTTCAAACACTTTGAGCGCGAGTTGAAAACGGGTTGCGTCGCTGACTGCGCCGTCGTTTTGCGCCATTTCTTCCAGCACCGTTGCATAGTCGCGGGCATCCACCACCACCGTCACGTCTTTATGGTTTTTCGCCGCCGAGCGCAGCATGGTGGGACCGCCGATGTCAATGTTTTCTATCGCAGTGGGCAGGTCGCAGTCGGGTTTGGCGATAGTTTGCTCGAAGGGATACAGATTAACCACCACTAAATCAATGGGTTGGATGCCGTGTTGTGCCATCACCGCGTCATCCGTGCCGCGTCGTCCTAGCAAGCCGCCGTGAATTTTCGGGTGTAGGGTTTTCACTCGTCCGTCCATCATTTCAGGAAAGCCTGTATAATCAGAGACTTCGGTGACGGGTACTTGGTTGTCGGCAAGCAATTTGGCAGTGCCGCCGGTGGATAGGATTTCTACGCCTTTTGCGCTTAAGGCGTGGGCAAATTCGACAATTCCGCTTTTGTCAGAAACGCTGATGAGGGCGCGTTGGATACTTGGCATGGTTGCTCCTGGTAAGGTTGTGATTTTGAAAGCAGAATTATACCCATAACCCGCCACAAACGGGATTTTTCCTAGCGGTTTCTCCAGTCAAGATAGCCGAGTCTTTGCAAATACCCTATTGACAGAGTAGGTTATTGCCCTTATGCTGCATTCCATAGTTTTTTACTCAGGAATAAGGAGAGACGGTATGCAGATTGATATTCAGGGCAAAATCATTGAAACAGACGAGCAGGGTTACTTGATTAACCTGGGCGATTGGAGTGAGGAGCTGGCGTCTGAGTTAGCCAAGAAAGATGGCTTGGATTTGGGCGAGACGCACTGGGAAGTGATTAATATGATTCGCGGTTTTTATCAGGAAAACGGCACTGCTCCGGCGATGCGTGCGCTGACTAAGTTGGCGAAAAAGGAGCTGGGCGGCGATAAAAGCGACAGCAAGTATTTGTATGGGCTGTTTCCTTATGGTCCGGCAAAGCAGGGTTCGCGTTATGCGGGCTTGCCAAAACCGACCGGATGCGTGTAAACACTTGAACTAATTAGAGTTTAACCGGCGCTGAGGATGCTCTGGCGAATCAGTTCTACCTGCATTCGGTAGGCGTTTTCTGCCAGTTCTGGGCAGTTTTCAATCAGTTCGCGCCGCTGTAATTGTTTAAGTTTATCAGTCACTTGTGCGCATTGCGTCTGTAGTGCGCTGTGGCTAACGCAAGCGCCTTCGCCTTGCTGCGCAATGAAGCGCAACAGCGCGAGGGCGTCAGGGTCAATTTGGTTGTAGGCAATGTCGTTGAAGAAAAACGCGCCGGTCATCAGGGCTTGTGGAATTGCGTGTTCCACATCCTCAAGCTCTGCCAGACGGCGTTTTTCAATGGGTTGTAGGTTTTTGAGTTCGATGATTTCGCTGCACAGCAATTGCACCAGCGCCGGATGAGCGCGGGTGACGCTGAGCACCCGCTGGGCAGCCTCTTGCGTGTAGCGCAGGAAAAAGTCTTCCACCGGTTTTTCAATCAAACGCAGGGCTTCGTTGCGCGATAAATACTGCAAATGCACTATTTGCACATTGATCAGATAACTTGCCCATTGGTTGAGTTCATCCAAACTATGCGAACCCGCCAGCAGCAAGCGAAAACGCTGACGGTGCTGGATAATGTGACGAAAAGTGCTGAGTAAATTAAACACGGTGGCGCCGCTGATGTGTCCGCGCTGCCGCGCTTCTTCCAAGGTGACAAATTCATCCAGGGCAATCAGTAGCGTGTGCCCGTCTAACGCCTGTTCGACTTGATCGAGCCAGGTATCAAAGCGTTCCAGCGGATGTTCTGCCAGTTCGGCGCGTTCTAAGCGTGGCCATTGGCGTTCCGGGCGCAAATCAGCAGCACGGCTCAGGGCGTGCGCTAAACCATACAGTAAGCCAGCCATATCGCCAGTCAGCAGGCGCGGGCTTTGAAAATCCACATAGGCAAACAAGAAGCGGCTAGACAACAAGCGGCTGAGGTTATTGAGCACTGAGGTTTTGCCGGTGCGCCTTTGCCCGTACAGCAAAATCGGCGGACAGCGTTGATCAAGCAAGAGTTTTTCGATACGGGCGATGACATCGCGGCGCCCGACAAAAATATTTTGCTTGGCAGTCAGCGGAATACCGACCACATAGGGATTGTGGATTTCTTGTAAATCGTTTGCCAGGTTTTCCATACTGTGCGCGGCTTGCACGATTTGATTGCGCCACAGCATTGCCAGCGGGTGGAAACGCTGCGCTAATGAACTGTGGTAGCGATTAAGGTCTAGCAGCAGTTGATTAAAGTGGGTTTCCAGTTCGTTGAGCATCATGCGTTGGGCGTAGTGGCTGCTTTGCGCCAGCGCCGCTTCAACATCTTGGCTGATGCTTTTGAACTGCTGCAACAAGGCGCTGCTAGGCGTGCCTGTATGGGGACTGTAGAGATAGCGATAAACCTGGCTAATGTCCTCTATATCCTGGACTTTTTCCATACGCCGCGTATCAATTTCTTGATACACGGCTGGCACTGCCCAAGCTTGCAGCGTACCGCCGAGTTGCTCTAACTTCTCGCGGGCAAGTTCTGGGCATTGCTCATAGAGCCAAACCAGATGCTTTTCTAAGCTATAGAGCGGTAAACGCTGCTGTTCATCCCAAAAAGCGGTATGCCAACAGAGGTAAGGTTTGGATCGCGCCGCATTAGATGAATTTTTGAAGTTGGCAAAATGCCGCACTTCCGCTTGATAGAGCAATAGATTCCAAGCTTCGGCAAAGGGATAAAACAACAGCGGGCGCCATTGGCTATGGCTTAAACCCAGTAGCAACAACAAAGGACCCAAACACAGAAGCGCAGTGCTGGTGCGCATTCCCCAGGCGATAAACAGATAAGCGCAGATGAGCACCAGGCTGCCAGCGGCAACACCCGCCCGCACATCCGCCAGCCGTCGCGCCAGCAAATAAGGCAGCGCAAACAAGCCATTGAGTAACAAGCCTAAAGAAGTGCTTAACAGCGCATCGCCCAAGGCGTAACTGAAGGTTTGTGGCAAATGAGTGTCAGCCAGGCTGTCGCGCATAAAAAAGCCCCACACCACAGCGGCAAAGGTCGCCCCCAACAACAGTCCCCAACGCCAGCCGCCGCTTAACCAGCCAATGGTTAAGCCTAACAGGGCGATGATGCCAATCAAGCGCACATCCTGGTTATCTAAATCTGCCAACTCAGTTAAACCCGGCAAGAGCAGATTAGCGAGTGTGTAGCCAAGCCACAAAATCCCCAAACTGACTAATGCACCTATGATAATGCTGCCGGTTTCCTTGCTTAAACTGTAACGACGTTTTTCACTCGCCAACAGCAGCAAAAGGCTGCTTGCACCACCCAACGCGCCTAAGTTAATGGCAATAACGGGCAACAAACCCGTGTGCAAACCGCCTAAACTCAAGCCCGTTGCAATGCCGCCGAGCGCACCAACCACTATACCTGCGGCGACTGAGACACATAACCCCAGCAACAAGGCGCTGGTTAAATGCCAAAACAGTGCGCAAATCACGCCCAGTTGGATATAGCTCCAACTCCACCCACTGGCAGCCAACACAGCCCCCACCAAACAGGCACTGAGTAGCGGTGCGAGTAGATAATTAAACCACAGAAAACGAATAAGATAAGGCTGTTGAAAATCGCTGCGCTGTAGATTAAACAACGCAAAAGCAGGCGAGAGCCTAGGGCAGTGTTGCTGAAAAGCCTGACTCCATAAAGTCGGATGAAAGATGAGATGGTAAAGTGTGTTCAAGGGCGTTTAGAAGCGGGCAGCGAAAATTAAGAGAAACCAAGGGGCACTGCCATTTAGCCAAGCAGAGCGCCGCCAACGGCTGATGTTATTTCCCCCTCTCCTTGCAGAAAAGATGCCGATACATCTCCAGCGCAATTGAACCTACTTTGACTGGGTTTACAAGACTTTTTGCGTGGGTTTTACCCAGGGAAGCGGCTGCCTGAGCGCCATAAATACAATCCCCAACAGCGCGGAAAAAATCACCAAAATCAAAACCTTTTGATAAAAAGGCACGGTATCTAAGGTATAGCGGTGCGGCATGGGAATTTCGATTTCTTCAAATACCGGCAAACCGTCACGGGTGATGCTGCTTTGGGTATACAAGAACAGGCGGCGCTCTAGTGGTAGAAAAACACTGGCATACAGGGTCTCAGCGGCAAAAATGGATTGGTAAGGCGCTTGGCTCTGATCCAGCAAAATGCTCTGCATATCTGTGATAGTGGCGGGTTCTTCGGGAGTAAAGCGGGCTAAAGTTTGCAAACGATGCCAGCGCACTAGATCGCCGCTGTTGTTACAATTCGCTGGCGAGGCGCGTAATACGAAGCAATCCACCGCCGCAATTTGCCAAGGATTTGACCACTGCATTTCGGTGCGCAACGGGCTATCAGCAGAGCGCAAATAGCTGGTACTGGGCAGGCTTTGTTCTAACACCTGCACCGTGCGATTGTCCGCTAGCAGCAAATTGTGGCTGGTGAGAAACTGCTGATAAACCAACCCTGGCAGCGTTTGCGTGATGCGATCATTTTCTTCCAGCAAAGTGCGCAAATACAGAGTGACCGCCATGTGCGCCTGCGCGTCAGGACGGGCAGACGGCTGCGGTGAAGGCAAATAGGCGACAAACAAGCCATCGCTGTTGTACCCAGTCAAAATCCCGACAAAACCAGCAAAGCCTATGTTTACCAAGGTCTTATTGCTGCCGCGATAGAGGGTAATCGCCCGCAGGCGCAGCAAAGCCGGATTCTGTAAACCGTTGAGCGTGCGCCCAACCATAGGTCCCCGCACTGAACTGGCGGGATTGAGCACGCCCAAACCCACGCCTTGGCTCAAATTTTCCGCTTCTAACAACACTTGCACGACCCATAACTCTTGCGCCGACAAATGCCCATCGCCAAGCTGATCCTGATTAACTTGAGCCAGGCGTTGCGCCAGCGCATCCACTTCGTCACGCACGCTTTGCGGCACTGCATCACGCACCTGCTGGGCGCGTTGAACCCATTGCGCCCACTCGTAAGGCGCTAGGGTATCTGCCAAAAAACGGTCATAATCCTGTGCAAAATCAGGAAATTGTTGCGCAATGATCTTTGCCAACTGGCGTCCAGTTTGCGCCCCATCTTGGTTAGCAACTTCGACTTGTAGCACAGGTATCGCCTGCGCCATCGCAGACAAGCAAAACAAGAGTAAAAAACTGAGTGTTTGTAATGGAAATTGCATCATGGGAAACCTTCTATGACGAATGTTTTAGCTCGCTACGCCGCGCATTGAGGCAACGCGGGTAATGATTGACCAGTTGCAGCAGATGCGGACCTATTTCATGCAGTGGCAACACCTTATCTACCGATGTTGCACTGCACGCCGCCAGCGGCATGGCGTCGGCTTCCGCGCTCTGCGGGTCTTGCACCAGCGCATAGCCACCTGCTTGCTTGATACGGCGCAAACCCGCCGCGCCATCAGAGTTTGCGCCTGTGAGAATCAAGCCAATGAGTTTATCCCGATACGCATCCACCGCAGATTCAAATAACAAATCTATTGCCGGACGAGAATAATTGACTCGCTCATCAATTGAAAGTGCCAAATGGCGATCTAATTCAACCAGCAAATGATAATTCGGCGGTGCTAAATAAACAACGCCGGGCTGGATACGTTCTTTTTCTTCTGCTTCACGAATACTCAGTTGAGCTTTTTTCTGCAAAATACTGGCAAGTTGACTTTTGGAATGCGGGTGCATGTGCTGCACAATTAAAATTGGCAACGAAAAATCTGCTGGCAAAGTGGAAAGCACCGCACTAAGGGCATACACACCACCCGCAGAAGAGCCGATAACCAGGGCTTGAAATTCTTTACAGGGCAATGACATGATTACGAATAACAAGCTGGTTTCTTTAAGTAAATTTTTTCTTCGCGGGCAATGTCTTCAAATTGACGAGAATAGTCCGAAAAGCGAATACTTTCTTTTGAACCTAAGCATAAAACTCCCCCTTCACATAAACTGTCAGCAAATAAACCCAGCGCCCGATTTTGTAATTCACGGTTAAAATAAATTAACACATTACGACACATAATCAGGTGCATTTCACCAAACACGCCATCAGTGGCTAAATTATGATCGGAAAATAAAATATTTTCTTTTAAAGATTTATCCATCACCGCATGTTCATAATGGGCAGAATAATAATCAGAAAATGCCTCGCGCCCGCCGGATTTTTGATAATTCTCCGTGTATTGTTTCAAACGGCTAATGGGAAAAATGCCATCTTTAGCTTGTTTTAAAACCACTTCATTCATATCTGTGGCGTACAATTGCGCACGACTATACAAGCCTTCTTCTTTTAAGAGAATTGCCATTGAGTAGACTTCTTCTCCAGTGGCACAACCGGCGTGCCAAATTTTTAAGAAGGGAAATTCTCGTAATAAAGGAATAACAGTTTCGCGCAAAGCCTGGTAAAAACTTGGATCACGAAACATTTCAGTTACATTAATAGATAAATCCAACAACAATTGTTCAAAACAACGCACATCATTCAAAATACTGTGTTGCAAAGCAGAAATATTAGGTAATTGACTGCTTTTTAAGCGATGCAACACGCGGCGTTTAATTGACGCTTTAGCATAATCGCGGAAATCATAACCATATTTCAGATGAATTGCTTGTAGTAACAACTGTAATTCAATATTCTCGTTGTGTGGATCATCCATGCTTTTTGACTATTTCAAGGTGGGTTAAAAGGGCGTATTCAATCGGTGTATTTTGTTAGGCTGGAGAAATAGCTTGTTCTTCTTCCACCGGACTGCGGGGCCAAGCAGCCAACACTGCTTTGACCAGGGTCGCAAGGGGAATGGCAAAAAACACGCCCCAAAAACCCCACAAACCGCCAAATACCAACACCGCCATAATAATGGCAACCGGATGTAAGTTGACTGCTTCAGAAAACAGCAAAGGCGCTAGAATATTGCCATCTAAGGCTTGCAAAATGAAATATACGGTAGTCAACCAAAAGAACTCTGATGTCCATCCAAATTGAAAATAAGCGACTAGAATTACCGGAACAGTGACCACTGCTGCGCCTATATAGGGCACTACGACAGATAAGCCAACCAAAGCTGCCAACAAAGAGGCATAATTCAAACCCATTAACACAAAAGCGACGTAGGTCGCTGCACCAATGATAATGATTTCATAGACTTTGCCGCGCACATAGTTGCCCATTTGATTGTTCATTTCAACCCAAACGCGCTGTGCTATGGTATGTTCACGCGGTAAGAAACTTTTTCCCCAATCGAGAATGAGATTCTTGTCTTTTAAAAAGAAAAATACCATAACCGGTACTAGAATTAAGTAGACCAAAAAGGTAATCAACATGGTAATTGAAGTTAAAGAATAAGACAAAATCGCTTGCGCCATATCATTCATGCCCTGACGAACGGCACTGATAATACTGTTGACCTGTTCAACAGAGAAAAAATCTGGATAGCGTTGTGGTAGCTGCATAAGGAGTTCTTGTCCGCGCACTAACCATTTGGGCATTTCTTGAAAGAATTGACTGATTTGGAGCGATAAGAGTGGAAATAGAATCAAGAATATAAACAATAACATTGCCATAAAACCGCTAAATACAACAGCAACGGCAAGCAAGCGGGCTGCATGGAAGTGTTCTTCTAATGCAGCAGTTGAACCTTCCAATAGAAAGGCGATAATCATGGCGGCAAACACCGGCGCCAGCATTGAACCCAGTGTTAGAATAATAGTGAAACCTAACAATAGTAAAATCACCAACAAGACCGCTTGTGGGTGAGAAAAATAACGTCTAAACCAGAGTCCTATGATATGCAGCATAACTGAATGAATCCGAAAACAAGGTTAAAGCAAAGTAAGCGCGAGTTGTAAATGAAGTAACAGATTTATTTAGAACGGGTGGGTCTTATTTTCGGTGAAATATTCTGTTGTATTTGTAGCAAAACTGTCTTGCAACTGAGTGTAATAGCGCAAAAAAACGCTTTCTAATTCGTCTATGATTTCAGATGCCGCCCGTCCTTGCATCAAATGCTGGGTCATTAATCCGGCAGTTTCATGCAGCATTTTGCTTTTATCCAGCATGGGGTAGGTAGCGGCGAGACGTTTGATGGCCGCGACAACGCTTTCTTGCGCTGGACGTGCATGAGGTATTGGCTGTGGCGGTGCAAGTTCAGGCAAACTGGAGGCTTGCTGGCGGGCATAGAGAAATTCGGCAAATGCCAAGAGCGTCTGGCGGTCTGCTTCGCTTAAATTCGTAAACAGAGCGCACAGGCGTTTATCCGGCGATTTGTTGTGGCTATTCATAACAGTGGATGATCGCTGCAATACTGGCGGGCAAAACTTAATAATTCATCCATTGCTCGCACGCGGAATTTTTGTTTTTGATGCACAAAAGAAAATGGACGTTCTAATGGCGGGTCTAGGGTAATGGTGGTTAAGGTGCCTAATTCCAGCTCTTTATGCAGCGTTGCTTTAGAAAGAATAGTGACACCCATGCCGGCTTCTACTGCGCCTTTAATGGATTCTGGGCTGCCGAGTTCCATAACGACATTGAGATCGCACATAGCCACTGCTTGTTGTTCTAAATAATCGCTAATGACTTCACGGGTGCCTGAACCCTCTTCTCGACAGATATAAGGCTCGCTGAATAGTTCTTTCGGGGTAATGCTGGGTTTGTGCGCAAAGGGATGATCGGGGGGTACTACTGCGACCAGTTGATCTTTCTTGCACAGTTCAACGACTAGGCTTTTGTTGCTGACGGGGGCTTCTACTACCCCTAAATCAATCACGTTGTCTTCTACCATTGCGACAATGCCGTCAGTATTGGAAACCTGTAAACGAATTCTGACATCTGGATATTTATCTTTGAAATCACCGAGTAAGGCGGGCAACATGTATTCTGCAATGGTGGTGCTGGCGCCCAATACCAAGATGCCGCTGACATCGCCAGTCATGGCTTTGACAGCATTTTCTAATTCGGAATATTGTTCAAAAATCTTTTCTGCATGTTCAAACACGCATTCGCCGACTTCCGTCAAACTGATACGGTTGTGGGTGCGATCAAATAAACGGGTATTGAAATATTCTTCCAACTGACGCACCTGGAAAGTTACCGCTGGTTGGGTCATGTGCAAAGCATCAGCGGCTTTGGTAAAACTGAGCAGGCGTGCCACTGTGTGAAATACCTGTAAACGGCGGTCTGCCATTACAGTGTCCTCCGCAAAAAAGTCAATTTTGAGTGAAAAAATATTTTTAATGGTATCACAAAAATCTGTTGCAGGCTTAAAATCGCCCACCGGTTTCAGGGCAATCGCCTTAAAAATACCTTGACAAGACGGGCTACATGATGAACATAAGTGACGATTTTCGCTATTTCTTATCGAACATCACAAAAAGTCTACAATGAGTCGCTATTTTACATCCAACAAAGCCACAACAAACTACAACACCCCACTTCCTTGATGTGAATCATCAAACTCAGAAGTGCCGCCTGAGACAGTTTCAACTTCAATATTGTGGCGATTCTCGGTACTGACAAAAGCAAGATGATCTTCTTCTTCCATCAGTTCTTCTAATTCACGCCGCAGTTTCTTATATTGAGCGGCGGTCAAATCACCCGCAAACACACTGTTTTGCATCCAGTTCAAATAACAACCAAGTTTCTTGTGAAATAAGCGCGTGCGTTTGGCGGGAACATCATAAAAAACCACTACATACATTGGCAACTCCTCAGGAAGCCTAGAAAATTTCGTTCACTTCGACAAGCTCAGTGAACGAAATTTTCTAGGCTTTAGTTCATACCCGATGCACATAAGGTTCATACTCGCTCAAACCCAACACATGTGCTTGTAATTTAAAAGCTTCGCGCAACATCAGTGCGCGATAACCGCGCAACTCACCGATTTGCTCCAAATCCAACTTCTCCCGCAACGCATCCACCACCACCCGCTTACCTTTTTCGCTCAACAAACACACGCCGTCGTTCTCTTCAAACTCGCCGTCATCAAGCATCTGCTTGTTAATTAAGGTAAAAATCACTTTATCTGCGACCACTGGCTTAAAAATTTCGGCAATATCCAACGCCAACGAAGCGCGAGCCTGCGTCGGCGCATGAACAAAACTCAAGGTCACATCCAAATGGGTTTTACTCAATTCGTGCTTACAAATGCTATACACCACGCCGTTGCAAAAGGAAATCAACGCATTAATCCGATCAGCGGGCGGTCGGCGGCTGCGTTTTGTGATGGCTAGGGCGGGGCTGATGTGTTGCCAGGCGGCGTAATAGGCTTGTCGCGCCAGTCCTTCACAACCCATCATTTGTTCGATGCTTTGCGCACGGGCTAAATTGGTTTGGTGTTGCGCCATGTCGGCAACGCTATCCGCCAGCGCACTTTTGCCGCGATATTGATAGTAGCGTAAGTTATTGATAAGATTTTGTAATCCGGCGTTCATAATGCTTTTGCCCAAGGACAGGCGCAGTTTTTCGTCTAAAATCAATTGTGCTTGCCCCAAATGCACCGCGCCAGAGCTAATCGGATTCGCCGCTTCCAACGAGCCAGAAAAATAGCCATAGTAATCGTGAAACGACAGGCGCACACCTTGTTTGCCTAAAAAGCCCAGCAAGGCGCTGTTAAATTGCGCCTCGCCCAGCACGATGATGTGCTTGAGGGTTTCCACCGGAAAACGCCGCGCCTTACCCTCTTGTGGCTTGATTTCAATGGTATTATCGCGGCGACTGATTTTTGCACCTGCGACCAAATATAAAGTATCCATCAAAAATCCCCATCCTCCGTACTTTCCTGCCAACACACCATGCGATAAGAACAGTCCGCACACAGCGGCTTCTGCACCTTCGCAGGCGGCTTTAACTGCCCAATCACCTGCACAATGCGCTGCACCGCCTGCACAAAAGCAGCACGCTGCGCCTCATCAAAGGCAACGCGCTTGGTGCGCCGCGACTGCGGATAACGCAACACCCCCGTCCAAACCTGCCCCGTCGCCCGCTCCAACACCGCCAAATAAAACCGCAACTGCCCAACGGACGCAGCTTCGTTAGATTTGCTTTTCTTCACCTCGCTCACCTCACGCTTAGCAAAATCCAACATATCCGGCTTAATCCCAAACCCCGCCAACGCCTGCGCCGCCTCCCCGCCATAATGCGTTTCATGCACCAACAACCCCGCCTGCATATGCCGATTCAAATGCGCACAATCAATGCGATGATAATGCAACCAAGAGCGCGTCTCGCACAACTCAATATGCTGAAACAACAGACCGTGCAGATTGTAATCATCGGCTTGTTGCAGGGCTTGTTGCAGACTTTGTGCTGCAACTGAGTCTTGCCCGTTCCCTGAGCCTGTCGAAGGGAATGGACAAGACTCAGTTACAGCTTCATTTTTGGAAGTTTCGATAACACTTTCCTTTTTCTTAGAAACATCGGGTACAGCTTCCGCACGCCCTTCGTGCTCTTCGACAAGCTCAGGGAACGGAAAAGCATCACCTGTGGCTGTTTTTAAGTGTGTTTCAGCATCAGCATTGTCGCTCCCTGAGCTTGTCGAAGGGCGCGGCAATGCTGATGCTGAAGTCCGCGAATAAGCCTGCAACTTCTCCCAATCCTGATTCATCAACGCCTCCTTCTTCCGCCGACACCAACCTTGAATCTGCTTCTCGCGCAAAAACGCCTCCTCAACCCGCTCAAATTCCTCAACATACACCAACTCCACCGGCAACCGCTTCTTCGTAAAATTCGCCCCACCACCCTCATTATGCTCCCACACCCGTTGCTCCAAATGCCAAGTGCTGCCCGTGTAGTAAGTAGCATCGGCGCATTTGAGGATGTAAACGTAGGGCATACTTTGCATTTCCTGATAATTGACAAATCCGTCTGTAGCCTTCCCCTCGTTCACTTCGACAGGCTCAGTGAACGAGGGGAAGGCTACAGACGGTCACTCGGCAGCTGCGATTGATGCGCTTCGTACCTCAGCGCATCCTACACGTTCATCAAACATCGAAATAATGGGCTTTACTTCGCTCTACCCATTCTACTCTCTAGCAAGTTCAGTCAGCGTTGTCGTTCCCTGAGCTTGTCGAAGGGAACGACAACGCTGAATGAACTTGAATTTCAAAGCCTATCATTCCTAAATTGAAATACTGTTAGCCCGCATCGTTTACCTGATCGAACATCAACTATTCATCCACGCTAAAATTTTTTGACGTAAATTAGACAAGTCCTGACTTTCAATCACTTCTATTTTTTGACTTTTTGCACGAGAGCGCACCTCATTAGTCAATGTTCGAGCAGAAACTAGCCAAGTAGAACCAAACAAACCTTTTGCCTTGCTTCCAAGCGCATCCAGTTTATAAAGAATATCCTGATCCTTACCTTCGTCCCGACCAAACTTAAGTGTTTTACATTCAATCACCAGCAGGCGATTTCGATATGTCGCCAAGAGATCAAATTCATTTTTGGGTTTGCGACTTTTATCACCGCCTTCCCAAGTTCCTTCGACTGAACAGCGGCTATCATAAGGCTTGGCATCACACACAATATGCCAGGTATACTCCTCTAACCAGATACCGCCCAAATAACGTGCAGCATCTGCGTCAATAAAAGTAATTTGTTGGGTGCCATCCCAATCAATTAACCCATAGCCAGCCTTAGCAATTTCCTGCATTGCCTTGCGCCATTTACCACGAGGCGGTTCATTAAAACATTGCGTGGACTCATTCAGAGCATCACCCGTATTGTTTAAAGCTTTGACCGCCAACCCATTGAACGCCCCTAAAAAATCACCCAAATCGGAAGCCTGCTCAGCAAGCCACTTGCTCAGAGCCTTACGTTTATCAACGCGCACCTGCCAATTTCTATCATCTGATGCGCAAGAACGAACAGTAAAACCATACATAGCCAGATATAGCTGCACCGTCAACACGTCTTTCATTGCTCTTGCTGATCTTGGAGGTGTACCTAAGAACTCGATGCGGTTATGTTCCGTATCGGTATAAATAATTTCCGCGTTTAATACCTCCCGAAACATCTCTACAAAACCAAGAGCCATCAATTTTGTACCACCGGTCGCATTTAGCACGATACGATAGTCGTGATATTTTTCCTCTAATTGCGTTGCAATTTCCAAGGCATTTTTCCAAAATGCTCTTTAATTCTGTATCTGGACATCCATGAATTAACTCGACAACCGGAAAATTCTCTTTTCCAAGTATCTCCTTAAAACGCCGTGATTGATCTTTCATCCCATCTGTAACGACTAATTGAACAATTTCTGGATATTCTTCCAGTAAAGGAATCAAATTGGGAATAAGATGACCAGAGATTAAACAGATATGAACTGATTTTTGATGTTCCATATTCGTTACCTTTTTAGTTAATTCTCTCCAAAACCCCAAACTCAAACGGCAGGTTTTCAATCTCCTCTCGACTAAAAACCCGTCCCTCTTCCATTCTTGCCAACAAACGAAACACCAAAGCTTTATCGCCTGCCTGCATTTCAATCCGCACCCGATTCACAGGTACTTCAACTTCCAATAAAACCGACAATACATCTGCCGTGCTTTGATGCCCAATTGCAGATACAAATTCATTATTGACAATCAATGCTCTGGCTTGTTCAACAGCAATTGCGCCACTAAATGAATAATCACCATAACTGGTCAACACCGGCGAGTTCAAAAGATACAACATAACCCTGACTCCTACTCCCACAAATTAGCCAAACTAAAACCAACCGCTGCAAACGGCGGCGCGTTTACTTGTTCTTCTTGTTGATACACTTTCAATAATAACCAATGTCCGTTTTCTATTAACTCATAGCTTTCCAACACTTGGGTTTCAGGATCAACCAGCCACAAATGCGCCACCCCCCAAGTCGCATAAAGCGGCATTTTATCAGCGCGATCCAGCCGCCCTGTAGACGGCGACAGCACCTCACAAATCCAATCGGGCGCGAGTTCAAAATACGCCGTATTAGGCAACTGCGGCATCCGCTCACGCCGCCAGCCCGCTAAATCAGGCACTAAAATATCGCCCCGCAAATGAATCTCTGGTTCATCGAGAATGCGCCAACCGCCAGGACCACCGCGTCCGCGATGAAAAGGGTTGCCCACTTCATAACCTAAATTAGACGAAGCACTCGCGTGTTTAGGTGCGGGGCGCGGCATGGCAATTAATTGTCCATTAATAATCTGCCCAATCATTGTTTCAGGCAAATCAAATAAATCTTCGTAAGTGGCTAAACGTCGTGCGGCTTGTGCCATTGCTTGTTTCCTTTATGTGAGCTTGTGGCAGATGAGCGGTCGTTTATTTCGACAAGCTCAATGAACGGCTCTGGCTGGTGCAGAATGTCCTCAATGTTTGCTTTCCCGCAACTGGGCAATTTTAGCTTTCTTTTCTTGCTTTTTCTTAGGATCACCCCACCCGACTTTTTGATAAGCTGTTTCTGCAAAATCAGCGAATTTATTTCGATAGTCTTGATTCCACGTTACTGCTTGCTTGAATGTTTCACTCAGTTGCGTAGTGAGTGTGCTTTTTAAGCGCGTATTTTCACCAGCATTAAATTTTTTAAGAAAGTTTCGAAGTTTTTTTAAGGCTTTCTCCTCCTCTGGAAGTTGAGCTTCTTTTTGCTCTTCTTGATCTTGTTTAAGTGCTTTTGTTTTTTCTACATCATAATCAAACCGCCCATACCCCGCCGCCGTCTTTGCTCCCGCGCCGAGTATCTCTAATGCTTTTTCCAATTCCTCAAACGCTTCTGTTACATTTTTTTCATCTTTTGTACGCGAAGCCAAAGCAAACAAAAAACTACCTTTTTTCACCGCCAAGAACGGCACTGGCACAGGATTATGCCAATCCGCTGGAACTTTTTCCGGTTCATTTTCCACCGATTTGATTTCTCCGCCTAGCTCATACCATTTGTCCATGTGCGGAGTCATTACATCTAGGGTTAATTCAACAGGTTCTGTTGGTAGTGCATCGAAAAAGATTAAGTCACCGACTTTATCCTGCACACCAAACCACTCAGGCTTTTCATCCAACCCGCCCCACTGTTCCATCCAAGCTTTCAATAACCCCTTCGCCGCACTACCCGATAAATAGGGAACACCTAAAGTCGGATGCCAGCTAAAACCATTTTCGACAGGATGATTTAAGCCTAAACCAGTGACGAAATGCCAGTCTGTTTTAAATACTTCATATCCACCACTGCAGCTTTCTATTAAGCGCATGAGACGATTTCGATGTTGTTTCAGTAAATCATCGTCGCCGCATTTGTTTGGAATCACAGCATTAATCCAAGCAGATTTGGCGGTGGCAGCAACCTTCCAAGGCTCTTTCTTTTCTATATCGTAGGCGTATTGATTAAAAAAACGCTCATACCATAATCCAAGATTAGAATCTGAATGCCGTTTGGGTTCATTTTTGTGAGCTTGTTTATATAAAGGCAAACCGCCTTGTGCGTTTTCTTGTTGTATAGCTGCCATCATTTCTCTCCCGCATATGCCGTTGCAAATTTCTTCACCCATTCCATCAGTTTTATGGCTTCAGCTTGGGCAAGTAAATAGGTTTCCATCTCAGTTTCTGTGATGGCTTTCAATAAATCAGTTTGATTGTTAAAAACACCTGATTCTTTTGTCAGCCACTCAGAAAGCAGCTTATACAACTGACGATGTGCGCCTTCTCCTTTGCTGTAATAAAACGCCGCAGTTTGTCCTAATCCATTGGCGTGAATCATAAAAGGCAATGCAGAGGCTTGGCTTTTGTACTCAGACTTGTTTTTTGGTTCTTTCATTTTTTCAAAATCTGCTTTGACACGATCCAAAGCAAATGCCGCCCGTTGTTGTTGCATGGTTTGCATTATGCGTTCTCCTCATCTTGTAAAATGCCAATCAATACTTGCATTAGGTCTTTGGTATCGGCGGGTACGCGGAACAGCTTCAAATCTTGAATCACTTGTTTGCTTTGCCGTTTCAAAATACCGAATTGCCACACATATCCCACTGAAACCGCCCCGTACAAAATCGGCATGGGATCATCTATCCATTGATCAAGTGCAACTAATTCTGCGGTTAATTGCACAAAGCCTTGCTCTAAATCGCCATTCTTGGCTTCAACTACCAAACAGCCGCACTTACCTTGTAGCCAATAGTCCAATACACCTTTTAGTTTTTCATTGACATTTAACGGGTATTCAACTCGCACACGACTATGGGTGAGCATGATCACTTCACTAATCACGGGCGCAATTAGAAATTCTCGCCGTGCCGTTTCATTGTTCATGGCGGTATGTTGCATGTTCTGTTCTAGTCGGTAGATTAAATCCTCTAAGCGCGGTAAGAGAGCGTTGCTCGCAGGCAAAGGATAATCAAGCCGCTGAAACTCATACCCAAAAAAATTTGATAAATCACCGATATAGGGATTTAGCCTGAAATAATCCGCAAAAGTGTAGGTGGCATCGTCTGGCAGATTAAAGAGTTTCATTGTGATGCTCCCACCAACGCCATCCGACACCAACCCATGCCAGTGGTTTCATTGCCGCCGATTTGCAGGTATTTATCTTTCAATAAATCACTTAAACCCTCCATTAAATCTTTAGCCGTTTCGCCACCCTTGCGCGACTTCTGCATAATCAATGCGCTGTAAAGCAGGGTATCCGGCGGCAGACTTTCTTCATACCACAGCGCACGGCCTTTAGTTGTTTTAGTTTCATTATCAATCGAAATATGCGGCGTAACCGGCGTGGCATATTGGCTGAGGTGATTGAAAATATCGTTGTGGACAATCACCAATTGCTTTTGCAAATTGTCTTTGGCGGATGAATCCCTAATCAAAGGCGCAATAGCATCAATAACACCGTCCAAATTCTCCGGTTGCAGAGCAAATTGCAGTTCTTCCAAATACAGCTTGCTCGTTGTTTCTCCATTCAGCACTGCGTTTTTTTTATCTTTGGGTTCGGGTACGGAAAACGATGGCTCATTCTCTAAGCCCAAGCGCCGATAATCCGCTTTCATCCGTTCTAAAATCGCCGGACACGTCACCCACTTAAAATGCGTGGTCAAAGAGCGTACTGGCAATAACAACAAACGGGCATCGCCCACGCTCAACGCGCCGGCGTGAGAGTTGCCAGTATCGTCACTACTGGGCTCCGGGCCGAATACTGTGTTGCACCACTCCTTATCTTCTTTATCTTCATCTTTTTTATCTTTCACCAAAGTGCGCAACGGCCCCTTCAGCGCCGAGCCATACACACACGGCCAATTGGTATGCGCCTCGCGCTGTATGGGTAAGTCAATCACGCCGAGGTTTGAGCCGCTGCCCGCGTGAATCGAAGTTTCTGCGTATAAGCCTAAAATTTTGTTTGCTGTTTCGTTTGCCATGATGATTCCTCGTGTTATCAAAACCTGCCAGGTTTGGTTGTTTTCCATTTGCCCACTGCCAATTCCCCGCGCCCCAGTGCCGTTTCCTCGCCGATTTTCTTGTCGTGCAAAATGCTTGGGTCGCCCTCTATGACCTCACAAAACCACACACTCCCCGCCGGCACCAGACTGCGCAAAGCGCGTGGCTTGTTTTGCGCCAGATTCCAGCCGCCTTCGCGTTGTGGCTTGCCCAAAGCGGCACTGATGATTTTCAATTTAACGCCGTACAGTTCCACTTCCCACCAAGCGTCCGCGCCATCGTGTTTGACCGCTGTTGCGCCTGCAAACGGCATGAAAAAATTCCCATCTTTTGGCACTAACAAGGGCGTGAGCAGCACCAACACAATTTTTTGGTCTTCGATCACCGGCATTTGCAGAAGACTTGCGGTGCTTCCCAGACTAATCGCCGCCATGCGCCCCTCGCCGCCGAAGCGGATATGACGGGTTTCGCCGTCGCCCAACTGCAAATCCTCGCTAATCCCACCGACACCCACGCCCAGCACCACGCCCTCACACAAACGGACATGCGAAGTCTGATACAACAAACCTTCCTCAGTGGTGCGCCGCACCCGTTCTTTATCCAAACCAATGCCGATGCGGGTTTCGCGGGCGAATAACTCAGCAGCACGATAGATTTTCGTTGGGGTTTCTCCATTGAGGATTTTGCGCAAATTTTTCGCATCAACCCAAGCATTGAGCAACGGTTTGACTTTCTTCTCTTTACCTGGCTCCGGTTCGACAACGGGTAGTTTTATATTTCCCAAATCACACACCAGCGGTTCACCTGGTTTCAGCCAGTAATTCTTTTCTTCCTCATCTTGCAACAGATGTTGCGGTACGGGATACAGACGTTGACCGTCTTTAAGCAAATAAGGACCGGTTAATTGCAGCTTGCCGAACTCCGCTTCACCGCCATAACGCGGATCGCCTATTTTCTTTGACAAGTCTGGAACATCACCCTTGCGATACTTCTCCCAATCCACGCCGACGCGCTCACCGATAATCCCCCGCACCGCCCCGGCGATAGTCCGCGCTGGCGGTGGAAACACGCTACCCAATTCCGCACCGGCGACTTGATTAAACGGACGCGTTTCTCGAAAAAACAAACTGTCTATTGGCTCAAAAATCCATTGAGATTGATCGGTATTTTTCATTGGAGGCAATGCCGCAGACGGTGTTTGTATAGAAGATGATTTTGCTTGCACTTGCTTGGCTGATTGCTTTTGTTTTCTTTTGTTCTGCTTCTTATAATTCACCATCTATTATCTCCTTTTTCTTATCCATACTCACACTGTGTTGAGCTAAAAAACGCAACAACAACGCGCCATCGGGATTGATTGCAAGCTCCATTGCGTCACATTCCCCGCTTGTTGCATTACGTTTCAGCCGTTTACACTGACTGAATAACCTCTCGACTTGCTGCTTGGCGGTATTCAAGTCTTTATCACCGCTTTTGCTGGAAGCCAGATAGGCGCTGACCAGCAAGGCTTGCAGCACATCTACAGTCAATTCTTTGTTTTGTTGGAAAAATTCGCGTATTTTGTAGAAAAAACCGCTGCTGAATTGCCCGCCTTCCTGGTCTTTTTTTTGCAAATCCTCAAGCAATGTTTGCAAAATCATCTTGTCTCCCTCCACCGCACAAGACCAAGGCATCGCCCATTCCAAACCCTGTCCGCCGTGATTCCACACCCGTACTGCCAAACTATCGCGCCCGTGTTCTTTCTTGGCTACTTTATCCAACAACTTATGCGCGTCTTGCAGCAGCAACGTCAGCGGGGTTTTGACATGGGCGAATTGAATCGCGCCGGAAAGAGTGGTCGCTGGTGCGGCAGCACACATAATGCCTGCGTAGGCTTCATGCAGTTGATACGCGCAATTCAGCGCATCCTCCACCGGCAACAACGCCAGCACATCATCCCCGCCCGCGTAAATCAAAAAGCCATTGTGCGTATACACCAAGTCATCTGTTGCTTTATTGAATTTCAACAATGCTTGGGAAATTGTTTTTGGATTGCCGTCTCGCAACGCCTGTCCCATATTGTCGCCGTCCATCAGCAAGATGGCGTAGTAAGGCGAGGGCGGCGTTGTAGGCAATTGCGGTTTATCTATCACCTTTGCGCCGTCTTTGCGCCCGTTGCCGTTCACTTCGACAAGCTCAGTGGACGGCAACGGGCGCAGAGGCTGCTTGCCTGCCTCCCGAACAGCTTTTAATGCCTGCAACATCCCAACAATGCTATTTGGCTCATATAACTTACTGTTGCGCAAAGCATGTTCAAAAAACACCACGCCATTCAAATGCGCAACCTGACCTTTTGTTGTATTAGCATTGCATTCATACGCCTGTTCAATGCAACAAATTGGATGAATACGTTTTTCACCATGCCGTTCAATGTATTTTCCTTCGCTAATTTGAACTTCTCCATTTTTATTCTTGTATTCAATCTTGGGCGTTTTCAACTGACCTGCTTGACTGGCGATTTCTTCTAACAATTTATCATCGCCATGCTTCAACACTTGCTCCAACCAATGCACTGCCGCCATATCATTGGTTGAAGCAATGCGCTGATTGCGCAAATCCCAGCCATGACACGTCCAGCCGCCCATGTTCACTTTAACGTCATGAAACACCTTCACAAACCGCCGTTTCACAAACGCAATCGCGCATAACTGCTCGCGCTCATTCAGGTCACGCCCCAATTTTTCCCGCAAAGGCTGCCAAAAGTTGCGTATCGCCGCACCAGGCTGTTTCTTACCCGAAAGCTCCACCCAACCCTCCATCAAAGAACATGGCAAACCTTCTTCCACTGGCAAAGCGTAATTGCGCCAGTTCTTACGCCGATCCATCGCGGTATCATCATCTTTATCCGTCAACACCCAAGAGATTTCCCAGAAGTGTTCTATCTGGCGATGCCAGATTTTTTTAGTTTCTGTGTTTTCCGACTTTTCCAAATGCGCTAAATCCGCATTCCAAACTTCATTGGCCAGAGCTTTCCAGGCATCAAAAACCGCTTTTCTGACTTTTTCGCCGGAAAAATCATTGACTTTGTGAGCAGGAATACACGCCATAAAGCGATTCGGCACACCGCCCTGACGTGGCGCTACGCCGCTCACCGAGCTTGTCGAAGTGAGCGATGCAGCGCCTATCCACGCCATATAGTTTTCATCATAAGCCGGAAACTCGATTTCCCCACCTTGCGCTTCTACGCTACGCATCGCCACCGCCGACAACCAAGACAACAAAAAAGACCCCGCCCAAAAATCCTGAATCCGCCGCGCCTGCGCAACAAAACCCTGAACGGGTCCTAGGGTGAAGTGGAAGTGTTTCATTTCAGACTCTCCATAAATTGTTTAACAGGTTCTAAAAATGTCTGAGTATCTTTGTACTCATCTTTCTCATAATGAAAAACCGCAGGCAAATACAAAGCAATACCAACAAAAGTATTATCTGCTAACGGATGCATATGAAAGAACAAAGGACTAGAGCGACGATTATTTTCATCATAACTCGCCAATGGCAAACCAAAAGCACGCTTTTTAGATTTATCTGACTTTTTGAATCCCAGCCGAAAGTTTTTATAATCCAAACCCATTTTATTATGAATCTGTCGCGCATCTATCGCTTGATCTGTTTTTACAAACTTCAACAAAGTTTGTTTACTAAATGCTGTATAAGGTGGGTATTCAATAACTTTCTGGTATTGTGCAAGCAACTCATCAATAACCTGTTGATATTGCTGTTTTGTATAGGGCAAGTTTTTAACAGCCTCTTTGTTTCGTTGAAACTCAGTTAATGCGACTGAACCAAACCCACGCCGTGCCCGACTGCCGAGTCCACCCAACAATCCAAAAACATATAAAACTTGTTCAATAGAATCAATGTCTTCTTGTGAGGTGTTTAGCTTAAAATCCAAACGCAAGGTGAATTTGTTATCTTTTATTTCTTTTATACCTTCACGGTGCGGTCTAAAATCACCATCCACTTCTTTTCCTGATTCTAGGATTCCAAATCCTAAAAAGGCACTGCCTGTATTTTTTTCAGGCCATTTTGCTTCTAATTCTTTTTCTTTTCTGTTAGCTTGCTGTATAACCCGCAATAAAAACTTACCTTGTCCTCCAGCTTGTTGCCCATGTTCTTCTTTTGCCGCACAACCGAACAAACAGGCTTCTGTTTCGTGCAATTCCTGCAACGCCAATTCGTCACAACTCCATTGCGGTCGAATTTTTCCCCACTGCAATGCCCGCCACCAAAAGCGTAATGCGCCTTTAACCGAAGGCGGACGGATGGCGGTAGCTTGTTGATTGCCATCACCAATAAACATCGGGGTGACGATGCGGTAAGTGGCGATTAAAGTGTCCATGATGAAAGTTCTCTATTATGGTTGAATGTTAAAATATTGAGTGTATGCTAAATCTGCCTCTTTACATTGTCACACTGATTTGTTGGCTTTCTGCATTACTTATTTTTTCTTCTCGTAATATAAGACGAGTGATTTGGATAAATTTCAGTGCTTCTTCAAATCCTGGATCGCGTCCGTATTTACCGCGTAGATTTTCTAACCAATCCAAGTATTGGTTCTGCGCATCATCTAAATTTCGTGTTGTAAAGGTTTTAGCCGCACAACAAGGACTCAGTACCGTAAATGAAATAGGTTGCGCGTGTTTATACAAATATTGATCGCGGCTACCAGAAAAAAACCACACATTTTTCTCTTCATCATAACGTGCTTGATTCATATCTAGGCGTGACAATATCCAATCTTCGCTATATTCTCCAGTAAAACCGTTGAAACTGACACTAAGATTTGGGGTGAATCCGCGTACATCTTGTAGCGTTTTGTCAATTGCAGTCAGCCAAGCCTTAAAATAACACCGATTTTTCCAATCTTTGGTATTGGTAATAACGTGCAAATAGTTCAAAAAACCCGCTGGGTTTTGCGTATTATCAATCAATTCTTTCAATGCGGGTAATGCGGCATCTTTAATTAAATAAGGATTGACACGGCTCAACATTGACCAATATGCCCCACCTAACCATTGCGCCATTGCCAGATTTAATGTTTTCAAATGACCATTACGATCACGGAAATGATCACGCACCGCTTCAATGCCCAATACAACACTAGATTCTGTTAATTCTTGTAACTTTGCGCGTAATTTGCCACCTTCATTGTTTTTTACGCTAGAACGGCACACATGCGCCATGCCGTTTTTTGCACCACGCGCCACGCGCCCAATACGTTGCAATAATGCGGCAGCATCCAAACCGTGTTCAATGATGGCGTGATTCACTTTGAAATTAACCCCCATTTCTACCGCGGATGTACCAATAATGATTTTGTGGCGCGGCAAGGGCAATGTACCACCATCAAATCCACTACATCCCCAAGAAATTACTCCTTGTTTATCTTGCCCGTTAATTAAAATTACTTGGTTACGCATTAACCCCAGTTTTTCAATAAAAAGCTGTGCTAATGCAGCTTCATCTTTGGCAAACTGTGCCAATGAATCATAAATCAGCAACACTGCCATTTCTGCTTCAAGCTGTGCTAACAGATTTGGCATTAGTGTTTGAATAGTTTCTAATAAAGATTGATCATGAAATTCCACTTGCACATCACCGTGAATTGCACGGTCATATTCTTTGTCTGTAATCTGTTCATCAAAACAATGCACTGTTCCATACGGCAAAAGGTTTGATTCAATGAATTTAGCAAACAAATTGCTATGGGTAGCAGACAATAAAGACAGTTTGAGCCATCCAGCATCTAGATTTTGTTGATGCAAACCGGCAACGAACACCATCATTAAATGTACCAAACCATAGGCGCGTTCATTCAATGTATGGGCTTCATCAAAAATCAAATGATCAATTTGCTGCAACAATTGGCGTATATCGAGTGTGGCGTATTGGGCTTTAGGCGTAATGCCAATGACCAATTTAGCCAATGCTTCAACAGTAGCGACAATCATTCCCCCTGTGCGTTTTAATGCTTTGAATTGCAAGTCACGTTCTACCCAGGGAGCTTGCCCTTTATCTAAACAGGCTTTCGTTTGATTGAAATCCCAGACTTCAACGGGCAAATTCAATTCTCCACCTTTGTGCAAAATATCTTTTGCCAATGCTTGTGTAGGCACCACAAAAAATACTAACTCTCCTCTGCGTACTGCTTCAAAAAAAGCGTGTGTTTTTCCCGCGCCAGTAGGCGCACCGCAAATCCGAATCGGTGCTTTGCTGTCTGGGCTGTTCAACAACTGGTTTTGGGCATAAGATAAAGAATCCTGCACGTTTTGAACGCCGTGGGCTAAAATAGTAAACATGGAATTTTCCTTAGAAACGGTTGGTAGAATAGAAACACGTCAAACTGCCAGAGGGAAATACGCTTTCGTCCCGACGAGCAGCGATGTTCTTGCCGCCTGTAAGGACGAGGAAATAGATTTGGAAAACTGCCCATTGCGCAACGGGGGGGAGAACACGCCGTTAGCCACCAGGGTTCATCACGGACTAGAACTATTAGCGGTGCAGGAAATCGCCATATTTCACTTTATCCGATAATTTAGCACCATGCCGCCAATTCCCGCTCGGCATCCTGCAAGCTAAACGGCACACTCACCCGAATCGTATCTAAAACCCGGTATTCTTCTTTCACTTGTTCTTCGTTTCTTTCAAATAATCGGGCTGTTGCCGCATTCAAGCGCACAACCTCGACTGTTTTGTTTGCGGTAAGTTCTAACATTCCCAAACGCCCCACGCCAATGCGCACGATCAGGCTTTCAACGCCGAGTTGTCGGAAAGGATTGAGACCGGTTAAAAGCCCTTGATAACGTGATCCGGCGGCAACTTCATGCACTAAAAAAGTTGTTTTGTAATTGCCCGATCCCGTGCTACGCCGAAAGCGCTCAGTATAGCCGCCTTCGCGCACCACATCGGCAACATGGCGTACTGGCGGCAAGGCTTGAGTATGCACTCCTGTCAACAACGAGGCACGCCAGGGCAAGGTCTTCAAGTCTTCCCGATACGCCGTATCGCCTTTGGCACGCAACACCCGATAATGCGGACTGAAGGTAGCGGCTAAGGCGAATAACAGCGTGGTATCGGTAATCACCTCTGCATAAGTCGCGCTACCACCATCTACATGCAAACCGTGATAATAAAACGGCGTTAAAACCCGTGCTTCAATGCCAATCATGGTACTTTACTCCACTTCTTCCGTCTCTTGTTCTAGTTTGGTTTTCTTGCCTTTCTTGCCTTTTTCAGTTTCTGGCTTCATGAACCATGCATCGAACAAATGACTCATTTGTGTTTTTGCCTGTGCATAGCGAGTATTTAACTCAGTACTGTTTTCTTCAAATGCTTGCACAAGGTTGTCCACATAGATTTGCAAATCATTTGCAGGTATTTTTTCTGGGTAACCTTCTTTGTTCTGCATCAGCATTGCAATTTCTGAGACGATGGTTTTAGCATCGGTTGTGTCGCCAATTTTGCGTAAAATTTCTTCTGGCGCATTGATTGGGCGTTCTAGTTTTCCCCAATACACCCCGCACCAATGGGTTTTTAGGTTTGTACCCGTTGTTGCAGTTGCACCGCCATACGCACCCGCCATGCCGATGGATAGCAGCAGATGATCTAATGCTTCACGGGTCATTCGGTTCCCTGTCATGACTAGCGTTTGCACAAACAACGCAGGCGGTAATACGGCACGAGTGGTAAAAATTTTCGACGATGTGCTTTTATCCTGGGCATCGAATGTTACAAACTCCTCAGAAATACCGCCTTGTCTAAAGACTTCATCTGCCACTTTACTAACTGCTTGAACCGATAACGCATCACTGTATAAAACCGCCGAATGCACGGAACAAATGGTTGCTTTACCACCAATATCGGCGTTGGCAGAATAGCCAAAGACATAGGTATTTAAATCAAATACTTCACCTATACGCTGATCTTTGCGAATATAACCTTTATTTGCTGCCATTTTTCCACCCATATTAAGGGCGCGTAAAATCTGATCGCCGCGCCGCCGTTCAACCCCTTTGGTTTTAGAAGCAATCATGCGTACCCGACGCTGTCCTGCGGCTAAAATATCAGTAATGGTTTCCGTATCATTATTGCGGATCAAAATTGGCGCAATCACTTCACGCACCAGTGGAATCACAATACACTGGGCTTCTGGCAATCTGGGAATCTCAAAGTCTTCTTTGCCGTATTTGTAGGTAAATTGAATCTCAGTGGGTAATTGGTAAAAGAGGTTTTCCATTGTTGTTTCTCCTATAAATTAAACATGTGCTGTGGGGTATCGCTATCAGTGTTATCAGTGTACTTTTCTTTGTTTTCTTTGGTTTTTGAAAGGCTTGCCTGCATAAACAAATGCGCGTATGCCGCCGATGCAAAACGTTGAAAACGAGGATCAATTAAGCAATTAGGCGGCAAGATTTGCACAAAGTCATAAACCGCGTGGGCAAATGCTTCACAGCGTTTAGGAAATGCACTGCCTTTACCGGTTTCTAAACCGCGCCGTTTTAGGCTATCGTTCAAATTTCCCGCAATTGCCGCAACCAAGGTTGTTTCATCTTGCAAACCGCAATTAGAGCGATTTTCTAATTGCTCTATGGCAATGCTTAAACAAAAACGTTTGTCGCTATTGGATGCGTCATAACCAGGATAGCGTTGGATTTGGGCTGCCAAGTCAGCCAGTTGTTTTAACTTGGAGGTTTCTTCTGTCATAGGATAATGCTCCGGTTTTATAGCAAATTGAACGAGCCAATCTAAACTGCTGCGATCTTGTTTAGGACTGTTAGGATTTAAGTTTCTCTGATGCAGCCATGCAACCGCCCACCATCCGTATTCACGCATGGCTTGCAAGGCATCCATGCCATTATTAAACGTCAGCATCATTTGAAACCGCGACAACCGTTCTACCAATAAAGGGAGTTTACTGCGCCGGATGCTGCGGTCTTCATGCTTTTGCAACGCATATAATTCGCTGGTGATTTGCTGCGCGATTTTTTCACCTTTTTGTTCGCGCAATTGCGCGGCTAAGGCATCAATATCTGCTGTGCTTACGCTCAAATCATTTAATAAAGTTTCCAACAATGGTGGCATTTGCTCAAACACAAAGCTGGATTTAACCTCACGTTGTGCCGCGACAAACACATGAACAGGATTGCCGCTAATTAAGGAAAACTTTGCCCAGCGTTGCATGGCTTTTAATGTTTCCTCAAAGCCACTAGGGATTTCTTCTAAATCAAATGGATAATATCCACTATGATCAACATTCCAGGGTAAAAAATCTCGCCAAGTTTTACCTTTCTTGGTGTCTGTGCTGTAAATTTGATAAGAACGTAACGCACTTTCTTCACCTTCAGTAAAACTGCCTTTAATTAAAGCGCGAAACGGGGTCGCCACTAAAATAGGTTCAGTACGCAGCTTGGGGAATGCTTTAAGCATCAATTCCTGTTGTTTAATGCAGGCAGGACACAAATAATTCACCGCATCTTGCGACCAAATACTTTTGCTGTGTCCCATACCGTTATAAAACGCCGATGTATTGACTTGGGTTTTCAACTTCTGGCTGATTTCTCTGTCAGCAGGCGCATTGCATAACACACAAGTCCCTGCTTTGGGATGTTTAGGATGTGGCGCGTAGAGCGGGTGCTGGTCAGCAATTTTGCCTAAACCGCATTGTGCTTTTAGGTGTGCAATAATTGCCTGTGCGCCTTCGTCTTCACTGCTTGCGGGAAATTTACCATAAATCGTGTCAATTACTTCTTGTAACTGGTTGTCATCTTCTAAATTGAATGCCGCAAATAAAGCAATCAGCGTTTGACGGCTGTCTTTTTGCAATGATGCCAGATTGAAAGAACGCAGCGAATCTTTGAGTTTGGGATGCTCATTCAATAAACGTTCTGTGCGTTCATTGAACTGTTTTTCAGACAAGGTGCTTTTCTCATCAATGCCACGCAAAGCCGTTGCAAGCGTGACTGCGTACCGATAAAACTGGTTATCATGTGTGCCTTTTTGCATAGTTAAGAGAAATTGTCCGCTGCCTTTTTCTGCCAACGGCAAATCCATTTCTCGTGCTAACTGATTTAATACGGGTATTATTTCCGTGTAATCTTTTGCTTTCACACTGAGGAGTTTATCGCTGTCATTGCGTTGTATAGAACGCGCCACTGCTTTCTGTAGTTCAGCAGGAGAACGCACGTTATACAAAATAATTTCACCTGTATTGTGAATACGCTTCATATCAGGATCATTCGCACTTATGCCATAAGTCAGTTCTACAAACACCGATTCTAAATCAAAACCATCCAGCACGCTGACTTGAAAAACGTGCCCGTCTAATAAACATACCAATGGAAATATATTATGATCGTAGAATTGAGTGAGAAATACATGTTGCAACTGATGTAGAACCGCCGGATGATAGCGAAAGGTGAGTAGACGCAAAGGTGTTGTAGGCAGGTTGTAATAGCGGCTCAAGCTCGGCAAGCGCGTGTTATAGGCTTCAATGACGCCACTTATACCAGCACGACTACCTTCGGAGACAATTGCATCCCCCCATCCCACTAATTCTGCGATATATTCTTGCGCTGGCGTTGGTTTCGCACCTGCTCTCATGCTTTGTCCGATACCGCGCATTTTTTCTACCACTGAAATCAGTGCCAAACTGGTTTTAGCATCAATCCCCGCCCAAGTTTCTACGGCTAAATCGCTATGAAGCTGGGTTACTTGTTCTAAACAGGGACTGCTAGAAATCCCTGAGCCTTCATATTTATCTGCATCATGCAGAAATGCCACCGCAAATAACAGGCGCAATATTTTCTCCGCCGTCGCATCGTCGGTGGGTGCAAGCAATTCGCGTTGATCATCAGGGTGTGGAATGGTGCCGTTTTGCCAAGCATGGACAAACAGCATAAATGCCACCACAGCCACATCCATACAATGGCGATATAAAGAAACATCATAGTAATCAATATACTGCGCACTACCTCCCTTGCCTGCCCGCATGACCCAGGGAATAAAGCCATGTTGTCCGGCAGCTTCCGCTTGGGCGTTTAATTGCCTATGTAGCGGTGCAAAAGCGCGCACAAACAAGTCGTCTTCGCTTAAATACTTATTCCAATTCATATTCATCATGTTCATTGTGCAATCTCCACACAACCAAACCCCCGCGCCGTGCTGCGTCCGAGCCCGTTGTACCAAGCGTCGCGGATGTCCTCGGCGGGTCCTGTGAGTAAAAAGGGTAAAACCATGCCGCGCACGATCACGGGTTTGCTGGTTTTGTCGCTGGTTTTAATCGCCATGCCTGCGGCGATGTCACCGCCTTGGGCGCGGACGTAAAGGCTGTCGGGAACGAGGCGTAAGTCAAAGGGTCGCTTAAAGCGGCTTTGCATGGTTTGGTTGAGTGCTTGGTTGAATGCCTCGCCGGTTTGCAATAAAGACAATTTGCGGTTTGCCGGATTGGAGACGCGCAGCGGTGAAACGCAATATAAATTAACCGCTTCCGTGTCCTGCCAATCCGGTGCGGCGTCAATATTCGCCATGCGTAAATCCAAACCCGCGCCGTCGGCTTGGTTGGGTTCTAGCAAATCCGCCGGCGTGATTTGGCGTAGCGCGTCTACTGTCGCCGGATCGCTGCTGCCGACAATCACCCGCTCGACTCGGTGCAGCCATTGTTTGGGGTTGTCCGATTTGGCGTTAAGCCGCTTGGCGATGACTCCAAAGCCCCAACGCGCCGGTTGCAAATCCGGTCGCTGAGCTTGTCGAATCGGCGGCTGCCAGCCATGCTTTCTCATCGCAGCAATCAGTGTATTCGCCACTTGGTCGCGGTCTTTTATTACCGCGTGGCGGTAATCACGCGGTACGCTGATGTCTATTTTTATCTCATTCGTCATAGGTTATTCCTTCAATCAATTGATTCTGCTTCGGCGGCGGCTTGCATCCATTCATAACCATCGGTGTCATGATCGCAGCCTTGTTGATACCAGAACATGAGTGTTGCGGCAGAAGCGGGGCTGTTTGCAAATTTCTCAATAAAATCTGTTTGTTGAATCTCTGTATTTATCTCTTCAGCGGAGAGGTTTGGAAGCTGATCGTATGAATAGACTTGTTGCGACATAAATCCAGTAAAAATGCGGAGTTCGAGAATATAACT
>DYPD01000170.1 GCA_020720115.1 Thiomargarita sp. | reverse complement strand
CCCATCAGTATTCGGGTGGTATGCGTCAGCGTGTGATGATTGCCATGGCGCTTTCCTGCAGTCCACAGGTCTTGATTGCGGATGAACCCACCACCGCCTTGGATGTGACTATTCAGGCTCAGATCATGGACCTGGTGAAGCGCCTGCGCAATGAACTTGGCATGGCGATTGTCTGGATCACGCATGATCTTGGTGTGGTCGCTGGGCTGGCTCAGCGTGTGCTTGTTATGTACGGCGGCTGCATTATTGAAGAATCTACGGTAATTGAATTGTTCGCGCATCCTACCCATCCTTATACTCTTGGTCTGATAAATAGCCTGCCGCGCGTGGATAGGAGTGAACATAAACGCTTATATTCCATTGAGGGGCAGCCGCCTGTCCTTCTTCAAAAACCGCATTCCTGTCCGTTTGCGCCGCGTTGCAAGTGGGCAATCGAGCGCTGTTGGAAGGAAAACCCAACCCTTGATCTTGTCACAGATGAACACCGTGTTGCATGTTGGGTCGATACCAAAACGGGGAGGACACGATAATGTCCAATAACAATGATGTCCTCTTAAAAGTGGTTGACCTCAAGATGCATTTCCCCATCTACCGCGGCGTGTTCCAGCGTCAGGTGGGCGCTGTTCATGCTGTTGATGGGGTTTCCTTTGACGTAAAACGTGGCGAGACACTTGGGCTTGTAGGCGAGTCAGGCTGTGGGAAATCCACAACTGGACGTACCATTCTGCAACTTTATAAGCCCACCGCAGGCGAAGTGTTTTTTAAAGGTTCGAATCTGGTTTCACTTAAAAGTGAAGAGATGCGCTGGATGCGCCGTCAAATGCAGATGATCTTTCAGGATCCGTATGCGTCGCTAAACCCGCGCATGACAGTGGCTGAAATTGTCGGTGAGCCGCTCACAGTCCACAATGTGGCTACGGGGAAGGAGATACAGGAACATGTAATGCATTTGCTTGAGATAGTGGGGCTTAATCCTAGCTTTGCTGGTCGTTATCCGCATGAGTTTTCAGGCGGACAACGCCAGCGTATTGGTGTGGCGCGCGCCCTCGCATTGCAGCCTTCCTTCATCATCTGTGATGAACCGATTTCCGCCCTGGATGTATCCATTCAGGCTCAGGTGGTAAACCTGTTGGAGGAACTACAGGAGCAATTCAACCTGACCTATTTGTTCATCGCCCATGACCTTTCCATGGTACGTCATATCAGCAAACGTGTTGCCGTGATGTACCTCGGCGTAATCATGGAGCTTGCAAACCGCGATGACCTATACCTTGAGCCAATGCATCCATACACACAGGCGCTTCTTTCAGCGGTTCCAATTCCTGACCCTGTAGCTGATGTAAATCGTAAACGTGTTATTTTGGAGGGGGATGTTCCCTCGCCGGTCAACCCACCCTCAGGTTGTCGTTTCCGTACAAGGTGCCCAATAGCCGAAAAGATTTGCGCGGAATCTCGCCCCGAGTTCCGCGAGGTGAAAGCCGGACATTTTGTAGCGTGCCATTTGGTTTCATAACAATATAAAAAGGAGGTGATGTCCGCAAAAGAAAGTTTTCTACCATAATAAGTAATACGTTGTGTCTAAAAAATCACTACCTATTTTTGAGGAGAAGAAAAATGCGTAAAATGTTTGCTTTACTAAGCCTTTTGGTCGTTTTCAGCATGGCGCTGGCAGCCTGTGGCGCTCCCGCTCCCGCTGCTGAAGCCCCTGCTGTTGAAGCCCCTGCGGCGACTGAAGCACCTGTTGAGGAAATGGGACCAGCCAGCCAGTACATTGGTTCTGGTATGTTGGATGGAAACGGTATTCCTTCTGACTTCTTTGCGGATGTCCATATCCGCAAGGCGTTCAGCTATGCCTTTGACTGGGATATCTTTATTGCCGATGTGCTCCAGGGTGAAGCCGTTCAAGCTTATCAATTGCCCCTTGCAGGTATGCCTGGTTATGACCCCGAAGCTCCGCACTATACCTTTGACCTAGAGAAATCCGCTGAAGAATTCAAACTGGCTGACCTTGACCATGATGGTATCCCTGCTGGCGACGATCCCGATGGCGATGTTTGGACCACCGGTTTCCGTATCCAGATGCTCTACAACCAGGGCAACACCACCCGTCAGGCGATTGGAGAAATCCTGGCCGCTAATTTAGGTACCGTCAACGAATTGTTCTCGGTTGAAATTCTTGGTCTCCCCTGGCCCGCTTATCTTGCTGGTCAGCGTGCTGGGACCATCCCGATCATGAGCGCTGGCTGGCAGGAAGATATTCATGACCCGCATAACTGGTACCAGCCGTACACTACTGGTTCTTATGGTGGCCGCCAGAACATGCCGGCTGATATGAAGGCGCAGTTCAAAGAGTTGTTGGACAAAGGTGTTTCAGAGACCGATCCCGCCAAGCGCGATGTAATCTACAAAGAAATGAACCAGCTCTACTACGACCTGGTCCCCGGCGCGATCCTTACTGCGGGTATTAGCCATGCCTACGAACAGAAATGGGTGGAAGGCAGAGTCTACAACCCGATTATGTCCGGTGATTACTACTATCCCATGTCGAAGACCGCAGAAGCCAAGGATCCCACGATTTTCAACAATGTGACCTTTGGCGATGCCGAAACCCTAGACCCCGCCCGTGTTTATGACACATTCAGCGGAGAAATTGTTCAAAATGTCTATGAGACCCTGGTCTTCTATGATGGTGGTGCAACTGATAAGTTCGTACCCATGTTAGCTGAGTCTTGGACTGTTTCCGATGATGGTACTGTATGGACATTCCAAATCCGCAAGGGCGTGAAATTCCACAGCGGCTCTGAGATGACCCCCAGCGATGTCGCTTATTCCTTCCAGCGCGGCATTTTGCAGGGTGGCACTTCCTCCCCGCAATGGCTGCTGGCTGAACCGTTCTTCGGCGCTGGCATGGATGACATTGCTGCTGTTGTTGATCCTGAGGGCAGTGTGTATGATGACCGTGCCCTCATGCAGGCTTTTGATCCAGCCGCTCTTGTTGCCGCCTGTGAAAAGACCAAAGCTGCGATCGTGGCTGATGATGCCGCTGGTACCGTTACCATGACCCTTGCAGGACCTTGGGGTCCCTTCCTCCCCACCATTGCCCAGACTTGGGGTTCCGTCATGGAACAGAAGTGGGCTGTTGAAATGGGTGCTTGGGATGGCTCCTGTGATACATGGCAGAATTTCTACGTTTCCGAACCTGATATCAATCCCTTCATCGTTACCAATGGTACGGGTGCCTTCAAACTCGATCATTGGACCAAGGGTGAGGAAGTTGTTCTTGTTCGCAACGAAGACTATTGGCGCGAACCGGCCAAACTCGAACGAATTAACATCAAAGAAGTTGATGAATGGGGTACGCGCTTTGCCATGGTACAGGCAGGCGACGTCGATATTACAGATGTGAATCTTGAGGATACGCCTCAGGCTGACAAGTTGGTCGGTGAAGTTCGCTTCTTCAACACAGAAGCGAATGCTTATGATCCTGCCGTACCACTATGCTCGATTGACGAAACCAAGATTGGCGTAGAGAAGTTCATTGCTTGTGCTGCTGGTGAAACAGGCACCGGGGGTCCGTTGCGCCTGCTTATCGGACGCCCAAACATCCTCCAGACCGTGATTATCTATAACTTCGCGATCAAATAGTTTCAACGGGTTTGTTTTCCCAATGATAGTTGTGTGCGGGGAGCTGTACAGCTCCCCGCACCTTCCAGGGTTTTGTCTTGCCGAGTGAATTGAATATAAACATCCAGTTTACTTGGCAGGTTAAAATTTTGAGGTGAAAAATGCTCACGTATATAATAAGGCGTTTGTTAATGGTTCCATTGCTTCTCTTTGGGGTAACAGTCCTGATTTTTGCAATGTTGCAATTCCTATCCCCGATTGAGCGTTCAGCCTTATATGTGCGCGATATTCCAAGAAACGACAAGGCGGTTGAAGGAATTATCAAGCGATACAAACTCGACAGACCCATGCACGAACAGTATTGGTTTTGGCTGGTTGGAACTGTTGATGCAAGTACGGGCAAGAGAGCCGGCGGAATTCTTTTTGGAGATTTTGGCTACTCCCGTACCGGCGCTGAACCCGTTGCCACCTTGATCCGTAACCGTTTCCCAAACACGCTTGACTTGACGATATGGGCAGTGGCGCCCGTTATTTTGGTGGGGATTTGGCTGGGAGTGCAAGCCGCTGTGCATCAAAATAGCATTATTGACCAGGCGGCGCGTATATTTAGTATTGTGGGCACTTCCTTTCCAACTTTTGTTTTTGGATTGCTGATGTTGATGTTTTTTTATGTCAAACTGGGATGGTTTCCGCCGGGCAGAATGTCGGACGCGTCAAGCATTATAGTGCGTAGCGAAGAATTTCATACCTACACTACACTGTTGACTTTCGACGCGCTGCTCAATGGACGCTTTGACGTCTTTTTAGATGCCCTTCGTCACATGGCAATGCCGATCCTGACTCTTTCCTATATCAGTTGGGCAACCTTCCTGCGCGTAACCCGTTCCTCGATGCTGGAAACTCTGCGCATGGAATACATCACCACGGCGCGCGCCAAAGGTCTGTCGGAGCATGATGTTATTTTCAAACATGCCCAACCCAACGCCATGATCCCTGTTGTTACGTTGGCTGGATTCAGTGTGATCTTATTATTGGGCGGTGTGGTCATCACCGAGACTGTGTTCAATTATCCGGGGATTGGTCAAGCCGCTGCAATTGCCGCCGCTCAATTGGACGTAATCACCGTTTTGGGTTTTGCACTTTTCAATGGGCTTATCTTGATTGTGTCCAATCTGGTTGTTGATGTTTTGTACGCTGTAGTTGATCCGCGTGTGCGCCTATCCTAGGCAAGGAGATTCCTAAATGGCTGAAACTACCCCAAGTGGTGATAACACCCTGTTGCGTGAGACCGTCTCGGCGCGCGAAATCGGTCGGATGGAACGTTTTCTCGGGCCGGAAAATTACCGTATTGTAATGGGCTTGCTCAAAACACCCGCATCCATCGCAGGCTTTATCCTGATTGGTTTTTTTATCCTCATCGCTCTTGCTGCCCCAGTTATTGCTCCCCCGGTCAATGCCAAGGATCCTTATAAGATACCGCGCGATGGATTCAAATCCGAACCCCAGCCGATGGGATCTCTCTGGAAAACCAAGCAACCGCCCCTGCCTTTTTGGTGGGAATCGATTATGGGTACCGATCAATGGACGCACATTCTTGGCACCTCACAGGGTCAATATGATGTCTTCTATGGCATTATCTGGGGTACACGTACGGCCTTCCGCACAGGTTTGATGGTAACCATTGCCACCTTCCTGATTGGCATCATTGTTGGCTCGATCTCTGCCTACTATGGCGGTTGGGTCGATAATGTCATCATGCGTGTCGTGGATGTTTTCATGACACTGCCCTTCATCCTTGCGGCATTGATCCTGGCGACCATCCTAACGCCTCGGATCGGGAAAAGCCTATATCCAGCCATCATTGCCTTGATCACATTTGGCTGGATGACCTATGCCCGTATTATTCGCGGCGATATCCTCTCGATCAAAGAGCGTGATTATATTATGGCGGCGCGCGTCATTGGCGTCAAAGACAGCCGCATCCTTTTCCGTCACATTATCCCCAATGCCATCTTCCCAACCCTGGTGCTGGCTTCGCTGGCTGTTGGTGATGTAGTGCTCTCGTTTGCAGCTTTATCATTCCTCGGCATTGGCACTGAAGTCGGTTACGCAGACTGGGGGCAGGTGCTTTCCTTTGCCCGCAACTGGATCACCAGCCTTGACACCTACTGGTACATCATCGTCTGGCCCGGTTTGGCTCTGGTGATGTACGTGATGGGCTTTAACCTTGTTGGCGATGCCTTGCGTGATGTGCTTGACCCCCGTATGCGCGGCAAAACCTAAACTCATGCAGCGAAGATTTCCCTTTCAACTCCTGTTGATACCTATTGGAATAGCCCTGCTTTTTGCAGGGCTATTCTTCAACATGGATACGGTTGTTGCCCAAACTCCTGTCATGCCCACGCCAGACCGCCTCGCGCAGCCTACGCTTCCTGCAGACCCTTCCCAGGCGGATAAAGGCGCGCAAACCTATTGGCTTACCTGCCTTCCCTGTCACGGTGATCGCGGACAGGGACTTACCGAGGAATTCAAACAAACTTATCCCGCGGAAGATCGGAATTGCTGGAATTCAGGCTGTCACGGCAAGCGTCCGTATGAAAATGGATTTACTCTGCCAGTGAATATTCCGGCGGTCATTGGTGCTGGCACATTGCAAAGATTTTCCAATGCCCTGATTTTGCGTTCCTACATCTTTGCCACCATGCCTTATTGGAAACCCGCCAGCCTGACTGAAGAAGAGTCCTGGCAGGTCACTGCATTTCTTTTACGCGAAAATAATTTATGGACAGCACAGGAGGAGTTGACCGCATCCAACTCTGACTTGATCTTGGTCAACACATCTTTGGCATCGTCCACGCCTCAGCCTCCTCCTTCCGCCGTATCATGGACCTTATCCCCTTTGTTTTTTATTGCCGGACTTGCAGTTTTAATACTCCTTCTGCTCGTTCCAGTGATATTCAGAAAAAAGTAAGTTTTATACAAGCAAGCCGCCCGCAAAGGCGGCTTGCTTGTATAATTGACCAATGCTTTCCTCAAA
>DYPD01000169.1 GCA_020720115.1 Thiomargarita sp. | reverse complement strand
TCGCAGACGTCATGAGGGATAAAATGACGCGGGCTTAAGTTGATGCGTATGGGACAAGCAGCATTGCTCCCCACCTATGCCAAAGCTGGAACGCGGCGCGGACAACCACAAGTCATCATGGCGGGCTTCACCCCGATGTTTATGGACATTGGCGATGACGAACTCAAAATCATCGCCATTGTGCGCCCCGGTAGCGTAGACATTGCTTCTGTCGGCTTAAAAACCCCCGACAACAGCTTCTCTGTCAAAATGGATAAAGTAGCAGAACTACCCAATGGCGACGAAGTGCATGAAGGCACGGTACTAAAAGATCGCGCCGCCAAAGATTTATTTCCAGAAGGATTTGAACTGTCTAATGTTTTGAATGACTTTTTCCAAGTTGTCGTCAGAGACGTTGCTTCGCAAGAACACCGTTTCCCTGATTTACGCATTGGAGATTACCCGGCGATTCAATAAACTCAAACTTGTCAGTTAAGGAAAAAGCATCTGCGCCGTAATGCGCAGAGCGCAAAACAACTCATGCAGCGTAGAACGCTTGCATGAGAAAACAAAATGCCTGAATGCTTCAAATACCGTTGAATTAAACCACTTACACTAACAAGGAGTTATCTATATGCAACTTAAAAATTGGCTTAAATACAGCAGCTTAGGTGTTCTGCTCATGGGCGCGGTGGCGGCGGGGGCAGACACGGTGACGCAGCCTTTGTATTCCTTATTCTCGGACAAGCTTCTGGTGTCTTTAAAATTCATGCCTTGCGCATAGGAGTTATACATGATTACCTTGAAAATAGATGATGCTGAAATTGAACATCAGTTATTAGAACTGGTTAACGATCAGAAAATAGACCTAGAAACTGTAACCATTCAAGCGATTAAAGCATTTATTGATATTTACAAAGAAAACAAGCTGGTTTATCAGAAAAAAGAGGTCACTACAAATTCAACCGTTATTCAAAGAGAAGTTGATCTTGATAATAAGGAAGTTACTGCACAGACTACTGGATTAGCAGCAATGAAAATAGAGAACCTATAATGATTTACAGCTTTAGAGAACACTGGTTACATGATTTTTTTATAAATGATAAACACAGCAAAAAAATACCTGCCAATATCGCTCAACGTCTATTTCGCAAATTACAATTAATTGATGATGCAACTTGTGATCTGGATTTGCGTACACCGCCGAGTAACCATTTTGAAAAACTCTCAGGTAAGCTAGAGGGGAAATATTCCATACGCATCAACGCACAATGGCGATTAATTTTTGAATGGGATAACGAACACGGAGAAGCCCATAACCTTTATCTGGACAATCATGATTACCGATGAGGCAATGAATATGAACTTAAGCAAACGCAAACCTGTGAGTGTAGGGGAAATGATTAGCGAAGAATTTTTAATCCCCTTACAACTTGAACGCCAACAATTAGCCCAAGCGATGGGTATCAGTCAGCAACAAGTTGATGCGCTCTGTGATAACCAACGCGCTGTAGATGCCGAAACAGCCCTGATTTTGGCAAAAGTATTAGGCAACACGGCGCAATTTTGGCTGAATACCCAACAACGCACTGATCTGTGGAATGCGCTGCATACTCCCGCCTGTATTGAACATATCGAGCAAGCTAAACCACTAATCAACATCGCGGCATAAAATCACACAAATCAGACCCAACCATCCGCGTATTAACCAAGGAGAATCCTTATGCACAAGCTTGTCACTCTTTCGCTGCTCATGATTGTTTGCTTGTTGAACATTGCCAACGCAGAATACACTGTCAATGCCGTTTAATCACTTCATCACCTTAAAAGGAGTTATCCATATGCAGCTTAAAAATTGGCTTAAATACAGCAGCTTAGGCGTGCTGTTGATGGGCGCGGTGGCGGCAATGGCGGACACGGTGACGCAGCCTTTGTATTCCTTCCCGCCGCCGGAGCGGTTGGTGGGGCATATAGGCGGGGTGAATGCTGTCGCCTATTCTCCCGATGGCAAGCGGATGGTTTCTGGGAGTTTGGATAACACTCTAAAAGTCTGGGATGCAGCGAGCGGGGCTGAGTTGATGACCCTCAGCGGGCATACTAAATGGGTTAATAGACTTGTTGCGACATAAATCCAGTAAAAATGCGGAGTTCGAGAATATAACTGACTCCAAATTTTTCAGATTTCAGCTAAGCCATTGATTTTTCATAGTCATCAAGCCAAAGCACTTTTTATAAGACATTGATTTTTCTTGTTTTATAGGCGCAACAAGTCTAATGCCTTCGCCTACTCGCCGGATGGCAGCCGCATTGTCTCGGGCGGTGGGTATCCAGATAACACCCTGAAAATTTGGGATGCGGCGAGTGGGGCTGAGTTGATGACCCTCAGCGGGGATACTAGCGGGGTTTATGCAGTCGCTTACTCGCCTGATGGCAGCCGCATTGTCTCGGACGGTGAGGATGATACTGTGAAAATCTGGGATGCGGCAAGCGGGGCGGAATTGCTGACCCTCAGCGGGCATACAGATGATGTTTGGGCAGTCGCCTACTCACCTGATAGCAGTCGCATTGTCTCGGGCAGTCGGGATAACACCCTAAAAATCTGGAATGTGGCAGGCGGGGCTGAGTTGGTGACCCTCAGCGGACATACTAGCGGGGTTTATGCAGTCGCCTACTCGCCGGATGGCAGTCGCATTGTCTCGGGCGGTGAGGATGATACTGTGAAAATCTGGGATGCGGCAAGCGGGGCGGAATTGCTGACCCTCAGCGGACATACAGATAATGTTTATGCCGTCGCCTATTCTCCCGATGGCAAGCGGATTGTCTCTGGCAGTTTTGATAACACCCTGAAAATCTGGGACGCACAAACCGGCGCAGAACTACGCACCTTCACCGGGCATACAGCACAAGTGAACGCTGTCACCTTCTCCCCCGACGGTCGCCGCATCTATTCCGGCAGTTCAGACCGCACCATCAAAGTCTGGGATTCGGGCTTAGTACAAACCCCACCTTTAAGCCTGCCCGCAGACCTCACCCTAAACCTCGGCAACAGCCAAACCATTACGCCAGTCAGCGGTCAAGCGGTTAGTTGGGCTTCAGATAACACAGCGATTGCCGGCGTCAGCAACACCGGCGTGGTGACGGCACAAGGCGCGGGCGTGGCAACCGTCACCGCTGTGGATGCGGGCGGTATGGCGGCACGGGTGAAAGTAACGGTCTCTGCACCTGCGCCTCAACCCTCGCCCAGTGAACCTTCAGCACCGCAAACGCCGTCAATCACTAGCTTTGGCAAAGCCTTTGTGATTGCGGGCGGCGGGGCGCAGCAAAGCAATACGCTGTTTCCTTATACGGATGAGTTGGCGCGGCGTATGTACAGTTTGCTGCAAGACCGAGGTTTTGGCGATGCGGATATTGTGTATTTTACGCCGATGACTTGGCAGGATTTGGATGGCGATGGCAATAATGATAATGCCGCTGGTCAGTTGGTGGATTATCAGTTGCTTGACCCGCTGGCAGAGTTGAATCAGGCAATGGATGCTATCGCGGCGGGTTTTTTGCACGGTCAGCAGTTTGTTTTGTACATTCATTCGCACGGTTTTAGTATAGTCGGATTACTGAATCTTTAAAATAAAAGATATATAAAATCATATGCTTAATAATTATAAAAATATAATTATTGAGTAATCCTACTATAGTCCAGCTGCGTTGCAATTGGGGCGTACTTCGGACATCAGTGGTGCGCAGTTACGCGCTTTGCTGGATAAATTGCCGGAGTTTGTGCAGCAGGTGTTGATTTTGGATGCCTGTTATTCGGGCGGCTTTTTGCCTGAATTGAAGGATTCCAGACGGCAGCGCATTCTCTTGACCAGTGCGGATGCCACAACGAAGGCTTGGAATACGCGGCAGGAGAATTTTTCTGATAGCTTTATCGATGCTTCACGGCGTGGTAAGCATTTGTTGGATGCCTATACTGATGCGGAGCGAGTGATTCGCCGCAATAGTGCGCAGTTTGCCGCACAAAAGCCGTTATTAGATGATGATAATGATGGTTTATACAGTACCCGTGATGGCGTATTAGCGGCTAAAAGCTGGTTAGGGCGTTCAGGTGCTTCTGCCAGCCCGCCACCTGAAATTGTGCAAATCCATCCTGTGTTACAAGCCCACAGCAACGGGGCGTTGCTGTGGGTGAAAACCTACCCCGCAGGCGATGATCGCATCCGCAAAATCCGCGCTCGCTTGATGCAGCAAACGGGTTATGACACGGTGATTTATAACGGCGAAGCCACGCTCTTTACTGTCAACGAAGCCCAATTAAGCTACAACGCGCAAAACCAACGCTACGAAGCGCAACACCAAAACTTCCCACACACCGGCACTTGGCGCGTCGCTTATCAAGCGCAAGATGTATCGGGCGCGTGGTCAGATGTGGCGATTGGTGAAGTGCAGGTCAGCAACATCGTCACCCCGCCCAGCAATGCCGCTACCCTCAGCATCAACGCGGGGTTCAATCAAAGCACCTATCAGGTCGGCGACACCTTGCAATTTAGCCTACGCACCGCAAACGGCGGTAGTGCGCTATATGATCTCTATGCCGCGCTGATTTTCCCCAGCGGCGATTTTTATACCATCGGCTATCCCGTCAGCTTGAGTTTCCCCAACACCATTGTGCCTTACCAAAGCAAGCTCAATCTGCAACAGGCGCAGAACTTCTTGATTTTAGACGTTGTTCTGCCTAAAGGCTTACGCAGTGGCGCGTATCAAGGCTGCGGTGTATTGACCGCCGCTGGCAGTGACCCTTGGCAAAGCGAGCAGTGGTTGGGCGTTCATTGTGTGGGGTTTGCGTTGCAGTAAACACCTGACAAACAGGGTGGAAAGCGCATCCAAGGATGCGCTTCGTCAAAAACCGAGGACAGCCATGCACATCAGGCTCAGCACAGGAAGTTTCACCCAAGGTCTTGGCGTGACCCTTCGGCAGGCTCAGGGCAAGCAACCGATGCCGACTCACACCGATGCCGACAGCTTGGCGCGTTATGCCCTGTTGGTGCACCGCCCGCCTGGCAGCCTCCGCCACCACAGTATCGCCCACTGCAAATCCTGCACTTGTGCTGGGCCTGTCGAAGCGATGTCGGCACTGGGCGCGTGTACGCGCAAGTTGGTGCATCTCTGTTTTGGGATTTTCAAGCATCAAGTGGTTTATTCTCCAAAAACAGCCTGATTTTTTAACTTTTCTCGTTCAATAGGGCTTGACGGGGGAGGTGGCATCTACACGGGTTGCGCGTTCATTGACAGCCTGCAAGACGCGGGAATATAGTGAAATTGATTAATTGCTCCCTCCCCCCCACACCTCACCTATGGCCAACACCGCCCCCTACATCGGCCTCCGCCCCTACACCCGCGACGACAGCGACCTGTTTTTCGGGCGCGAGGGCGACACGCAAATTTTGCTGGATAAAATTCTCGCCAACCGCCTGACTTTGCTATTTGCGGCAAGCGGCGTGGGCAAGAGTTCGTTGCTGCAAGTGGGGATTATGCTCAAGCGGGCGGGGCGGGTGTTTTATTGCAACAGTTGGGTAGCAAGCAGCCCGCATGAAGCAACGCGCAATGCGGGATTCCCTGATTACGCTACACTTCATCCGGGCTGCTTGCTTGCAGGACTGCCCGTCCTATCCGAAAATGTACATTCCACTACGCTTCACTGAACCACAGGACAACCCACATGGCAAGCTACAACTGGCGTTCTGGTTTAACTTACCAACAACACCTGCAAAACGAAGCCTATCTCCGGGATGTTACCGGCGAAATTCGCAAATCCGGGCAGGAAAACCGGCTGGTTTTGTCTGAACAAACCCGCCAACTGACCGCCAGCAATGAGGCGCTGGCGCGGGCCTTTGGCGACCGGTTTGACCAGGTAAACGGCACTTTGCAGGAAGGTTTCGGGCAAGTCGGCGAGGGCATCGCGGCGCTGGGCGCGGCGTTTGAGTGGGGCATGAGTTTGCTGATTCAGCGCATGGATGAGCAAAATCGCCTGCTGGACGGCATTCTGCAACGACTGGAGGCGATTCACCACACCCTGCAAACGCCGACTTTAACCCAGGCGCGGGAATTTTATAACATCGGGCGCGACCGCTTGCGCAAGGGCTTGTTGGACAAGGCGCTGGAGTCTTTTCTGCAAGCCGAGGCCAAAAACGATACCGATTTTCTTACCCAATATTCATTGGGGCATTTGTATCTCTACGGTGTCAACGAAGACAGCAGCACCCTCAATCTGCCCAAAGCCGAGCAGCATTTCCGCAACGCCGCCCGCTATGCCAAGCCGGAAATTCAGCAAGTCCCAGACGCGCAACGCTATTGCGGCGAAGCCTATTTTCACGCTTCGGTCGCTTGTTATTTGCAAGCCTGCGCCAGCCGCGACGCGCCCACCGCCCGCCGTTTGTGGGAAGAATCGCGCAAACTGGCGGATACCGCGCAGCGCGTGTATCCGCAGTTGAGCGAAGCCCTGTTTCAGCAAGCCAAAAGCGCGGCGCTGCTGGGCGACGCGCCCGCTGCCCTGCATAGTTTGACGCTGGCATTCAAGGCGGATCGGAATTTTGACAGCTTGCGTCCGCAGATTTTCAAGGTGATCGAAGGTTTGCGGGAAGAAGCGAAGAAACAGGCGCAAGGCCATCAGCCCTGTTAAGGTAGTTCAATTGCACTAAGAAAGTAATAGTGCTGTAGAAACA
>DYPD01000034.1 GCA_020720115.1 Thiomargarita sp. | reverse complement strand
TGGCTGGGCTTTTAAATAGGCGCAGACTTCGTAACCGTCCATTTCCGGCATATTAATATCCAGCAACAGCACGTCCGGCTTCTGCTGATTGATACGTTCCAGCGCCACTTTGCCGTTTTCTGCTGTCATGATTTCATAGGCGTGCAGCCGCAACATATTGCGCAGGAGCTGCACATTCACCTCGGTGTCATCAACGATGAGGATGCGGGCTTGAGTGGCATTAGACATGAATTGCGCTATCCTTTAAGACGTGGAAAATCTCGCTTAACCAATTGAAAATAAATTAATTTATTTGCCTGAATTAGCGGCATTAATCGGTTTCCAAGAAAAATTGACGGCGTTGTTTCTGCGTCAGTTGGCGCGGCACAAGGTTTCGTGCGTACTCCATCACTGCCTGAGTGTTGGGTAAGGCATTCCATAAGGTTGCAGTATTGTCATTGCCAGCCGTTAATAGATAAGCGCCATCAGCACTGTAGGCGGGTACGCCAAGGCTATAGGCTTGCGGGTTGATGATGCCAAGTGGGTGTCCGCTGGGCAAATCCCAAAGCCGCGCCGAGCCATCGCGGGAGGCGCTGAGCAAGCGCATACCATCGGGACTGAAGGCAACAAACAGCACGCCCCCTCGGTGCCCTTGCAGCACAAGTGCCTGTTTACCCTGGATGAGATTCCATAGACATACGCTATTATCCCGCGAAGCAGTGGCAAGCAATCGCCCGTCGGGGCTAAAAGCTGCGTGAAAGATTTTTCCCCTATGCCCGTGTAATTGGGTGTGCAAGGCGCCGCTGTGTGCGTCCCACAAGCGCACCTCGCCATCCGCTGCGCCTGTCAACACAAGGTTTCCGGCGGGCGAAAAACCGGTATAGGTTAAAGCCTCTTCATGTCCGCTTAAGGTCGCCAGCAACTGTACGTCATGAGTGCGCCAGAGTTTAGCGGTGGCAGTGCGCGATAAGGTGACAAAGCGGCTGTCGTCTGGGCTAAAAGCCGCTGCTACGGGTAAAAAATCCTGCTGTTCTGATAAAGCGCGAGCAGTCGCTTGGGGCGCTTGCCAAAGCCAGGCGTTGCCCTTTTGCCCAATGCTAAGCCATTGATCGCCTTTATGATTAAAGCGCAACAGGCGCGCTGAACCGCCGCCTACTACGGGCGCTGCCAATAATGCGCCGCTGTCTACCGCCCACAGATACAGGTGTCCATCGCTCTCGCTGGCAAGCAACTGAGCACCATCAGGGCTGAGTTCGGCACTTAACAGCCTTTCTTCTTCCAGTGTCACGCTGTGCAATAGGCGCTGGGTGCGCGTGTCCCACACTTGCGCCTGCTGATCGGAGAGGGTTAAAAAACGTTGCCCGTTCGCTACAAACTGTACCTGTTTTACTGCGCTTTCATGCCCGCCTAGCACTGCAACGGATTCCGCGCTGTGCAAATGCCACAAACGCACCGTTTGATCCGCCGAGGCACTGGCGAGGTGGTGACCATCAGGGCTTAAGGCTAAGGCATACACAGCTTCCGTATGTCCTGCCATAACGCCAATTTCTGCACCCTCTTGGGTTTGCCACAAGCGCAGGCTGCCGTCTTTAGCAGCGGTCAGGACTTGATGACTATCAGCGGTAAACACGGCATCCGTGATGGCGTGCCTGTGACCGTAAAACACCTGCAAGCGCCGCCCTTGAAAATCCCACAAACGGGCGGTCTGATCCTTGGAATAAGTCAGCAAATAGCGCCCATCGGGGCTGATGGTAGCGCCCGTTAGCCCCTCGGCGTGATCGGCAAAGACTTGCAACAGAGCACCGCTACGCGCATCCCACAAACGCGCCGTTTTATCCTCGGAATCCGTCACAATCCGCTGTCCGTCTGGGTGAAACATCGCATGATTCACCCCCGCTGTATGCCCCGCCAACACCCATCGCAGACTACCCTGCTCGACATCCCACAGCCGCGCTGTACTATCTGGCGAAGCACTGACCAACCAGCGCCCATCTGGGCTAAAGGCAGCGTTGCGCACTGCGGCTGTATGCCCGCGCAAAACATGCAGCAAAGCGCCGCTGTGTGCATCCCACAGGCGCAGAGTTTTGTCCAAAGAAGTAGTGACAATGCGCTTGCCATCAGCACTGAAAGCGGCAAAATAAACTTCACTTTCATGCCCTTGCAGTACCAGCAAGGTTTGCCCCGTCGCCGTATCCCAAACTCGCGCTTGGCGATCTAAAGAAGCAGTCACAATCCGCTGTTGATCTGGGCTGAATGCCACATGCCAGATTTGTCTCTGATGCCCTTGCAACACCCGCAACGGCTGACCGCTGTTCGCGTCCCACAAGCGAGCGGTGGCATCGTCGGCGGCACTGAGCAGATAACGCCCATCGGGGCTAAAGCAAACCTTCCACACCTCATCGGTATGTCCGCGCAATACCTTGTATTCATGCAGATTTTCCAGTGCGTAGCGCAACGCAATTTCGGCTTCCACCAAATACGGACGTTGCGCCTGAGTGAAATCAGTCGGCAAAGCTTCCAGCGCCAACAACACCCCGTTCCCCGCATCCCCTGTCGCTGTCTGCTGATTAGATAAGGACACCAAAAATTGCGATTGAGTGCGCAACGCCAGATATTTTTCTTGCTGCGCTAACATGGCAAATTCTGCCGTTTCCTGCGCTTGCTGCTCGGCGATTTTTTGCCCGCGATAACCATAAAAACCACCCGCCGCCGCCACTACCGCCAACACTGCGAATACGCCCGTTAATTGGCGGCTATGGCGCAACTGACGTTGCGCCCGACGCTGTTTAGCCATGCGCTGCTGTGCCGCGGCTTGCACAGAAGCCTGTAAATAATCAAACAGATAAGGATCAATCGCATCTTGCCACTGGGCAAGCAGTTCTTCACCTTGCTGTAAAGCCAGCCCTTCGTGCAGCAAAAGCTCTGGTGGATGCCCTTCTTCCAGCCACTGTTGCGCAGCATCCTTCAGCCGCACCCGAATGCGCAACCAATGCTGATTTTCATCCAACCAAAGCTGCAAACGCGGCCAATGTTGCAGCAACGCATCGTGCACAATGCGGGCAACTGCCACCCCGTCGGTGTCCTGCCCAGTGACCAACAAATCCGCACCAATAAAGGCATTCAACAACTCCTGCACCGCCGGCGGAGTTTTTCTATCGCCATATAAAAAACGCCGTCCACTGATCGGCGTTGCATCCTTCGCACTGACTGTCACCAGCGTGCGCATCAAAGCCGGCAAAGCCGCTTGCGCCGCCACACTGACCTGCTGAAAAACCGCCTCGGCGCGTTGCGCCAAAGCGCCCTCAATACCGCCCAATTGCTCATAAGCAGCAAAGGTCAGATAACCATTGGCATCGCGCTGCTGATATAAAGCATCCAGCGTAAAACTCATCAGCGACAAACTGGCAGGATTTGCCACCATAGACTGCAAAATCACCTCATCCAAGCGCATCTGCGTATTGGCATCGGTTTCAAATTGCAGCCCAGCAGCAAACGCCGGCAGCCGAATCATTTGCAACAACTCACTGACCGTCGGCGGCGTCAACAAATAATGCCCATTACCTTCCAACAACTTCGCCAAAACCGGCAACTCTGCGCAACGGTAATAAAGATCACTACGCAAAGTCGCAATCACCCAACAGTGCTGGCTACGCACCAGCAACGCCAGCAATTCCACAAAGGCTTTGCGCATCGGCAAAGCAATCGTTTCCAGGGTAAATAACTCCTCCAACTGATCCAACACCAACACCAAACGCACCTGCCCCTGCTGCACGCCCAACGCCTGCTCACTTTGCTGCAAACAAGCGCCAATAAACTGCACAATCGCCTGCTCCAACGCCGCGTATTCACCCAACCGCCCAGGTTGATCACGCCAGGCTTGCGCGGCTAAAAAAGCTTGCAGTAACGTATTTAAACTACCGCTATGCCGCAGCCCATCAGCGTCCGCCGACAAACCCAACTGCGCAAACAACAGCTTACTCAAATCCTCCAACAAATCCGCGCTACAATCGCCCGGACGCAACAACGCCAAGCGCCACGCCGCCACACCCTCAATCACCCCCGGCTGCATCAACAGGGGCAACACACCCGCCCGCACCAACGACGACTTACCGCTGCCACTCATGCCTAACAGCATGATAAAAGGCGTCCCCTCCAGCGCATTTTTACGCCACGCCGCCAGCACCTCACTCACCACCCGCGTGCGCCCAAAAAACACCGGCGCTTGCGACCTCTCAAACAGCGCCAGCCCGCGAAACGGTGAGCCCTCGCGCCAAGTAATGTAGCGCACATGCGTATCCGCATCATCCGAAGGAAAACGCCGCAGCAACAGCTTGCGCAAATGCGACTCCAGGCGCTCCTCAAACTCCGCCAAATTCTCAAACGGATTAAAAGCCGCGATAAAAGAGCCATCGTCATCTTGAAACCACTTGCGCACAAACCCATCCAGCGCCTCCTTTTGCGCCAGACGCACCGCAAAATCTGGCATATCCTGACTTATCAAAGGCTTCGCGGTTTTGCGATAAACCAAAATCTCCGGGCGCCCCTGCCGCGCAAAACCCGCCCACGCATCCTCAAACTCAAACTCAGTACCAGACGCATAACGGCTACCATCAGAGCGCGTAATATGCGCCGGCAAGCGCGTCCCGATCCGCGCCCACAAAATGCCAACAAAAATATCCGTTTCCGACGGCGGCTGGATTTGCGTCTGGAAAGTTTCAGTCATCAGCATCGGCTCATGCTCCCAGAAAATCGGCTCCAGGCGCACGCGATGAGCAAACGCCTCCCCCACGCGCTCAATCACCCGCGCCGCAATCACCCGCTCCTCATTCACATCCCCCGGCGAAGAAACAAACAAACTCAGTGTAGGCATAAGAGAAAATCAATCAGCATTTAATTAAGAAAGTTGATATAGGAAAGCAAATACCTTAATAAACTTAATTTGCTCTTTTTATGCAAAAAAATTATAAAATTAAAAAGGTTTTACTCAGATAAAAATACCCAATCGCTTTTCAAAAAAATTACTCAGCCATTGGGTATAAAATTGATATTTGGATAATCATAAAAACTATCACTGGCGTAGGTCTGAACTCTTTACGCACACGCCCAAAAAATTCCCATTTCCTGGTTCTGGTTTGCAAGAGTGCTAGGAAGAAACAGCGACGAGGCGAAACCCGTTGTTGTTGTTCCTGTTAGAAGAGGTGTTGTTGTTACGGTTAGCCAAACGGCAGTTACCCGCATTGTTGTTCCACGCGCAACCACGCAACATCTAACGCTGCCTACCCCGTTGATTATTTTGGCACAAACGCAACCAGGGATAAACACTTCTCGCGTAATCGCCATGTATCACCATGCTCTAAATGCGCAATCCAACTGCGAATGGCATGTTGAATAGCGGCTAATGTTATATCGCCTTGCTGATAAGCGGTCTGCATTTGTTTTAAGCGGCGTTTGCTACGGCGTACATTCTCATTTCTAACGCGAATACGGTCAGGTAAAACTCGAAATCCTAAAAAACTCGCCCCATACTGTGTTTTGAAAATCTGGCTTTTAATAGGATGAATTTTTAAGCGTAATTGAACCAGATAGTTTTCTAATCTAACACGGGCTTGTTGTAATTGCTGTTTATCATTACTGAATAACGCAAAATCATCCACATAGCGCAGGTATGGCAGAGCTAAATGCTCTTGAATAAAGTGATCAAATCCATTCAAATACACATTCGCAAAAAATTGACTGGTTAAATTACCCACAGGCAAACCCTTGCGCCTTTGAATAGGCGTTAACAAATCATCACCCGGAAAATATAATGTAGGCGCAGGTTGTATATTACTGTGTTCAATAATAGTGTTAATTAACCATAGTGTATCTGGGCATTTAATTTTACGACATAATAATTTTTTTAAAATTTCGTGATCAATGGTAGGGAAATATTTTTGAATATCGCATTGCAAAACATAGCGATACTGACGTGCCAGTGTAGTAAAATGGCGTAAGGCACGGTGTGTACCGAATCCAACACGATTGGCATACGAATGCTGAATAAAGCTACGTTCAAATAAGGGTTGTATAATATTGCATAGTGCATGATGCACTACGCGGTCAGGATAAGGTGCGGCAGAAATCATACGTTTTTTAGGTTCAATGATGTAAAAGGTTGTATATTCACCAAATGGATAGGTTTTTTGTTGTAATTGTTGCTGCATTAGCAATAATTCTTGCTCTATATTGCTATTAAATTTTAGCACTGCGGGTTGAAAGCGTTTGCTCTTTTGTGCTTGCTTTGCTGCTTTTAATAAATTATCGAAACTGATTAGCTGTTGCCATAAATACCCATAGCGTTTCATGCGGTTTGCCTTTGTTGTTTAAGCCAGCCGCCCAGTTCCATACCAATTTCTAGCAATTGTTTGTTAATATATTCATAGCGATTAGTGTTGATTAAGTTAAAATCATAGACTAAACGCGTTTGATAACGAATAATTTCTAATTGAATATTGGTTTGTAATAGCAAATCTAGCTTGTTTTTGCTATACTTAGCTTTAATTAGATTTTCCAGCATGGTATATAATTCTGCAATTATTCTATCGCTTAATAAGAATTTATGATCTCTCGGTACGCGATTGAGTATAGGGACATACCATTTAATAAAATCATAGGTTTTTTGGATAACTGAGAGTTCTTCTTTCATTTTTTCTCTTAAAAAGCTATTTATTGCATTAGTGCAACTTGCTAAAAAGCCCAAAAATAACGCGATCCCCCGCAAGGGGGGACTAGAAGGGTAAAAGACAAAGGGTAAAGCGTAACAGAGTAAAAGCAAAAAGCGTAAAGAATTCTAGGAAGAAACAGCGACGAGGCGAAACCCGTAGTTGTCGTTCCTGTAAGAAGAGGTGCCGCTGCCACGGTTAGCCAAACGGCAGTAACCCGCACTGCTGAGCCACGCGCAACCACGCAACACTTTGTTTTCGCTTGTGTTTTCTGAGCACCGCTGTTCTTTTCCTTCGTAGGCGCTGGTGTAATTAGAGCAGGTCCATTCCCAGACATTGCCCTGGATGTCATACAGCCCCCAGGCATTAGGTTTTTTCTGCCCGACAGGGTGGGGTTGACTGCCTGAATTGCCGGTAAACCAGGCGTATTCGCCTAGTTGTCCGTCAGTATCGGCAAAGCCATAAATTTTCTGACTCCCTGCACGGGCGGCATATTCCCATTCGGCTTCTGTGGGTAAGCGGTAGCTATGTTTGTCGCTGCTGGGTTTTGCTTGGTTGAGCCAGGCAATGAAGGCTTGGGCATCTTGCCAAGAAACGACAGTGACGGGCGCGTTATCGCCATAGATGTTGTATTCGCGAAATGCTTCTGACAATAAGCCTTGCTTTAGGGCGGCTTCTGTGCCGATAGCACGCAAAAATTGTTTGAATTGCCCGACGGTAATCTCATGGGCGCTCATTTGGAAGGCGGATAGTGTGACCGGGTGCAAAGGTAATTCATCGTCGCTTACGTTAGGATCGAGTGGAATGTTGGACGGCAGTTTTTCTTCTTCGATACCGAGCCAAGCTTCGGCGGGCAGTACCTTGTCTTTTTCCAGTTGCTTGCGGCTACCCATGTAAAAACTGCCAGCGGGTATGCTAACAAAGGTTATTCCAATGAAGTTGGTAAAACCTTTGCCTGGCGGCGGCGGGGGCTGTTGGTTGCCTTGGCAGGTTTCGGGATTAAGGATGCAGAGGTATTTGCTGTCTGGCGCATTAGGTGCGGCTTGCAGTGTGTAGCTAGTCAGGCAAAGTAACAGGGCTGCCTGTATTTTTGTTTTTACGTTCATGCTGTTATGTGTCTCCGGTCTTAAGTGTAGGGGTAGAGTGTGCCCGATAGTAGAGCAAATTTTTCTGCCAATGGCTAGGTTTGGCAGCGCGTAATAACTGCTTGTCCTGTGCAGCTTTTGCTTTGATAATCACCGTTTCTGAGTCGTATTACTTTCACTCTTTTAAGGGGCTTAATTGTATGAAATTCCAGACGTTTACAGTGTTTGTTCTGTTGAATACCGGTCTTATTAGCATGGTCTATGCTGCTTCGCCGCCGCAAACTTCTGCTGAATTTACCAAGAAATACCAAGCCATTGCTGAAGGTGCGACCGAGGCGGTACGCCAAGGCATTGGTAAGTTGTATGATTCTGTGAACAGTACCGATTCTCCTGATGAACGCAATCTGCAAGGCTTTGTCACTAGCACTGAGGTGGTGACTTTTAAGGATATTCCAGCCCAGGTGGATGCACAAATCAGTGAGATTCGCACGCGGATTAAAACCATCATTTTGGCGGCGGCTACGGATATAGAGCAAACCGGCAGCAGCGGCACTGTGAATTTTGCTGAAGGTGAGTTGAGTTATTTGCCACGCGATGCAAAAGAAAAATACCAGCGTTTGATGGAAGCAAAGAAGATGAATAATGTGTCTATTCGTAGCGTCAATTTAGCTGTGCAAATGTTATCGGATTTGAACCAAAAGTTAATTGAAGCAGCACAACAAGAAAGTAACATTGATCGCCGTAATCATTTGTATATTACACAAGCGGCTTATGTATTTGAAATGGCTGATATTGTGTTGGAAATTTTGGATAAAATTGGTTTGGAAGGTAAGCAGGATATTGAACGTTTGTATCAGGATTATCAAACCAAAGTCACAACCCGTCAGCAGGAGATTACACAGGAATTATCTGAGATTGCCCAATCCGAGCAACGGGCAAGCATTACCAAAGAATATGCGGATCAATTGCGTGCCAGTTATGATCATATGCAGAAAGCCAATGAAATCGGTTTGCAAGCTTGGGATACGGTGATGAGCAAGGTGAAGCAGCAGGAAAGCTGGTTAAATAATACGAAAAAAATGCGTGACACTATTCGTTTTAAGCGCAACGAGGCGCAAAAACAGTTGCAGACTTTGCGTGATCTGGGGGTGTTGCGCGGCGTGGATAAGATTGTCAGCAATATGGAGCAGTTGGTGACAACTGTGGGTTCTATGGCGTTGCTGACTTTGGATGAGAAAACGGTGCGTTGTTTGGTATTTGGTAGTCAAGCCTCTGATTGCAGTGATTTGTAAGTGGGCAAAAGCGGTGCTAAGTGGCTGAAGTCAAGAGGTTAAAAAGGTTTTGCTGGGAATGCGGGTATTTAAAAACATCCCAGCACAACCATATCTACGCAGGTCACTTTTCCTCCTCAAACGCACACGGCTTGGAGCACTTGTTATGACTAAATTCAAAGCCTTTGGTATCCATTTTTTAACCAGTTTAACCCTGGTTTCCCTCCTGATTGCCGTGACCCTGTGGGTCTGGTATCCGCACTATTTTGCCAATGCCAGCGGCGTGTGGCGGGCGCTGGGTACGGTGATTTTGGTGGATGTGGTTTTGGGTCCTTTGATGACGCTCATTCTGTACAAAAAAGGCAAACCTGGACTCCTGTTTGACCTGTCTTTGGTCGCGGTGCTGCAAATAGTGGCGCTGGCATGGGCGGTGTGGATGCTCTATGCCCAACGTCCGGTGCTGGTGGTTTATCACGACACCCTGATGGTATGCCTTAATCAGCAACAAGCAAAAGATGCAGGCGCAAACCCGCAAGATTTTGTTTTGTCTGAAGCTTTACTGCCGCAAGCGGTGTTGCCTAAGGCGCAAACTGCGGCACAAAAACAAGCTCGCCAAGAGATGATTGCAGCCTCGCCACCCGGTGCGCTCGCTTTACCTGCGTATTTGTTTGGCAAGGAATTTAAGCCAATGAATACCGCTGCGCTGCCAGAAGTGCTAGAAGATGAATTGGATTTAAGCAAGATTGTACAAAGTAAACCTGAGTATCAACAGCGTTGGGAACAATTCATTGCTAAACATCCAGATACGCAAGAACAGTTTGCCTTTTTTATCCTAGCCTGTGGTGGCGAAGATCATTTTTCTGCGGTGGATAAAAAAACCGGTGTCATTCAAGACGCCTTGCCTTTACCTTTTTTGAATGCAATACGCAAGCATCCAAAATCTTAGACGCTTGCAGCAAAATTGCTTAAAGAAAGATAACACTAAATTTTTTCTGCTCAGGTCTACAGAGAAGGTTTGTTGCTGTTATCGGTGTAATGCCCCCACAAGATTATTGTGGGGGATAGCGCTTAAACTGAAATGAACAGGCTATACCTTGAGCGGATTGGGTTTGTTTACATCTATGGCGTAGCCTTCTAGGGCTTCTTTGACTTTGGCTACGGGTATTTTGCCTTCGTCGGCGAGGGCTTTGAGTGCGGCGACGGCGATGTAGTAGCGGTCTATTTCAAAGAAACGGCGTAGGTTTTTGCGCGTGTCGCTACGCCCGAAACCGTCTGTTCCCAACACGCGATAGGTGCTGGGCACCCAGTTGCGGATTTGGTCGGCGTAGGTTTTGATGTAGTCGGTGGCGGCGATTTTGGGTCCTGGACGTCCGTTTAGCATTTGAGCGACGTAGGATTGGCGCGGTGCGGCTTCTGGGTGCAGCAAATTCCAGCGGTCGCAGTCTAGCCCTTCGCGGCGCAGTTCGTTGAAGCTGGTGACGCTCCAGACATCGGCAGAAACGCCGAAATCTCGTGCTAATAGGCTGGCGGCTTCGAGGCATTCGCGCAAAATTGAGCCGCTACCCAATAATTGCACTTTTTCGCCTTGGGTGGGGCTTTCGCGTAGCAGGTACATGCCTTTGAGAATGCCGTCTTCTGTGCCTTTGGGCAGGTCGGGGTGATGGTAGTTTTCATTCATCACGCTGATGTAGTAAAAGATGTTTTCTTGCTTTTCGTACATGCGACGCAAGCCGTCGTGGATGATGACGGCGAGTTCGTAGCAGTAGGTGGGGTCGTAGCTGACGCAGTTGGGAATGGTGGCGGCGGCAAGGTGGCTGTGTCCATCTTGGTGTTGTAAACCTTCGCCAGCCAAGGTGGTGCGCCCGGACGTGCCGCCGAGCAAGAAGCCCCGCGCCTGCATGTCGCCGGCTGCCCAGGCGAGGTCGCCAATGCGTTGGAAGCCGAACATGGAGTAGTAAATGTAAAACGGAATCATATTGACGCCGTGATTGCTGTAGGCGGTGCCTGCGGCGATCCAGGAACTCATGGCGCCGGCTTCGTTGATGCCTTCTTCAAGAATTTGCCCGCTCTTGTCTTCGCGGTAGTACATGACCTGATCGGCATCCTGTGGTTCGTACAGTTGCCCAACTGAAGAATAAATGCCCAGTTGTCTGAATAAGCCTTCCATGCCAAACGTCCGCGCTTCGTCGGGGACTATGGGTACAATGTATTTGCCCAGTTCTTTGTCTTTGGTGAGATGCGACAACATGCGCACAAACGCCATTGTGGTGGAAATGTCGCGGTCGCCGCTGCCTTTTAATTGTGTGGCAAATAGGCTTGGTAAATCAGGGATATGCAGTGGCGCGGCTTTGCGCTTGCGTTGTGGCAGATAACCGCCTAATGCCTTGCGCCGTTCGTGCATGTAGCGCATTTCTGGGCTGTCTTCTGGCGGGCGGTAAAAGGGCGCATCGGCAATTTGGTCGTCGGGAATCGGAATATTGAAGCGGTCGCGGAAAGTGCGCAACGCGCCCTCGTCCATTTTTTTCTGTTGATGCGTGGTGTTTTGTCCTTCACCCGCTACGCCCATGCCGTAGCCTTTGACGGTTTTTGCCAAAATCACCGTTGGCTGTCCGGTATGTTTAGTCGCGGCAGCGTAAGCGGCGTACACCTTGTGCGGATCATGTCCGCCGCGATTCAAACGCCAAATGTCGCGGTCGCTCATGTTCGCCACCATGCGCTTGAGTTCTGGGTATTTGCCAAAGAAATGTTCACGGGTATAAGCCCCGCCTTTGGCTTTGAAGTTTTGATATTCGCCGTCTACCGCTTCTTCCATGCGCTTGCGTAACAAACCCTGGGGATCGGTGGCGAGGAGCGGGTCCCAATACGAGCCCCAAACGACCTTGATCACATTCCAACCCGCGCCGCGAAAATCTGCTTCAAGTTCTTGAATAATCTTGCCATTACCGCGCACTGGACCATCCAAACGCTGCAAATTGCAATTCACCACAAACACCAGATTGTCCAGTTTTTCGCGTCCGCCGAGAGAAATCGCGCCCAACGATTCAGGCTCATCCATTTCGCCATCGCCCATAAACGCCCAGACTTTGCGATCTGAATTATCCACCAGTTTGCGGTCGCTTAAATACTTCATGAAACGCGCTTGGTAAATCGCTTGAATTGGACCTAAACCCATTGAAACCGTTGGAAATTGCCAGAAATCCGGCATGAGCCAAGGATGCGGGTAAGAAGACAAGCCGCCGCCATCTACTTCCTGACGGAATTTGCGCAACTGTTCTTCAGTCAAACGCCCTTCTAAAAAAGCACGCGCATAAACACCAGGTGCGGAATGTCCTTGAAAATACACCAGATCACCGCCGTGTGATGCCGTTGGTGCGCGGAAAAAGTGGTTAAAACCTACATCGTACAGAGTTGCAGCCGAGGCAAAGCTGGCGATGTGTCCGCCTAATTCTGAGCTGTGCTTATTTGCCTGCACCACCATCGCCACCGCATTCCAACGCACATAAGAGCGGATTTTCCACTCCAATTCCAGATCGCCCGGCGAATGCTCTTCTAGGTGTACTGGAATGGTATTCAAATAAGCCGTATTCGCAGAAAAGGGTAAATAAGCCCCAGAGCGGCGGGTTTTATCAATCAAACGCTCCAATAAATAATGCGCCCGTTCAGCGCCTTCGTTATCCAGCACTGACGCCAGGGCTTCCAGCCATTCAGCGGTTTCCTGGGGATCAATATCAAGGGTTGCATCAAGGTTTGCGGTCATCAAAAGTCTCCATTGGTTAAGATTGCTAGGCTAAAGCTTACAGGTATTTTAGCACTCTTAGTTGCCTTACAATCCGCTAACCTGGTTGGGAATGAGGTAAGTCTGAGAAATACTGTCTAGCGCCCGATGGGCAGCGATTGGATGTGTTTGAGCATTGTGGCTTCAAGCCAAAGGCAATTGCGCCAAGTCCTGCGCCACTTGCCCCATGCGTAGCAGGTGGCAATAGCCAGGTAGCGCCGGCAGGGTTTCCGTCTCGCTGACAATCAGCACTAACAAAGGCAAGCCGTACTGCTGTAGATTTTTCAGCAAGGTTTGTCGCGGTTCGTCCCAAGCCAACAGCACAAAAATACAGCCGCTCAACTCGTGCGCGTGCTGTAACACTAAGGACGCTAGACTGTCAAAACCTTTGTCCACACAGGGTTCAACACACGCTAGGATTTCCAGCATTTTTTCCACATGCCCCAAACCGCGCCCGCCCGTCACGCGATAGGTTTGAGTGCCGACAAACATTAAATCCAGCAAAGTGTCTTGCGTGGTGAGATGCCCGACAAAGGATGCCGCAACCGAGACCGCTGCTTCAAAGGCTTCCCGCTGCTTGGCGTTGACAAAGGTATCCAATACCAGCGCATGGCGCACAAAAAATTCGTCTTGAAATTCTTTCACAATGGGCTTGCCCTGCCGCGCCCAGCTTTTCCAGTGAATGTTGCGCAACGCATCGCCAGGGCGATATTCGCGCAATGCGACAAATTCCACCGCATCCCCCACCGACATGGCGAGATTCACGCCGCCGGCTTGGTAGCGACGCGAGCCAGGTAAATTCACCTGCGGTATGGGGTAACGCTGGGGCAAAATCAGCACTGAGTCTGCCTGTACCACTGTTTGTAGCGCACGAAACAACCCCAGTGGATCAGGGCAAGCAATCAGTAATCGGCGAAAGTGCACATAACCACGACGTTGCGGCAAAATCTGCACACGCACCTTGAGCGCCTGTTGTGCTGGCAGTGTTGGCAAGGCTTGCCAGTCCGTGTACGCACCGCGCTTATGCCGTAGCAACCACACCCAACGCGGATACCCCACATAATTATCAAACCAATTGCGGCTTGTAGTCGGCGCTACTGCATGAGAAAAATCAGCAAAACTGATGTCATCGCCTTCCAGCGCCTCCTGCAAAAACAGCCCAACTTGCGCCCGTTTGCTGTGGTTGTGCAACACCACCTGATAAGGCAACGGCTTGCCTACGCTACCAAAAGGCGGTAATTCGCGCTTAAAGCTGAAACGGACACGAAACCACAGACTGGCTAATAGACTCATCAGCAACAGCGCAGCAGTTAAGCTAAAAAGCTGATATGCCAGGGTTTTACGGGTGTCAATGCCAAATACCGCTGCCGCTACCAGCGCACCAAAAACCAGGGTGCCCGGTTTGGTAAAACGCTGGCGAAACCACTGGTCAACACGGTAAACGGTACGAAAGTTATGAAAGAGTAAGCGGCGGATCATGTTGGGTAGTGGCGTCTAAATGCAGCAAATTCAATAGGATAGTGAAACGCTATTCCTCGGTGTTGGCTTTTTCTTCAACCCGTGTGGCAATGCCCATGCGATATAAGCCAAGCTGCTGGGCGACATCCATGACGGTGACAACGGCGCTGTGCTGGGCTGCGCCGTCAGCTTGAATCAGTAGGCTGGGTTTTTCGTATTTCTGCATTTCGCGCTGCAAAGCACGCTTTAAGGTGTCAGTTTGGTTATTAATCAATACCTTGCCGTCTATCGCGTAGCGCCCTAGTTCATCTACTGTGATGGTGATGGTGCTGGGTTTGGTTTCGGATGCTTTGCCACTGGCTTCAGGTAGCGTGACTTCGAGTTCGGATTCACGCATAAAAGTGGTGGAAACCATGAAGAAAATCAGCAGGATAAATACCACGTCTATGAGCGGTGCAAGATCGATCAGGTTATCGTCTTGATCTGAGGGTAAATTACGGTGCAAGTTCATGAATTAGTGTTTCCATTGTTGCTGTTAGGGCTGGATTTGTCGCGTGTACCCTGCACTACATCTATCAGTTTGATGGCTTCTTGTTCCATGCCAATCACCAGTTCATCCACACGCCCACGCAAGTAGCGATAGAAAAACAGCGCAGGAATCGCCACGCTTAAACCGGCGGCGGTGGTGAATAGGGCTTTGGAAATCCCCCCTGCCAGAGCACCTGCGTTGCCAACGCCTTGACCGCTGATGGTAGCGAAGACTTCAATCATGCCCATGACTGTACCAAGTAAGCCGAGCAGCGGTGAAATGGAGGCAATAACCCCTAGCATATTGAGGTATTTACCTAATTCATGTACAACATGAGCACCGACTTCTTCAATGCTTTCTTTCATGACATCGCGCCCACGATGGCGATTGACCAATCCAGCCGCGAGAATTTTTCCCAGCGGTGATCCACTGCGTAGCGCGTCAATGTGCTGGCGATCCAATTTGCCGCTTTTGACCCAATTCCACACTTGTCCAACCAAGCCAGGCGGGATGATGCGCTTGCGCTGCAAGCTCCAGAAACGCTCGGCAATGATAGCCATTGCAACCAGAGAACAAAGTAGAATGGGGTACATTAAAAAGCCACCGGCTTTGATGAATTCAAACATGATGCGTCCTTATTTGAGGTTGAAGATTTCTTCTAAGGTATTGGCGTGAACAAATTTTTCGGTCCACTGCATGAGTTCTTCTGTTGTTGCTTGTTGAATGCGTTGTTGCGTATGTTGAGGCAGAATGCCGAATTTTTTGTGCAATAGCACCAATAATAAACGTCTTGAACTGTCCAGACCTTGTTCAAGTCCCCGTTCCAGTCCTTGTTCCAGTCCTTGTTCAATGCCTTCTTGGAGTCCCGCCTGTTTGCCGGCTTGATAAGAAGGTAAATCTGAGAGTCTAATCGCGCTTAACATAGTTATTTCCTCTGCTACCCAAAAAAGCCACCGGCTTTGATGAATTCAAACATGATGTATCCTTATTTGTGGTTGAAGATTTCTTCTAAGGTATTGAACTGGATAAATCTTTGCGTCCACTGCATAAGTTCTTCTGTACTTGCTTGTTGAATGCGTTGCTGCGTATGTTGAGGTAGAATGCCAAATTTTTCGTGTAATAGCATTAACAAGAGATGCCTTGAATTTTCTAGACCCTGTTCAAGTCCCCGTTCAAGTCCCCGTTCCAGTCCCCGTTCCAGTCCTTGTTCAATGCCTTCTTGGAGTCCCGCCTGTTTGCCGGCTTGATAAGAAGGTAAATCTGAGAGTCTAATCGCGCTTAACATAGTTATTTCCTCTGCTACCAACTGCTGTAAATTCCGATTACTGGAAATAATTTCCAGCATACGCAAATAGTTGCCCAAGCCATGTGCATCGTTTGCCAGTTTGTCGTGCAAACGCTGCACAATGTGGCGCACGACCAAACGCGCATCTTGCTCTTTGAAATCGCATAAAATCGCTAAAACTAAGGCGTCAGGTTCACCTTGCTGCAAAAAGAGTTTGCAGTCAATCTGACGCATATCAATCATGTGATAGCAGTAGCTCCAATCAGGCGTTTCTAGCCGAGCTTTCATGCGCAACGGCTGGCTGCCGATGTACACCACATATTGCCGGATAGGTTGTTCGGTGTACGCCAGCGCAATATCAGTCCAGTAGCGCAACATGCGCAACGCCATGTGCGGATGATTGTCGTTTTGCACTTCAATGTGGAGCACATAGTGTTCTGGCGCACTGACTTGCAACAGCAAATCCACGCGCCGATTTTCAATCCGTTGAAATTCAGTATCCAGCAATTCTGCGTCAGTAATGTCGAGTTTAAACAAATATTTCGCCATATCAATGGCAATTTGTTTCAGCAGTTGCTTAGAGATAAGGTCTTTCTCTGCCATCACCGTCCCACTTTTAGGTAAACCGATAGTATAGGAGAAAAGCGCGGGAAGGTATCAGGCTTGCGGCAAAAACGCCAGCAACGCTGCGACCGTATGGAAAGACCCGCACACTACTAAACGATCCTGAGCTTGCCAATGCGTCTGGAGTTGCGTGTAGGCGCTGGCTACATCGGGATAAACTTGGCTATTGGTCGCGCCTAACGCCAGCACTTGCGCTTGTAGCGTGGCGGCGGTTGCGGCACGGGCAATACCGGGTAAATCCACCAAATGCCAAACCGCTACCACTGCTTGCAATTCTTTCAGCGTGCCGGCGATGTCTTTATCTTGCATCATGCCGAGCAAAAGATGGGTTTGACCACTACAAGGCTGTTGTTGCAGGGCTTCGCGCAACGCCGCCGCGCCCAGCGGATTGTGCGCCACATCCACAATGCAGGGCACAGGCGCGTTTGCCAAGGTTTGAAAACGTCCAGCTAAGCGCATGTTTTGCAAGCCTTCTCGGATTGCAGTAGCGGGCACGGGTAGGAGTTCCTGCATAAGCTGCACGCTTTGCAGCACGCCAGCGGCGTTGCGATAAGCATAGTTGGCATCTGGATGCAGGGACGGCAAATTCGCGTAAAAGGACGCTTGCGATCCTTCTCCATCATACCAATGCCAGCCTTGCGCGTCGCGCTGATAATGGAAATCGCGTCCCACGCACGCCAAGGGCGTTTGTTGCTGTTGTGCATAAGCCAGCAGGCTGTGCGGCGGTTGCGGATCAGAGCACACCGCTGGGCGCTGCGGGCGCAAAATACCGGCTTTTTCCACAGCAATGTGTTCGCGGGTGTGTCCCAAATATTCGCAGTGATCAATACCAATGGCAGTAATCAGCGCACAGTCAGCATCCCACAGATTCACCGCATCCAGCCGTCCGCCAAGTCCCACTTCAAGCAGCGCAATATCTACCTTTTCTTGTTGAAACAACAGCATTGCTGCCAAAGTGCCAAATTCAAATTCAGTTAAACCAATGCTTTGGCGGGCTGCATCAATAGTGGCAAAGGCTTGGCACAATGCGGCGTCCGTCACCAAGTGTCCGTTACAGCGAATGCGCTCGTTGTAGCTCAACAAATGCGGTGTGGCGTAACAGCCCGTGCGATAACCTGCGGCGCGGTAAATATGTTCCAAATAGTTTACGCTTGAGCCTTTGCCATTGGTGCCAGCAACGCTGATAATGGCGCACTCTGGATGCAGCAAATTCAGTCGTGCGGCAACGGCGCGGACACGCTCTAGCCCTAAATCAATGGCTTTGGGGTGCGCTTGTGCAAACCAGGTTAACCAGGCGCTAACCGTCTTAAAATTCATCCTATTCAGTCCTTTATTTGTCACCATCGCTAGGCTTACACTATTCAAAGCCACCAAAAACGTCTGCTGTGTCGCCTAAAATAAACATAACTCATTGATAATCATAGTTTATGTGAAAATTCCTGAGTGGAATTTCTCAGTGAAAGCAGTATAAATAGACTCATTGCCCGTTTACAAAACCGAAATTTAAGATTAACAACTTGACTTTAAATAAGAAAAAACATGACTGACATACTGCTGAAAATCGCCACACGCAACAGTCCTTTGGCTTTGTGGCAAGCCAATCATGTAAAAGGGTGCTTGACGCGCTCCTATTCGCGCTTGCGGATTGAACTGGTGGAAATGACCACGCAAGGCGACCAACTGCTCGATACCTCCTTGGCTAAAATTGGTGGTAAAGGCTTGTTTGTAAAAGAATTGGAACAGGGATTATTGGAAGGGCGTGCCGACATCGCCGTGCATTCCATGAAAGATGTGCCAGTAGAATTGCCGGAAGGCTTATCTTTACCGGTGATTTTAGCGCGAGAAACCCCAACCGATGCTTTCGTTTCTAACCAGTATGCAAGCTTAGAAAGCTTGCCTGAAGCGGCGGTTGTTGGCACTTCCAGCCTGCGTCGTCAGTGCCAACTGCTCGCTAAACGTCCTGATTTACAGATTAAAACCCTGCGCGGCAACCTGGGTACGCGCTTACGCAAGCTGGATGAAGGCGATTATGATGCCATCATTCTCGCGGCAGCGGGCTTGTTGCGTTTAGGACTCACTGAGCGCATTCGTCAATTATTACCCAGCGATTTCTTGTTACCCGCAATAGGACAAGGTGCTATCGGTCTTGAGTGCCGTTTAGCTGATCTGCGCGTCATTGAATTCATTTCCACTTTGAACGACAGTGATACGCACTATTGCGTCGCCGCAGAACGCGCCTTCAATCGCCGTTTGGAGGGCAGTTGCCAAACCCCTATCGCGGGTTTTGCAGAATTAGAAAACGCGGAACTTTTCCTACGCGGACTGGTCGGCAGTCCCGACGGCAGCCGCATTATCCAGGGCGAAATTCGCGGCGCAATCGAAGAAGGCGAGGCGCTTGGCGAACTCTTGGCGGCAGATTTGCTGGCGCAGGGCGCTGGTGAATTGTTGGCGCAAGTGCAAGCATGAAACTGCCGCTTTCTGCCCAGGCTTTAGCGCAACAGCGCATTCTCGTGACCCGTCCAGCGCATCAAGCCCAGCCGCTTTGTGCGCTTATTCGCGCTTGCGGCGGCATCCCTTGGGTGTTTCCTGTGCTTGATATACAGCCCGTAGCAGACGACAGCGCCTTGGAACGCTGTCGGAACAGGCTAGAACAGTACGCACTGGCGATTTTCATCAGCGCCAACGCCGTGCATTACGCCCTGCCCAAATTGCTAGAAAACGGTGCTTTGCCAGCTCAATTGCAACTGGCGGCTGTTGGCAAGGGCACGGCTGCGGCGATGCAAGCCTTGGGTTGTGCGCCGCATTGGTTGCCGGCGCAATTCAACAGTGAAGGTTTGCTGGCATTACCCGAATTACAACAGATGCAGGGCAAACGGGTGCTGATTTTGCGCGGCGAAGGCGGGCGCGAACTGCTGGCGGAAACCTTACGCGAGCGTGGAGCGCAACTGGACACAGTCGCAGTGTATCGCCGCTGTGTGCCCGTGTTGGATAAAAACGCACATCCCTGGTTGGTGCAAGGCGAAATTGACAGCATTGTTATCAGCAGTGGTGAAGGGCTGCAAAATCTATTGCAATTGCTCGGCAATCCGCCTTGGTTACAAGATAAAAGCTGGGCGCTGATCAGCCCGCGTTTACTGGATAAGCTGCGTCAAGCCGGCGTGCAAGGCGCAGCAGCAATTGCCCCCCAAAGCGATGACGAAGGCTTGTTGCAGGCGTTGCTACACTTGCATGATAAAGTATCAAAGCGCCGCGCCGCGCCTTAAAATGCCGTACTAAAAAAAGCCCGCACAAAAGCGATTTTCTCTTTTTTATTCTACAACTTCAGATGCACTTGCGCGCTATGCTGCGAAATATCAGTTTGCAAGATTTTGTCATTATTCAAACCCTAAGCCTAGACTTAGACGCGGGTTTGACGGTCATTACCGGCGAAACGGGCGCGGGCAAATCTATCATCATTGACGCGCTGGGTTTGTTACTGGGTGAACGCGCCGACAGCAGCGTGGTGCGCGAGGGCTGCGAACACACCGAAATCAGCGGATGCTTTGATTTAACGCCCAGCGCCCGTGCTTGGCTAGAAGCGCAGCAATTACCCGTCACCGAACCGTGCGTGATTCGCCGCCTGGTCAGCCGCAACGGACGCTCCCGCGCCTTCCTAAACGGGCACAGCATTACCGTGCAAAACCTCAGCGCGCTGGGCGAAACCCTGGTAGACATTCATAGCCAGCACGCCCATCAAGCCTTGTTGCGCGTAGATGCGCAGCGCCAATTATTGGATGGCATGACCAAGCCCAATCCGGTGTTACAGGAAGTCACCGAGGCTTATACGCACTGGAAGCAATTGCGTAATGAATTGAAACAGTTAGGCGGATATGGCAAAGATCGCCAAGCGCAATTAACCCTATTGCGTTATCAGGTCGAAGAGCTAGAAGCGCTGGAACTCACAGAAACCAGCCTAGAAACGCTGGAAGCCGAGCATTCGCGCCTAGCTCACGCCAATCAATTGCTCGAAAGCGGACAAATCGCCTTGACCGCCCTAGAAGGTGAACAGGGCACGGCAGCGCTTTCCAGCTTAAGCCTGGCGCTACGCGAGCTTTCCAATATGCAGGCGCATGACGCGAAACTCGCGCCCATAGTGGACATGCTGGATGCTGCACTGATTCAAGGGCAAGAAGCCGCGCATGAATTGCAGCATTACTTGGATCACTTAGAACTGGATCCGCAGCGTTTAGATTGGCTAGAACAACGGCTGGCGCAGCTACAGGATACCGCCCGCAAACATCAGGTGCGGATTGAAGCCCTGCCGGCTTTGCTGGTGCAATTGCGCGAGCAGTTGCTCGGATTAGAGCAGTATGAAGAACGTGCAGCGCGGCTTGAAACTGAACTAAAACAATCGCTTAAAGCCTATCGTGCAGCAGCAGCTCAATTATCCCAGCAACGCCAACAGATGGCGCACACTTTGGCTCTGGCTATCACTGATAAGATGCAGCCGTTAGGAATGCCAGGCGGGCGCTTAGTGATTGAAGTGCAAGCCCAGCCCGAAGCGCCACCGGCAGCAGTGGGCACAGATGAAGTGCTGTTTTTGGTCAGCGCCAATCCTGGACAATCGCCCAAACCCTTGCACAAGGTCGCTTCCGGCGGAGAATTGTCGCGCATTAGCCTAGCCATTGCAGTCATCACCGCACAAGGCAGCGAAGTAGCGACGCTGGTGTTTGATGAAGTGGATGTCGGTATTGGGGGTGGCGTAGCGGAAATTGTCGGACAAAAACTGGCGGCGTTAGGCACACAACGGCAAGTGCTCTGCATTACCCACTTGCCGCAAGTCGCCGCCTGTGGACAACAGCATTTACGGGTGCGCAAACAGGCGCAAGCAGACCGCACCTTAACCGACTTAGTGCGTTTAAATCAAAGCGAGCGCGTAGAAGAAATTGCCCGAATGCTGGGCGGCATTGAAATCACTGCACAAACGCTGGCTCATGCGCGAGAAATGCTTGGGCGGCATTGAAATCACTTGCGCGAGAAATGTTATAGTCGGATTACTGAATCTTTAAAATAAAAGACATATAAAATCATATGCTTAATAATTATAAAAATATAATTATTGAGTAATCCTACTATAAAACTGGATAACCAATGAAATTAGTCAGGGGAAAAAAGCAATGGATACAAAAGAAATAAGCAAAGGCACATTATTGATTGTAGATGATGTGCCCAATAACTTAAAAATGTTGTTTACCTACTTGCGCGAACATGATTTCAAAGTACGAGTTGCACAAGATGGCGAAGACGCTTTAGAACAACTGCAATACGCTCGCCCAGATTTGATTCTATTAGATGTCATGATGCCTAATATGGATGGCTTTGAAGTCTGTCGCCGCTTGAAAAGCAATGCAGAAACCAAAGATGTCCCCGTGATTTTCATGACCGCCCTGACTGAAACAGTAGATAAAGTGCAAGGCTTTCAAATAGGCGCAGTAGACTACATTACCAAACCCGTACAACAAGAAGAAGTGCTATCGCGGGTCAACGCCCACTTAGGCGTCAACAAAATGCGCCGCTTATTAGAACAAGAAATTCAAATGCGTGAACAAGACAATAAAGTCCTAGAACAACGCAACAGAGACCTAGAAGCTTACGCCCGCATTGTTGCCCGCGACTTAAAAAAACCCCTGATACGCTTATCGGGCTTAACTAAAATCCTCCTCAGTGATTTAGAAAAACTGGATAAACCCGAACCCGCCAAATTCGTCCATGAAATAGAACAATCACGGCGCGACATGGTCGCTACCATTGATGACTTGTTATTACTGGCAGAAGTCCGCTCAGAAAGTGGCAGCATGGATGAACTCAAAATGGGCGAGATTGTCACCAAAGTGCTAGAGCGACTGGATTACCTAGTAAAAAAATACAACGGACAACTCAAATTGCCGGCGCAATGGCCCTCTGCCTGGGGCTATGCACCTTGGATTGAAAAAGTCTGGGAAAATTACATCAGCAACGGCTTAAAAAATGGCGGTCGCCCGCCTCGCCTAGAACTGGGCGCAGATGGCGACGGCAGCGGTTTTATTCGCTTTTGGATTAAAGACAATGCGCCTGGTTTAAGTGAAGCCAAACGTAAACAAGTTTTTGCTGCATTCAACAGTATAGAACACGCACAAGAAGGCTTAGGCATGTCTATTGTGCAACGCATCGCAGAACATTACGGCGGTGTAGCTGGGGTTGAAGCCTTGGGCGCAGTGGGTAATTTGTTTTATTTCAGCTTGCCTGAAGTGCTCGATTTCATAGAAGACCAGGAGCAAGGACAACAATTCAGCCAATACTGGAATAGCAAAGTGGTGGAAAAATAATAAGCACACCTATAGCGAAAATGTATCAGTTGCAAGATAAATGTGAGTTAAGACCTTCCAGGTTTCAAAAACCTGGAAGGTCTTAATCATACAAATGATGAACTTTGGCGATAGAAGTTGTTGGTAAATCTGCCGTCGCTTGCTGAGCTTGTCGAAGCGCACAGCGAGACAACGGCAAGTAGGCGTTAGCCAATCAATACCCAGCGCAACCAGTCTAATTTTGCGCCGTGAGCGGCACACAGTTTTCACCGCTCACCGCTTGCAAACGCAGCGGGCGGATTTTTTCGACTAAGCCGCGCTCTTGTAAACGGGCATCGAAAATCACCGCATAAGTCAGCACACGTTGCACATAGGTGCGGGTTTCGCGGAAAGGAATGAGTTCTGCCCAAATATCCGCTGGCAAACAGGCATATCGGTCTGCCCATTGTGCAGCGCGTCCGGGTCCGGCATTGTAGGCGGCTGTCGCCAGCGTGTAGTTACCGTTAAAGCGGTCTAACATGTGCCGCAGATAAGTAGTGCCAAGGCGGATATTCGTCTCGACTTGATAAATATCCTGCGTATTTTCAAGGCTTAAGCCAATGCTGTCTGCCATTGCGCGACCAGTAGCGGGCATCAGTTGCATTAAGCCCATCGCTCCGGCTGGGGAGCTAATATCCGCTCGGAAGGCGCTTTCTTGGCGCATAATGCCGTAAGCCCACGCCAAATCCACGCCCTGTTCGCTTGCGCCCACGCTCAGTTGTTCTAAAAACGCCAGCGGAAAGCGCATGTCTAAATCGTCGTAATACTCAGCTTTAGCAGCGGTAAAAATGGCGCGATCATACCAATTCCATTGCCGCGCTAAGGCAGCCGCTTGAATCATTTCCGCTTGATTGAGATACGCCATTTCTGCTTGCCATTCACGCTGCGCTTCCAAAACCATACCCAGCGCAAAAAACTCCTGTGCTCGCGCTAATCCGGGATGTTTTTTATAAAGTTCCTGCACATCAGTGTCAGGTAGTGGCGTCTTTTGATGGTTAAAAACGTAAGGCAGATTGACCTTGTTAGCGGCTAAAAAACCATAAAAATCTCGTTCTTTGGCTAAATCTTTGTACAGGTCTTTGGCGATGCTGGCTTTGCCGCCCAGTTCCAAAGCGCGGGCTTCCCAATAACGCCATTGGGGTTGATCTTGGGTATCCTGCGAAAATCGCTGGATTACGTCAACAATAGCTTTCCAATCCTGTGCTTGCAGTGCGTATTGTAAAAAAAGTTGTTGCAAGCTGGGATCAAATTGCTGAGAGGTCAAGGTTTTAAGCTGCTGCCAAGCGGTCGGTTGTTCGCTCAAAACGACCCGCAACACCAGTTCGCGTTGCATGGCATCGCGCTCGTCCGCGCTAAAGGCATATTTATCCTTAAGATTTTGCCACAAACGCTGGGCGTTGCTGACATCCTTGCGTGCCAGGCGGTGCAGCCCTTGAAGCAGGATTTCGCGTACATTTTGGCTATCGGATTCAGTCAAATTTTCTAGTGTTGATAATGGGTTACTCACCATTTGCAGCCACAGCGCCAGGTGTCTTTGCAAGCCAGTGTCGCTGAGTTTTTTGCCTAAAAATTTAGCTAACGGAAAGTTTTTCTCCAGCATTGCCAAACGCAAACGTTGCCAAAGCAAGTCATCGTTCATTTGCTGGCTATACAAATAATCAAACACCGCATCGCACGCTTTCGGCTGTGAACGCCCGTTTAACCAAAGCTGCCGCGCCTCTTCCTGTAGCGTTTTGTCGTTATCGCCCCGCTGCAAGCGAGCGGCAACATAGTGACAATGCAGATCAGGATTTTTCAGTTGCGGACTGTAATCGCTGATGAATTGCTCCCAACGGGCTTCGCGGGCTAAATGCTTGAGCCAGTCGTAACGCAAGCTGTTGCTCAAAGGCGCGTTGGGATAAGCACGAAAAAAATCTTTAAGCGGCTGAGTGCCAACCATATGCAGGCGCGGGGCAAGGTATTGGTAGTGTAAATAATAGCTCAGCGGGTAATCGCCAAGCTTTTGCAGGCTGGCTTGGAAGCCTTCAATATCTTGATTTTCTAAAGCATTCTGCGCAGTTAGAAACAGTTGGCGCTGGGCTTCCAGCGACGGGTTTTGGAGTTGTGCAGACAGTGGGTAAGGGAGGAAAAATAAACATAAAATCGTCAACTTCTTAAGGGAATTCATCAGTGCAAGCTCCATTGCATAAATAGGTTTTTTCTGGGATTCTATGCCAATTGGCAACCAAAACAGGCTTTTTATACGCCTAAAAGGCTTTTTAGATCAAACAGATGATATTCATCTGAGGCGATTAAACGGGATTGAACGCCGCATGAGCGGCATTCAGTCTAGGATAAGGGCTAAGGCATGACAAGGAGAACAACATGGGATTATTCAGCTTTTTCGGCTCATTATTTGGCAGTAAAACCACCAACCAATATTCAGCCGGCGGCGGTGGCATTATTGTCAGCGGTGGCGGCGGCAGCAACACCACTGGCGAGCAACGCTTCGCCACTACCCTGGCAATCAATGATTCGACCATGTTGCGCCAATTGCAGCAAGCCAACAAATACCGTTCCATTATTCTCGAAGCAGCACAGAAAACCAACTTGCCGGCTGCGATTATTTGCGGCATAGGTTCGCGGGAATCGCACTGGGGATTAGCCCTCACGCCGCCAGGTCCGGGCGGACGTGGGGATTTCGCCAAGCGCCCGCTACGCGGTGCGCGTACCGGTCTCGAACCCAACGACGGACCGGGTTACGGGCGCGGACTGATGCAAATTGATTACGATTGGCACGAATTTGCTCGCACGGGTAACTGGCAAAATGAACGCGCTAATCTGTTATATGCCTGCACCGTGCTCAACAGCGCCCGCAGCTTTTTTGAACAGCGCAATGTACCTGCTACGCAAATGCTGCGTGCCATTATTGCGGCTTACAACGCAGGCGCAACTGCTACCTATGGCTGCATTTCGGCGGGCAGCGATGTGGATTGCAAAACCACTGGACGCGATTATTCTAAAGACGTGCTTAATCGCGCAGGTTGGTTTCAATTGCAAGGTTGGTAAACAAACACCAAGGCTTTCTAACCAAAGTGTTCAGGTCGCAAAACTTGGAAACTTTGGTAGTTTTATGTAAGGAATTTCCCGCCAGTGCTTTATTTCTATAAAAACCCCGTGCTTGTTGCCAAGCCGTCGTTTGTTTCATGAATCATACCCGCATCCAACGCCGTCCCGCTGTGCCTCATCAATTACCCGCTGATCTGCATCCAGTGCTACAACGCATCCTCAGCAGTCGCGGGCTGTTGTCCGTTGAGCAACTGGATTACGCCTTGAACAAGCTCGTCGCGCCGCAACAGCTCAAAGGCATAACGGCGGCAGTGGATTTGTTAGTGCAAGCCCTAGAAGCCCAATGGCGCATTTTGATTGTGGCAGACTTTGACGCCGACGGTGCTACCAGTTGCGCGGTCGGCGTGCGGGCATTGCGGGCAATGGGCGCGGCGCGGGTGGATTATCTAGTGCCGGATCGCATCAAACACGGTTACGGCTTAACCCCCGCGATTGTGCAACTTGCCGCGCCTTTGCAAGCACAATTGCTGATTACGGTGGACAACGGCATCGCCAGCTTCAGCGGTGTGCAAGCCGCTAAAACGGCGGGAATGCGCGTGCTGGTCACAGATCATCACTTGCCTGGGCGCGAATTGCCCGCCGCCGACGCCATCGTTAATCCCAACCAAATCGGCGACAGCTTTCCAAGCAAGCATCTGGCAGGCGTCGGCGTGATTTTTTATCTCATGATGGCATTGCGGGCGCGGCTGCGTGAGCGCGGCTGGTTTCATCCGCAACGCCCCCAGCCAAATTTAGCTAACCTATTGGATTTAGTGGCATTAGGTACAGTTGCCGACGTTGTGCCTTTGGACTACAACAACCGCATTTTAGTCGCACAAGGTTTAGCGCGAATGCGTAGCCAAGCCGCCTGCGCCGGCATTCAAGCCCTGATCAAAGTCGCCGGACGCGACCCCGAACAGCTCGTCAGCAGCGATTTAGCCTTTTACCTAGGACCCCGCCTCAACGCCGCCGGACGCATGGAAAATATGTCCTACGGCATTGAATGCTTACTCAATGACGACCTCCAAAGCGCACAAGTACAGGCCGAAGAACTAGACGCACTGAATCAAGAACGCCGCTTTGTTGAAGACGACATGAAAGCCGAAGCCAAAGCTATTTTGCAGCGTTTACAAATAGATAGCCAAGACCAACTGCCCTTTGGCTTATGCCTGTACGAAGAAAATTGGCATCAAGGCGTCATCGGCATTCTCGCCTCACGGGTCAAAGATCAATGGCATCGCCCTGTCATCGTATTTACGCTAAACACAGAAAATCCTCAAGAAATCAAAGGGTCAGCGCGTTCAGTGGCAGGCGTACATATCCGTGACGTGCTAGACGCCATCGCCACTGCCCACCCCGACATGGTGACAAAATTCGGCGGTCACGCAATGGCGGCTGGGCTGAGTTTACCCAAAGCGCATTTACCCGCGTTTCAACAAGCCTTTGACGCACAAGTGCGGCGGCATTTAAGCGCCGACGATTTACAGGGCGTGATTCACAGCGACGGTGAATTAACGGCGGCAGAATTCAACCTAGAATTTGCCGAACTATTGCGCAATTTTGCGCCTTGGGGACAGCATTTTCCTGAACCCCTATTTGACGGGCGCTTTGTTCTAGTAGAAAAACGTCTGTTAAAAGACCGCCACTTAAAGCTATTGCTTAAACCCATAGACAGCGAGTTGCTGGTAGAAGCCATTGCATTCAATACGCAAGATACTGACTGGTCGCCACACGCCCGACAACTCCAGCTTGCTTATCGTTTAGAGGTCAATTTGTTTCGCAGCAGCAAAACCCTACAACTGCGCATTGAACATTTAGCAGTGGTGGGATAGTCTAACGAATAAATGAGGAATCAAATCTTCAGCGATGTATTGTATAAACTGCTGCATTTTGAAGATGAAGACAGCGACAGTAGAAGCAAAAGCCAGTTCGTCTAAGCAGTGACTCTTGCAGTGTTGTCAGGCACTTAGGCTATGCAAATTGCCCTCGTGCAATAGCAGATGCCGTTGTGCAACACGTTGTCGCTGTGCAGCATCGTGGCTTACCCACAGTAAAGCAATCTGCTGCTGACGATGATTGCACAGCAATTGCTCAACTTTTTGCGCATTATCGGGATCAAGATTTGCCGTTGGCTCATCCAACAACAGAACGCTGGGCTGCTGTGCCAGCGCCCGCACCAGCCCTAGACGTTGGCGCTCACCGCTGGATAAACGAGCAACCGGCCAATGCAGAATGTCCAGCGGCAAGTTTAAGGCAGCTAACAGCGGCGGCAGCGCCACTGGGGTGGTTGGCGCAAAATGCTGCTCCACCCGCTCCAGCCACCAATGGCTTTCCGCTGGCAACAAGGCGATTTTGCGCCGCCACAGATGCGCCGGCATCTGCTGACTGTTCTCGCCATCAAGCAGCAGCGCCCCGCTATGCGGATCAAGGTCGGCAATGGCGCGTAGCAGCAGGCTTTTGCCACTGCCCGAAGCGCCGCTTAGACTGACGCATTCGCCTGGATGTAGGTGCAAACTCAACGGACCATTGCGCCAATAGACAAAGTTTTTCAGTTGTAAATGCGCCATTTACGCGGATCGAATGGTGTAATCATGCGTGATTTCAGCCGTTTTATTCAGCATATGCGACACCGAACAATATTTTTCGGCGGACAAATCAATCGCACGTTTGACATGCTTTTCATTTAACTCATGACCGCTCACAATGAAATGCAAATGAATTTTAGTGAATACCTTGGGTTCAGTATCAGCGCGTGCCGCTTCGATTTCAATTATACAATCAGTTACTTGCTGCTGACTTTTTTGCAAAATCAACTTCACATCAATCGCTGTACAGCCGCCCAATCCCATCAGCACCGCTTCCATTGGACGCACGCCCACATTGCGCCCGCCAATATCCGGCGCACCATCTAGCACCAGTGCGTGTCCACTGTCGGCTTCCGCCAACCACGCCATCCCCTCAATCCATTTAATCCTTGCTTGCATACCATGTCCTCATTTAAGTGTAGTGAATTTGTGCCGCCATCCCCGCCCTGCGTGGCGCTCTTGCCTGACGGCTGGCTGACTGGCGTGCGGCGTTGCGTTTCAGCAAATTTTAACCAGCGCCCGTCCAATACAGACATAGAGCTAGTGGTCATACACAACATCAGCTTACCGCCTGGAGAATTTGGCGGCGAATACATTGACCAGCTATTTACCAACCGCCTTGACGTGCAAGCGCACCCCTTTTTCGCCCAATTACAGGGCTTGCAGGTTTCGGCACATCTGCTAATTCGGCGCAATGGCGAACTGGTGCAATATGTGCCTATGCAGGAACGCGCTTGGCACGCAGGCATGTCCAGCTTCCAAGAGCGCCCCAATTGTAATGATTTTGCCATTGGTATTGAACTCGAAGGCGCTGATGACACACCCTATGAAATCATTCAATATCAGCAGCTTGCATCAGTTATCTGGGCACTACGCAAACTCTATCCACATCTAACCGATGACCGCCTAGTAGGACATAGTGCGATTGCTCCAGGGCGCAAAACCGATCCAGGCGCCGCTTTTGACTGGGCATTACTCTATCGTCTGCTAAACGACTAAAAGACATGAGTCGCGTCCAACCGCACAAAAAAAAGCACCTGAAAAAAGGTGCTTTTTTTGCGATTTAAGTTTTTGCAAACTTTATTTCATACCGTATTTACGACGGAATTTATCAACCCGCCCAGCGGTATCCACAATGCGCTGTTGTCCGGTATAAAACGGATGACAGGCAGAGCAAACATCCACATGCAGGCTTCTGCACGCGGTAGAGCGAGTCTTAAAACTGTTGCCGCAGCTACAGGTCACTGTTACTTCTTCGTATTTAGGGTGGATATTCGTGCGCATGGCAAACCTCGGTGCAAATTCATCAAAAGCCGAAAAAACCGCCTATACTAATCCTCTTTATGTACTTACGCAAGCTACAGCACAGCCTGTTGAGGTAATAACTTTCATCATGCAGAGCCACCTGCAAACGCCGCAACGCCAGCGGGTCACCCTTGACGCACGGAAGACGAGAGAATACAGTGAAATTCATTGATTGGATTCCCTACATCTTTCATCTTTGCAACTTAAATGACCAACACCACTCCCTACATCGGCCTCCGCCCCTACACCCGCGACGACAGCGCCTTATTTTTTGGGCGCGACGGCGACACGCAGATTTTACTGGATAAAATTCTTGCCAACCGCCTAACCTTGCTGTTTGCAGCGAGTGGCGTGGGCAAAAGTTCGTTGCTGCAAGCCGGAATCATGCTCAAGCTGGCGGGGGCGGGTGTTTTATTTCAACAGTTGGGTAGACCAGCCGCTGACTGCGTTAAAACAGGCGATTGTCGAGGAATTGCGCGTGCAGGGTTTATTACCGGCGGCGCATGAGGTGGTGCTGGCGTTGCCGTTGCGTGAATTTTTGCGGCGCTACACGGTGTTTTGCGACGATCCGCCGGTGTTGATTCTGGATCAATTTGAAGAATTTTTTAATTATCAGCGTTTTAAGCCCGCGTTTGGGGAATTTATCCGCGAATTTGCCGACACCGTGCAGGATCGGCAGTTTGGCGCACACTTTGTGCTGTCCATGCGCGAGGATTTTGCGCTGGAACTCAATGCCTTCAAAGCGGTTTTGCCGGGGCTGTTTGACAATTTTTACCGGCTGGAAAAACTCCACCGTGCGGCGGCGCTGGCAAGATCGCTACAAGGCTTTGATTTCGCGTTCGAGAACGGCCTGCTGGAGGAAGTGCTGGACGATCTCAGCCGCCGCGAGCAAGCCGAGCGCTATGGCCTGGAAGCCGCGCTGCGCGGTGATTTGCTATTTTAGCTGTTCTAGCGCATCGCTTACAATTCTCTTAGAATCTTCTGATATGGATGTATTTGTCAAAGCAGACTCCATAGATTTCTTTAGTTCTGCATATGAACCTGATTGTTTGATATATTGTATTACATCTGGTTCCGATAATAATATTACTGCGGAAGCCTTTGTTGGATCAGAAGATTCAATGGCTGTCACTGCCAATGCCTGATTTCGTGTTACCGGATCGGTATTTGAAGTGGCAACATAAGCCTTTGCCCATGCATAATAGCTGCTCAAGTTTTCAAATTCTACCGGAGACGCGGAAGATAATGGAGGTTCCTGTGTTCTAATGTAGGATGAAACCTGTGGTTTTATATTGTCTGCAAGGAAAGAAGTATCAGTGCTATTTAGCGCAGAATATAGATTATCATTAAATGAAGCCTGAGACTCTAATGAATTATTCCCACGCGAAAATGACTCAAGCAACCCTGGTAGCAGGGCTGATTGGGCTTCATATGTAGATAAAGCAACTTGTGCGGATAAAGAAACAATCTCACTTTCTGAAAGGTCGAGTTTTTTATGATCTTTATTTTTAATTATATCCGTAATAACTGATATAGCCTGTTCTGTTGGCACTATAGATGGATATATCATAAATGCTTTCTTGAAAATTTTATCGTTATCTGAGGTATAAATCTGATCCAGGAAAAAATTTTGTATGCGTTCAGATTGCATTCCAATAAAATTGAGTTGTTCTTCAGTCTGTTGTTCAGGATTCGCTATACCAGCGGATGCTTGTAAAATGTCCAGTAACAAGCCTTTGGTTTTATCAGACACACCGGAATTAAATGCGTTTATCATGTCTTCAGTGAGTTCTATTGGTTGTAATGCGCTAAGATATTCCAGAACGTAGTTACCATTTTCTGTATCCAGCCCGGTTTTTATAATCAAATTCCATAATGGATATATTTTATCCAATCTCGATATATTAGGGTTTTCTAATAACTCGATAAGAGCCTGATCCAATTGTTCTGATGGTGTTCCTGCCGAAAGTAGATTTTCTATATTAGATAGTATAGACACTGTATCTCCTGGCAATAAATTTAACCGAACTGGCTGTCCTACATTAGCCGTTGTATTGTGTGCAATTGAATCTACTGGCTTTATGTTAAAGAAATCGGGTGTCTTTAGAATAATGGCATCTCTACTTGTTTGCTTCGGAGATGGCTTATTTATAGATGCATTGTTAATCTTATCAGAATCTTCCGTCACAGACTCTTCTGTAAATGAAATATATAATAAAGCGGCAACTAATATTGTTGCCGTTATAGTCAGAAGTGACAGCCGCTTTTTACTCATTGTTAGCGCACCATAAATGATAGTGATTTACCTAAAAAAACCACTGGCAGATTTTAAAAATCTGCCAGGGTTACACCGTTAAGCCGTTATCACGAAGTTATTAGCGGGACTTAGGCATGGAGTTATAGACGTTGCCGGGCGTAGTGAGAGTTACCAATTTCGTCCCATCTCCGTGCAGATAAGAGGCATAAACAAACGTATCACAACGATACTGGGCAGTTTGCATCACTCGCTTCTGCACATACTTACGTTTGCTGCTATCCCATACCGACTTCGTCACCCACTTTCCTACTTGGTACGTGGCCGTCCATTTATACGATGGGCTATAGTTGCGCTGATCCCAGCCAAAATTGACGGCTTTATAAGGGCTATTGCCTTTGCCATAGCGTGCGCCCCAGTAATTGGTGACACGTCCTTTAAAGTTTGCCAAGGTATTTTTCTGAATGACGGTAGATTCATTCAGCACTTCTAGCACCTTACTGCCATCCCACATGCCGACATGGCCCAGCACACCCAATCCCCGCACAGCCATGTCGCGCCCCACAACATCGCCCGTCCCGCTCGGATCGCCTGCAAAGGACGCGTTTGCGCCAAACGCCAGTACTGAAGCCATTGTTCCAATAATCAGTTTTTTCCACAAGGTTTTCATCGGTAACTCTCCGGTTAAAAAGTGAGAAAAATCAACGTAAAGTTGTATAGACGGTGAAACACAACACCTTCTCTTAAGCCTGATAAAATTCTGCTACAATATCCCGATACTGTCTAACGGTGCCACTTGATAGTTCGTCGCCAAAACCGATAATTCACCAGCGAGGCCGATGTGTTATGCAACTGCGTGAAAAATTTAAGTTTCTACGACAACTACAAAGGCTGGACACAGGAGGATGTAGCAGATAAATTGGAACTGTCGCCGACCGGATACGGCGATATTGAGCGTGGCGACTGCGATATTTCATTTACCCGTTTGGTGCGAATTGCACATATTTACGATATGGATGTGACTGAATTAGTTGGATTAGATGAAAGAAATGTATTTCATTTCAATAATAATACAGGCTGTCAAAATGGCTATATTGTTTCCTCCATTGATAAGGAAAAAGAACTACAACACCAACTAGAAAAATCCATGCTGGTACAACAGGCATTGCAGAACGAAGTCGAAAGTTTGAAAAAACAGATTGTGCAACTGGAGGAAATTAATCGTCTACTAAAACAATCGCCAGAAAAACAGAAGAAACCGAAATCGCCCACACCCTCGCCCGCCTCGACTGCCACGAAGGGCTAAACTTACTCAAACACCCGTTTTACAACGTCCGCCTCGGCGCATGGACGGGCTTGGGCTTTTACGCCAACGCCAGCACCGTGCAACACACCTCGCCACAGCATTTGAACAGGCACAAGCGCAAACCGAACCCTTTTATTATCAAGCCCTCTACCGCGCCCTCGACACCGCGCTGGTGACGCTGGAAGTCAAAGGCGAGTGGGAGGATTTGCAGATTCTGCAAACCTTACACGCGCCCTTTCACAAAGGCTTAGAACAACGCCTGCGCTGGACGGAAGACGCAGTGCGCGAGCGGCTGAAACCCTAACGGAGCCCTCGGCGCGGCAGGATTTGGTGCTGATGCGCCGTGTGCCAAGCTGCGGCTTGGCACTCCGAATTTATAGTAGGATTACTCAATAATTATATTTTTATAATTATTAAGCATATGATTTTATATATCTTTTATTTTAAAGATTCAGTAATCCGACTATAAAACAGGTTTGAACCATGAAATTTATCTGGGATCGGCAAAAAGCCGCGACAAACATCCGTAAACACGGTGTTTCCTTTGAAGAAGCAAGCACCGCTTTACGTGACCCCTTGTCAATGGCAGGCTATGATCCCGATCATTCAAGTGAAGAAGACGGGTTCATTACCTTTGGCATGTCAAACCAACAGCGTCTTTTAGTGGTATCCCACATTGAAGAAGGCGAGGTTATTCGTATTATCAGTTGCCGTATGGCAAATAAACCGGAAATGAAAATTTATGAGCAAGGTTGAGCGGGACACAGACGAATTGAGACCGGAATACAGCCGTGCTGATTTCGGCCCGATGGTTCGCGGCA